>MSXM01000093.1 GCA_002083565.1 Nitrospira sp. ST-bin4 | reverse complement strand
GCACATACCCGACGATCGCCCACAATTCATCCTCAGACAGCGTATATTTAAACGTCGGCATCGTGGGCACCGCGAAATCGTCGTCGCCAATTTCATCTCCGCCTTCTTCGCTGGTGTCCAGCATGTCGCGCGAGATGGTGGCGAAGAGCTCCTCGTCCTTGAAGGTGCTCATCTCTCCCTTATTTGAGAGATCCTTCGGCTTCGGGTCTGGCATAGATGACCAGTTAAACCCCTCGTTCTGCTTCCCACTCTCGCCATGACAGTCGCTGCAGTAGTGCACATAGAGTTCGTGCCCGCGCTTCTCCTGCTCGTTCGCGCACCCGCCGGCGACTAAAGCCAAGCCCCCCACCACACCAACCGCCAATCCAATGATACCGAGCCTTGCCGCCTTCATACTCACTGCCCTTTCTTGAGTTTTCGGATCAGGACAAATTGAAATCCCAGGGCCAATGTAACGGCGATCGCCGCATACATATAGCCGGAATAGTCCGGCGGCGCATCGGCTCGGAAATACCACCAGGAAGAGACGGCTTTCTGAGAGCCTTTTTCAACCAGCTCCCCAGCACCATCCTTTCGACCATCCCATACGGCAAAGGCGACATTGATGAAATTGCCCGGCGTAATTTGAACATCCTCGTCGGGATGGTCGGTCGAGAGATTACGGGTGAAGACGATTTTCCAGGTCCCGTTGGCATATGCGCCTTTGGCTTTTACATCTTGATGCTCTTGCGCCTTCAATGTGCCGAAGCCCTTGGCGGTCATATCAACCGCCTGATCTGTCTTATGTTTCCAAAACCAGATATTGACCGGGCCGCCTTCAACCTGGAGCATCGGCTGCCCATGAGCAAAGTGCGCCTTCTTATCCCCCACCATAAATTCGAGAGCGGCTCCATCGTCAGGGTCCTGAGTGGGGTCGCGATATTCCAGGAGAAACACGACTTGTTTCCCGTCATGCATGGCGCGTACGATTACGTCCTGAACGGTGACTTCCTGAATACGGTTCGGCCAATGCACTTGCGGCGACATCGGAAATGTCGCAGGCGCCGCGGTACTCCACGCGGCAGCATTCGGATCGTCGACAGGTAACCCCCCCGTCACGATGGCTGCCCGGACGGCCACGCTCTCTTGTGCGAAGCTGAGCGAGGCCCCTCCGATAATCATGGCTGCGATTGCAGCCGACCCACCTCGCAGCACCCGCTGCATCACTAGATTCGCCGGTTTCATGCTGGCCTCGTTCTCCATATGCAACTAGATCCGTTCACGCTGTTCCTCCCCGCTACTCCCATGTTCTTGGGGATTGATGCGCCCCGTCGTACTCGCCCAGAATAATTTTCCATATCCATTCATCCGGCAATTCTGCTTCCCAACGAGGCATGGCCGATTTCCAGGGCGCACCTTCGATCGGGAGGCCGACGCCGCCCTTTTTAATTCGCCAGAACAAATAGCTCTCTTGCAGCATCGCAATCGTCGTCGGATCGGCAAAATTGGCCGGCGGAGGATTAAACCCACGAGCTGCGGGTCCCTTGCCGTCGAAATTTGCGCCGTGGCAGGGTGAGCAAAAGGCTGCGTAGAACCCTTTCCCCTGCATAATATTCTCCGGAGTTTTCTGAACAGGATTCGACAGGCCGGTGTATTCTCCTGGCGGCGCAGGATGGATGGTTCGGCTCTCCGACGGCGGAACATCGCTTGCCGCGGTGCTGCCATAGGTTTGCCACCCGACCAGCAGTGGGAACAGAATGAAGACACCATATCGAATCGCTTGCATACCTCCGATATTTTCTCCGGTCAGGAACCGTTGCATGGGTCCCCAGAAGGCATCCTTGGACTCTCCGCTCAAGGTCTGAAAGATGACGATGCCGGCCGCGGTCAGCAGGAGATACAGAACGATCAGGCTGGAGGGAAGGGGCGCTGAACCGGGTATGTACGGCAGCACGAATTTCAAGAATACGTACATGGCTACCATGAGTATGATCGGCTTACCTAACGCGCCCATACATTCCTCCCTAGTGCGCTTGTGCGACGGCTACTGCAGCAGCTTCGGCGGCTTTGACCGGAGCGGATGGCGCCTTGCCCGGAATTTCGAGCTCCGACGTGCTGACGGAAATCGGCTCGCCGCTCATCTGTTGCAGAAATGCGATGACTGCCAAAATCTCATTCTTTGAGAGACCGATCGGATCTTTGTTGATAGCCGGCATCGTGGCCGGATATTCCTTCGGGACTCCTCCATGCCGAAAATCCTGATAGACGAAGGCCTGGGGATCCGTCAAACTTTCATAGAGGAAATCCTTGCTTAATTTTGCGCCGATTCCCTTCAAATCCGGACAACGAGCGGATTCGCTGGGACCGATGGAGTGACAGAGCGCACATTGCCCTTTGCTGAAAAATACCGTCTGTCCGATCGCCGCAATGTCGGTCGGGGTCTTGATGCTCGCGATGTCGACCTTTTCCTCTGCCGGAGGCAGGGACGCTAGCTGCGGCACAGCGAGCGACATCAGGGAAAACAGTCCGAGCACAATGGCAACGAACCCTATGACCCTGACAAATGTAGCCTTGATGAAGAGGAGAACTAGGATCCCGAACCCGACGATTGACAGCGCGATCAATTGTAATTGTGCGACTTCACTCATAGATCCTCAAATTGTAAGTGCCGAGTGCTGAGTTTGTGATTTTTCTCTCAATTACTCACGATCGAAACTCAAAAGTTTCTTCACTCTCTATCGCCGCTCATCCGGCGACCCTCCGGCCATCGCCGGAATGCCGTGCGGTAGCTCTCCCTTTGCCGCCCCATGACCCGCCTTGGCCTTGTCCCCCATCGTGGCGACCCAGAATATAAAGGCCACGATCATACAGAACGAAAACGTACAGAACGCCATGATGAGCGACGCGCTGCCCAGTGCCGGGGAGTAGGCATACGGCGAGGAATCACGCATCACCCCATACACATGCCAATGGACTCGGGAAGAAGACCGCGCGTATCCCATCAGTGTCATGAGAAGGATGACCATGACCGCATTGAGGACCAGGGCATAGCCGGCGCGCGGCGGCATGCTGCCCCACACCATCTCTGTCGTCGTCTTGGCGCTCTTGAGCAAGAGCGCCGTCAACGGCGTGATCGTCAGAATGACGAAGATGACGATCAGCACTTGCGAGGTGGAGAAATAATTGATGCGGACGATCGCCGGTACAAAATAGCCCCACACACCAAGGACGATGACGGCAATGCTCGCCAACACCAACACGGAACCCATCACCGCCTTCCCAAACGTGGCCCAACCGGCCGTGTCTTGCTTACCAGCTCGCCAATACATGACGAAGCTCATGAAGGTAATGAGAATCATGAGGTTCGAGACGGTCATTTTGGCCGACATGACGCCGAGCACACCCAGCAGCGGATGGTGAGCTCCTCCCATTTTCTGGGCCTCTTCGATACTGGCCACGAGCGAATGCGGAGTCATCCACACCGCAAGGCACAACAGCAAGCTGACCAGCATCCAGAGCATCGGCTTCCGGTATTTACTCTCCGACCCCGGGATACGATAGGTAATCCCCAGCCAGAAATAATAGTTGGAGCCGAGAAAGAGCACACCGATCAACATAGCCTGAATGATAAACAGCCACGACAGGAATCCTCCCATCAACGTAATACCCATCTGCTGGTTATACTGGTAGATTTCACGCATAAGCCAATAGCCGGCAAAGGGGAGGGCCAAGAGGCCGAACACGCCGATGAAGTTCCCGACATAGCCCATCCAATCGTAATGTTCCCGTTCCTCTGTATTCCTGGAAGACAAATATCTGATTCCGGCATAGGCGCCGCAAATGTATCCGCCGAGCACAACGTTTGCGATGAGCCGATGAATATTGATCGGCCACCAGGTCGGATTCCATGTTGCAGCCCAGGCCCGCTCGATAGCGGTGCCGTCGGAAATAACCACCGGGCTGGACTGAAAAGTAGCCCATGCATTGGGCACGATCATGATGAACAACGCGAAGAAGTTCAGCAGAAATCCCAGGAATATATGCAGTGTCTTCTTATTTCCCTCTTGCATGGCGTCCCAGCCATACCAATACAGATAGAGCGTGGCGGTTTCGAGCAGGAACAGCAAACAATAGAGGAGAAAAGACGGGAAGAAAATGTCCGTCAAGTAATTCATGAGTTTGGGATAGAACGCGACCAACAAGAACAACAGAATGCCGCCGAATAGCGCCGTAGTCGAATAGGCCGACGTCAGGAGCTTCGTGAACTCCTTGGCAAGCTTGTCGTAACGCTTTTCGCCGCCTCTCCACGCGACGACCTCACACAACCAGGCAAAGATCGGCACTCCCAACACGAACCCGGCAAGCAAGAGGTGCAGCTGCGCAACGATCCAGATCAGATTCCGGCTGCCGATATACGGAATATCTCGATATTCGGTCGGGCCGGTCGTAGCGCCTTCTGCCGCCAGGCCGATTGAAGGAAGAGCCAGCCAGCCCGCGATCAGCAAGAGACCTGCAAGCCATCCGCCATGAGCGCCGACGGCCCGAAGCGCTCGTTCAATCGTTCCGACCCCTTGTTGCATGGCACTCACCTTATCACCTCACAAACTACGGTTTCGTCACGGCAGAGGCATTTGCGGTCTTTCCGCCATCGGCCTTGCCCTTGCCCTTTTCTTTCTCGTCTTGCCGATCCGCCTGCTGCTCCAGCGCCTCGACTTTCGTCGCCAGCGCGCCGATCTGCTGCTCACTGCGATTCAGCGTCTCGATCGGCTTAAACGGTGCCTCAGCTTTGATGTCCGGCTTCTTGCAGCACTCGTGAGGGTGCGGCGTGGTCTCAGGAAGCACGGCCCAGAACAGCAGGCAGATGAGAACGCCTGTACCAGTGATTCCCGTCAGGAATAATCCCTGGTCCCTGGGAACGCGCATGAGATCCCAACGGACAATCAGCGCTTGATAATCGTCGGGCGCCTTCGGCGCGGCGGCGGCAATATCGCATACAATGCGGCCGATTGTCGAGACCCCAATTGTCAGCAGCACGATCAAGACCCCGAAAGCAATCGTCCCCCAGATCGTGACCTCAAGACCGATGCGCTCAGCAACCGGAAGCCCCGTGTCGAACAGACTTCGCAAGCTTTCGACTTGCGCAATCGAATGCGACGTGGACACGGCCGTCTCCGTGACGGCGCTGACGATAAACCACACGATCGGCAGGAAGAGGGCGCCGGCCACGGCCGACTTCCACCATAAGGTAAACCCGACTCCGTCTGGCGGCTCCTTCCGCAATCGCTCGAGAAGGTATGTTTTCCCCACAACACCGAATGCCCAGATATCGATGGGAATCGAGCAAAAAAACAGAATGGGCACCCCGGAGCCTTCCCCAAAATGCGAGCCAAACCACAACATAATAATCGGCATCGCCAGAATGGTAACGGGGCTGGCGAGCAACATGAGAAACGCAATACCCAACCTGCCCTCAAACTGCATTATGCCCATGGCGAATAGCAACACGGCCAACGCCAGCTTGATCGGCAGACCGGTCCAGCAAGCAGGCCAGAGGACTCCGAGTCCTATCTGTGTTGGCGACAAGGGTTCGCGTTCAGTAGCCATCGTATTATTTACCGTGGCGCAACCGCACCACTCTTAATCAAGAAACTCGCGATTAATTATCGAGGACACCGTGAATATTGCGATCATCGCCATGATGAAAATCCAGGTGATGAGGGCAATCGGGCGCTTGAAAATATTCCGTTCCGGATCCTTGTCGAAGAATGGAAGCGCGATGAGCAAGAGCATGAACGCGACCGGCACCACAACCGCGCCCATCAATTGCCCGAACTCTCCCGAAAATATTTTCAGCCGCAGCAATTGGAAATAAAACAAGAAATACCATTCCGGTTCGGGATGGTATTCGCCGGGATCGGGGGTCGCCTCATCGAGGAGTACGACCGGCTCCCAGAAGGCTAACCCGCAGATTGTTGCGAAGACCGCCGCCATCCCCACCATATCTTTCCAAATTTGTCGCGGGAAAAAGTAGTCGGTCTTGGCCTTGATCTCTTCCGGCGTGCCGCTGAACGGTCCGGCCGGCGCTGCAACGCGAAACAAAAACAGATGCAGCCCGGCGAGCGCCATCAGCGCCGCGGGCAGAATCATGACGTGAATGACGAAAAACCGGCTCAGCGTCATTTGCCCTGGAGTCGGTCCGCCCTTGAGAAATCGAGCCAAGAAATCACCCAGTACCGGGACCTTATCCACCATCTCGACGCCCACCGTCGTAGCCCAGTAGGCCCTCTGATCCCAAGGCAACAGGTACCCGGTAAATCCAAAACCGATAACGATTCCAAACAGCGCCAGCCCGACCAGCCATAGGAGTTCCCGTGGAGGCTTGTAGGCCCCCCAGAGAAAAACCTGAGACATGTGGGCAATGACGCACACCACCATCGCGCTCGAACCCCAAAAGTGATAGCCCAGCAGAAACCATCCATAATCCACATCGTGAATGATGTACTGCGTACTGGCATAAGCATGGTCGGCCGTCGGCACATAGTAAAACATCAACAATATGCCGGTCAGGGCCTGCATGGCAAAGATAAAGAGCAAGATTGAGCCGAAGACATACGCCCAACGAGAGCCGCCGGGAATCGGCTCGTTGAGCATCTTAGCCTGCATTTCTTTCAGGCCGACACGCGCATCAAGAAACAAAATAAGCTTCTCGACGGTCGTAGGCTGAGCGTTGGGAACCGACGGCTGTTCCATTTGGATTAGACGATCCGAATTTGAGACTTGACCCCGGCCTTGAATTCCATATCGACAACTTCGACTTCACCGCTTGCCGATACCCTGATCGGCAACGCATCGAGGGCACGTGGCGCCGGCCCATCAAGCACTTTCCCTGAGGCATCATAGATGCTCAAGTGACAGGGGCAGAGAAACACCTGCCCCAACGTCTTATGCTGTCTCCACTTGAAGGCGCACCCCAGGTGCGGGCACTTTCCGGAAAATGCGATATAGGGAAAATCCTTCTTGTTGGTCCAGATCAGCTTGCCGAAAGCATCACGAAATTCCTGATCTTTACCCTGATACACCTTATCGCGCACTTCGGAACTCGCCTTCAGAACCCACACACTCTTTTCGACCTCGGATTCCGGCATGTAGGCTTCTTTGACCTTTTTCTTGTACTGAAACTGCACCCCAAGGTCATCCTGCTTGATTTTGCTGACATTGCCGACCTGAAGCCATTCGTTATCGAACGGCATATACATGGGCTTCATGAGGAAGCGCAGAATCGGATAGGCCATCGGCAAGCCGATCAGAAATCCGATGACATGCGTGAAGTTCATGAAGAATGTCCGGCGCTTCACATCCTTTTCGAGTGCGGGGAACGGCACCAACACTTCCCCCGGAGTCACATGCAGATTATCTTCGAGGTGTGAAATTTCAACCTCGTGAGTGGTCACATAATCATCCCGCCTGAACGGGGGTAAGGCGGCAATGTCGGAGGAGGGCGCACGCAGCTCAACCAGATCTTCCATGACGGCTTGGACATGGCCCATCCCGACCTGCCGTTCGCCGCTGCCGTTCATGGACACGACGATATGGCTGATCTCGTGAGACAACGGGTCAAGGACGACTTTCGTCACTTCACCGATATCGCGGTCCGTACAGCGAACCTTTGATTTCAACTTGGGCTGTTGCATTACTTCTTCTTGATCGGAATCGGCGTATCCACCGCTGTATTCTTAAAGGTATTCAGCCAGGTTGCCAGCGCGGTGATTTCGCCATCGCTCATCACATCCTTGAACTTGTCCGGCATCCGGCCCTTTTCCCATTCCTTTTCAAATCCGGTGGCCATGTAGCTTTTGGGGTCCATAATCTTTTGCTTGATCTGATCAACTGTCAGGTGCGTACCGATATTGTCCAGCTCAGGGCCTCGCTTTTTCCCGCCATCGCCTCTCAACTTGTGGCAGTTGTAGCACTCTTGCAGCTGCCATTGCTCCTCCCCGACTTTCAAGATATCACCCCCCGAAGCCCCGCCCGGAGCAGGCACGGATGCAGTCACCGGAGCGGCGCCTCCCGGCTGCGGAACCGTCGCCAAACCACTGCCCAAAGCTTTGATCCGTGCTTCCAGCTCTTTTACCTTTTGGTCGAGTTCCTTCGCTCGCTGAATCACCTCGTCTGCTTTCCAGGGATCCAACGGATTACCCGACTTGGCGCTGCCAAGAACCTTGGCAGTCTTTCCCTTTTCATCTTCTGGGTCGAACTGCGGCAAGAGCGACGCGCCGGCACCGTAGCCGACACAGAGAAGGCCAAAGAACAGAAGAACGGAGAGAGCCGCACCCCATCCGCTTTGCGGCTTCATCGACGGGATATCCAGAAGGAGGAACACGACCGTACCGACCGCAGCGTAGCTAAAAAACGCCCACTGGAAGACCGGAGGAAATCCCATGGCCTTTGCCGTGAACCAGAGACCACCACCGACCACGAGGCCGATAACGAGTTTGAACATCGCTTTCCCCATAAGAACTCCTCGTGTTTGGCCCTACCGGCTACGGATGCACGTTATTGGAATGAACCGATGGGACCGATTCTTACTTGGTTCCGGCGGGAACGGGACTACCCTCTGGCTCGCGACCTTTCAATTCGACTGGCCGGAGCGCAACGAACACGGCTACGCTCACGACAATGAAAAAGACGACGGTAATCCCCGTAATCAACCAGGCAGAATACGACAGCGTAGGCGTAAACGATTCCGCCGTGAAGTCCGGTATCAAGTTATACGTATGGAAAAACTTGCGCAGGAGCGACCGAACCGCCCCCATCAACCCCATTGCCCAAATAGATGTGAAGGCTAAGAAAATGAGGACGAATTGGGAGATACCATCGATCTTGCCCCACGCGATGGTCCCCTGCCGGATCGCTTTGCCATAGAGGATATAATTGATCGTTGTGGCAAACACGAGCGAGAAGATCGCGCCAAGCTTCGTCGGCATCTTTCCAAGAAAATCCCACGACTCCGGCAATTGAAGGTCGTCCAGCATCCTGGCACCAGTAGCCGCAAATCCGTTAGGGGTCAACCAGATCGCATCACTCACCACCACCATCAAGAATCCGATTTTCATCACCGTGTGCACCGAGACCGTCACTGGAATGAAACGACCGAGAATAAACGGCGCCAGGGCCAACGGAATAAGAATGGCCAGCGACATCGGTTCGGGAATCCAATAGGTCGTCAACCCCCAAATCGCGACGGGAGGAAATAGCACCATCACGATGGGAGCCAGAACGGTCATCCTGACCTGCTCGACTCCCTGGATACGCCTCAAACTGAGCCATACATAATAGTTGCAACCCAGGAACATCAGTCCGACAATCGCACCCTGCATCTCAAAGAACATCGAAAGCTGCTCAACCATCATGTATTGGCAGAATGAAAAATCGTAGTCGCACATCTGATATGCCAACAGAAGCCCGGTAAAGGGCTGAAGGAGCATCGCACCCACCGCGATCAAGTTTCCAGCAAACCCCATCCAATCGTAATAGGCCCGCTCTTCTTGATTTTTCGCTCCCATGTGCATGTAGGCGGCAATCAGGCCTACAACAAAGCCTCCGAATGCGATATTCCCGTCGATCCGATGGATGTTCATCGGCATCCAGCTCGCGTTGGCAATCTTGTCCCACAAGGTCGCCGCAGCCAGGGCCTCCATCGGAGAAATCCCTTCTTCTTTCACAGGCGTATTCATGAACGATGTCGGGCCGTTAATCGCGAACATGGTAGCCATGCAGAGCAGATTCAGCAGCACGCCGAGGGCGATATGCCGGCCCTTCTTCTCACCCTTCCAGGCATCCCAGGTATAGAAATACGCGTACAGCGCAATTGTCCCGAGAATGAACATCAGCGGGTAAATCACTGCAAACACGAGATAGAATTGATTGATGAACCAGGTGGTGAACTGCGGGTAGGTCGCAAGAAGCACAAAAATAAAAAGGCCGCCAGTGAGGGCCGTCAGGCTGAACAGAATAACGGTGATCTTGGTGACCTCTTTGGCCATGCGATCATACCGCAGATCCTGCTTGCGGTACCCTAGCCACTCCGCCATGACGACAAAGATCGGAGCGCCGAGAATGAAGGCGCCAAGCAGCGTGTGGAACTGGGCCACGATCCAGACTGCGGCCCGATTCCCTGTGTACGGAAACTCCACGGAAGGCGAACCCGGCGTCTGTGCATAAACACCGGCCACACCCGTCACACAGAGCGCGAGAAACGCAACGAAAGTCACGAGATGACGAATTGGTATAGTCACGATGCCTCGACGCTTATTGTAAACGATCGTCACCGACTGCTTGACTCGCGCTACCGTGTCTCAGTCGAAGCCACTGCGATGGTGCCGGCATCGACCCACTGCTTCTTCTCCTCGTTCCAAACCTTCCCCGACAGCGCAAAGGTGCGCTCGAACAGCACCAGCTTCCAGATATCCTCTTCCGAAAGCTTACTCTTCCAGCCCTTCATCCTCGTATCCGGCACACCCTCGGAGATCCGCCAGAACCAGGCGGAGTCGGAGTAAAGCTTCATGCGCTCGCCGTTACGAAAATCCGTGGCGCCCGCCTTAACCGGCTTGCCATCTTTTCCATGGCAACTGGAGCAATTCACGTCAGGGTTGGCCTCGCCCATATAAATCTTCCGACCCTGTTCAACCTTTTCGGCATTCCCCCACCAATCTGAAGGCATATGCTTTTCGGCATATTCAGCAGGAGTCGGTGGGGGAGGAACGATGGGCCCCTCTCCGCCGCCACCACAGCCGGCCAGCAATCCGATACCCGTTATCAATACTGCATGAGCAGCTACCAGCTTGATTCCCACTACGACCCTTCGCTTTCTATTCGAACGCCCCGCACCCAAGAAACACATTAACACAAAAAAACGCTTCTACCGGGATGACGACATCCCCGCAAAAGCGTCAATGATTACGACCATCTGCGCTATTCCGCGCACGGGACCTCGCCCACGCATCAACTAGTCCGGCGAGGAGCCCCGTAAGCCCCACGAACCGTCATCGGTGATTACGTCTTTCGTTTCCCCTGCGATTTCCCATTGGCCCGTTCATGCTTCCGTTGCGAACGGACGACTTTCATCGCGACGACCCCCCCGGCCGCCGCTGCCACCGCCCCGACTCCCCACCAAAGCCAGGCAGGAGGAGCGCTCGTGTCACAGCCAGTCCCGAAGTTAACTTTAAGCTTTCGCTCAGCTTCCAAGTCCTTGGGGTCAAACTGAATCTTATGGTTCTGCTGCTCTCCCTTCGCTTCCACCAGAAGCGGATCACCTAAATTGTCGTTATGGAGATGAAACGCAGCCTTATAGTACCCATCCCCGTTTGTCTTGACGACCTGCCCATAAGAAATCTTCGTATCTTTGACAAGAACCTCGGTATCTGCGATTCCCTTCCCATCCGCTCCACAGACATAACCTTCAACCGTGAACCGATGGTCGGCTTCGTGGGTGGCCATGACCACAGAAGGAAACAGGGCATTCTGCACTGCATAGCCTGCGAGAGCGACCAGCCAGACCCGACTCCATGCAGCACGTTTCAAACTGAATTGCATTCTTACCGGTCGCTCGCGAGCTCGACTCTCACAAAACTGCACACTTCACTACGACGAGCACCTATAAGTTTAGAGCGCGATTTTTTAACATAGGCCCCCCTGTTTGTCAACGACAGGAATGGGCGGCATTGAGCAGAAACTGAGAGTGTTTCTGGGTGGTCTGACCGACTCCTAGAAGACTGAGGGGAGGGAAACGGAAGCCACGGTTCAGAGGAGTCCGCGCATGCGCGCATCTTCTTCGACGCGAGCGGCCTCAACACGGCGTTCAGACTCTTTTTTCGACGCCCACGCTTCATACGACTTCCCGTTCGCCGTGTCTTCACCGGTAAAGGCAATCGACGCGATCGACGCGTAGGCGATGGTGCGAGGAGAGGGATCGTCCTGGGGAAAGAATTCGATGGTCGGAGGCTCGCCGCTGGCGTGGCGGTTGAAAAGAAATCCCACGATCGACTCGCCCGACGTAAGCCCGAGTGTCACATCGCCACGGTAGTCGAACGCAAACTCAATGGCCTCCGCTCTTTCTTGTTCCGTAGCCGGCGTAAACTTACGGCCTTCGAGTGTATCCGGCGCACTGGGCGTGTGGTTCTTCGTGTCGGTCATCTTGCATTCATCGTTCGTGACACGTGCTTCGCGAAGCGCCGACCACTCTTGCAAGCGACAGGATCCGATGGACGCTTCACGGACATAGTCATCGCGAGGTGGGCAGCAAGGTCAACTTCGCCGTGCGCGCAAAACCTGACACCGTGCCAAACGTATCGCTCACCGCCGAAGGCTCATACCCACAATGGACCATACATTCGGCGCACTTCTCGTTCTTACTCGTGCCGTAATTCTGCCATTCGGTGGTCTCCAACAGTTCCCGGAAGGTTTTTGCATATCCCTCCTGCAAGAGATAGCAGGGCTTCTGCCAACCGAACACGTTGTACGTGGGATTCCCCCAGGGCGTGCACTGATATTCCTTTTTCCCCATCAGGAAATCCAGGAAAAGCGGAGACTGATTGAACTTCCAAGACCCCTTAGGCCTGCTGAGGATCTTCGAGAACAGTTCTTGAGTCTTGGCCTTCTTCAAGAAATGCTGCTTATCCGGAGCCTTTTGATAGCTATAGCCGGGAGAAATCATCATGCCTTCGACGCCGAGGGCCATCATTTCATCGAAGAACTGGCGCACCCGATCCGGATTCGCATCGTCGAACAGCGTGGTATTCGTTGTCACCCGATGGCCTAACCTCAAGGCTTCCTTGATCGCCTTGACAGCGACCTCGTACACCCCGTCTCGGCAGACGGCCAGATCATGCTCGTTCTTCAATCCGTCCATGTGAACACTGAAGGTCAGATACTGCGACGGTTTGAACTCTTTCAGTTTACGCTCCAGTAAGATGGCATTGGTACAGACATAAAGATACCGCTTCTGGGCCACCAACCCCTCGACGATCCGCCCGATCTCCGGATGGATGAGCGGCTCACCACCAGGAACTGCGACAATCGGCGCACCGCATTCCTCTGCCGCAGCCCAGCACTGCTCCGGGGTCAATCGTTTATCAAGAATATGGTCGGGATACTGGATCTTGCCACAGCCGGCACAAGCCAGGTTGCAGCGGAACAATGGTTCGAGCATCAATACCAGAGGATACCGCTTGATACCCTTCAGTTTCTTCGAGAGGACATAGCTGGCAACGGTATACATTTGAGATACGGGAACGGCCATTCCAGTCTCCTTCTGCTCAATTGGTAGCCGTAACGGCGGCGAAACCCCGCCGGACGAGAAGCTTACGAACGGGTCGGATTCTAACATCCCCGTCGGCACGCGTCAATTTCCTTGCCAAGATATGAAACGCAATGCCCAGTAGATAGGCTGGCAGGACAACCAAG
>MSXM01000092.1:8926-19571 GCA_002083565.1 Nitrospira sp. ST-bin4 | reverse complement strand
CAAGAGCGCCTGCAGCAGTCATCCGGAGGATCCGCGATGGGGGTGGGAACCGGGGTGGGGGATGTTTCTGGAAGTGCAAACCGCGTTCAGGCCTTTGATCGGAGTGCATTTCTCGATCGATTGTCTCTACCGGAAACCATCTATGGCCGCGTGTTAGCTATTGATGCCCCTGCAGGGAAGATGCACCTGGAGACAGGTGGAAGCTCACATGATGAAGGCCGAGCCGGTATGGGGTCAATGAACTCGCTCATCGTGTTCTTCGATGACAGAACCAATATGGATCAGATCAAGACATTGAATGCCGGCGATGACATTTCATTGCAGGTGATTGAAGCGACAACCAGTAATCAGGAGTATGGGACGGGGCGGAAGCTCGTCCGTGAAGTCTACTTGCTCCGTGGGAATGAAAAGCTCGCGGGATTCGGCGGTCTGGGGCAGCGTCCGAATCCATCGACTGAGCGCGCGATTGAGACGACCAGCGGTAGTACGACAGGTGGTATCGCAGGCTCGGTTCTTCCGGGAAAAATTGATTCCGGCATAACAAGTACGGTTGGGGAGTATACGGGTGCTGCTCCCTGTTGGCAGTGTGAACCCCAGCCTGGTTGGGGCAACAATGTCGGCAATAAGTCCGATTATGGAACTGACAGCGCAAAGCCAAATCTTATGAAGGGCCTGCAGTAGCTTCTTTGCGAGTCAGCGTTTGATCTGAGGGGGCAGCCTGGGCTGCCCCCTTTTCATTGGTCCCAACGGCCATAAAGTTGAGGTGCGATTGTGAGTGACAATCACGAGCAGCCGACCGCTCCTACATCGGATGCCGAACTCGACCTTCGTGGAGTGATCTGTCCCTACAACTTCGTCAAGACGAAACTCAAACTTGAAACGATGCGGGAGGGGCAGGTGCTTTCCGTTTTGCTGGATGACGGCGATCCGATCCGGAATGTTCCTCGTAGCGTCGAAAACGAAGGGCATACGGTGCTTGCGCAGGAACGAATCGATCAGACCTATCGAGTGCTGATCCGCCGTGAGGATAGTGACTGAGCGGGCGTTGCACTCTTGTTCCTTCCAGTCCACTCGATCCGCTTTCTTTTTCCTGTCAGAATCAGCGTAATGTCTTCGGGTGTTGGAAGATTCTTCAAGTCTCGTCGGATTTGAAAGACTGTTCCGCGCATAATCCGTTCATTCGGTTTTGTGAGATCGCAGGCGAGCACGATAGTACATCGCGGCGCCACATCGGCAACTATGTCCAGTGCAAGCGCAAGCGACGTGCCGTTGCAGAAGGCAACGGCGTCGATTGTGCCGATTGAATGAGTGGAGAGACAGCGTCGTATTCCCGCTCGTGTCTCAGGTAGTTGTCCCAGAAACACAAAGCGATCGCCGGGGAGTCCTGCCAAAGCGACGGCCGCAGCCAGGGAGGAGGGGCCGGGGATTGAGATCACCTGAATACCGTGCGTGTGAGCCAATGTCACAAGGAGTGCGCCAGGGTCGGCGATGACCGGAGATCCGCAATCCGACACTAACGCGATCTGGGCGCCTTGGTGCAATCGATCGAGCAGGATGTCCGCTTTTTCTTTGATGTTCGTGGGGCCGTAACTTGTCAGCGTTGCATCGATGCCATGATGGGAGAGCAGTTGCCGGGTTTTCCCCGGATCTTCCGAGGCAATCAAATCGGCCTCGCGCAGGATTCGGATGGCACGGACTGTCAGATCGTCGACATTTCCGATAGGCACTGCGACCAGAAAGAGAATGCCGGGCTTCGGTTGTGGATCGTCAGCAGTCATATCAGCGCAGGCCCTTTGTTGACTCCGTTCTTGCTGCATCGATATAATTTCACGCTTATCTCGAAGGACACCGTTTGTGCGCGGCATTGAACAAGGGTAGACCTGATGGCTTCGGTCTGTTTTATGATCACCATGGCGTTGTATTTCGTGGCCACGGTGTCGTTTCTCACTTATTTGCTGCGGCGTTCCGATGCGTTATCGAAGGTCTCATTGTGGGTGACGGCCGCAGGATTCGTATTTCACACGATTGCCCTGGTGGCCAGAATGGCGACAGCGTCATCGCCGGCCACACCTAGTTTCTCCGAGGCGCTTTCCTTTTTTTCTTGGATGATGATTCTCGTGTTTCTGGTCGTTGAGTTTCGCCATCGGATTCATGTGCTCGGCTCTTTCATGGTTCCGCTTGCGCTGGTCTCGCTGGTATCGGCAGCAGCGCTTCCCGAGACAGTACCCACGCTCAAGCCCGTATTCAAGACCCTCTGGGTCCATGTCACACTCAGCATGCTGGGAACCGTGGGATTCACCGTCGCGTTCGTGGCCGGTGTGATGTACCTGATTCAAGACCGCCTGCTCAAGTCTAAACGATTCAATGTGCTCTATAGCAAGCTGCCGGCTCTCGATTTTCTCGACCATCTCAATCAGCAATCGATCATCCTGGGCTTCCCGTTGTTGACTCTGGGAATCGTGACCGGGGCGATCTCGGCTGAGTTCGATCGCGGATCGTATGTGAGTTGGAATCCGGAACAGACCGGGGCCCTGATAACCTGGCTGTTTTATTTTTTCGTCTTGTTGGGGCGGTTGACGGTGGGGTGGCGGGCGAAGCGCGCCGCCTATTTGACGGTGGTCGGGTTTGCCTGCGTGATCCTGACATTGGTGGGAGTCGTGCTTAAGAGCCACGGAGCCCTGTCGTAGCATGCATGTGATCGTGGTAGGGCTGAGCCATAAGACGGCGCCGGTTGAGGTTCGTGAGAAACTGGCTGTGCCTGAAAGCCGCTTGGGCGAGGCGCTAGGCCGGCTCTGCTCCTATCGCGGAGTGAAGGAAGGCGTGCTGCTGTCAACGTGCAATCGAGTCGAAGTCTATTCGGTCGTGGAGGACGTGGAGGAGGGCTACGCCCGCATCCAGGAATTTCTTGCCGATACGCATCTATCGTTGTCATCCGAGCAACTGACGCCGCATCTGTACTGGCATACCGGGGATCGGGCTATCGCGCACCTGTTCAGGGTGGCGGCGAGCCTGGATTCGATGATCATCGGCGAGTCTCAGATCCTGGGGCAGCTCAAGAACGCGTTCGAAGTTGCCCTGGCACATAAGACGACCGGCGTCATCATGAACAAAGTCGTCAAGAAAGCCATTTCGGTGGCCAAACGGGTGCGGACCGAGACGAAGATTTCCGAGATGGCGGTCTCAGTCAGCTATGCGGCGGTCGAGCTGGCCAAGAAGATTTTTTCGAATCTTGATGAGAAAACGGTGTTGCTGGTCGGCGCCGGAGAAATGGCCAAACTGGCGGCGCGGCACTTGATCGCGCAGGGTGTTCACCAGGTGCGGATCACCACAAGGACGCCGCAGCATGCGATCGACCTGGCGGAGCAATTCGGCGGGATGCCGGTTCCGTTCGACCAATTCAAGGACGAGATGTCGGCAGCGGACATCGTGCTGGTCTCTACCGGCGCCGCTCACTATCTGATCGGCGCAGAGGATGTGCAGCGCGCGGTGGATAAGCGTGGGAATCGCCCCATGTTTTTGATCGATATTTCCGTTCCGCGGAACATCGATCCGGCCGTTCGGCACGTCGACAATGCCTTCTTGTTCGATATTGACGATCTGAAGCAACGCGTCGAGCAAAATCGCGCGGAGCGGCTGCAGGAAGCGGAAAAGGCTGAGCGGATGGTTGTGGAGGAGGTCGGCGCTACGCTTGAGTGGATGAAAGCTCTGGAGGTGACTCCCACGATCGTGGCTCTCCGGAGCCGGGTTGATGAAATCAAACAGGCGGAAGTCGAAAAAGTGATGAGCCGCCTTGCTCATCTCTCTCAGCAGGATCGGGAACTAGTCGAAGGGATGGCATCCTCGATCGTGAATAAATTGATCCATCGCACGATGGTGACACTCAAGGCCGAAGTCAATTCATCGAATGGGCCGGCCTTTGTCGAAGCGGCTCGCCGGTTTTTCCATCTGGACCAGTCCTCGACACACAGTTCAGAAGAGGAAGATCGTGAGAGCCGATTGCGGTATCTCTCCCCTGATCCTGTTGAGTCCGCACATGAGGAACCGGCGGCGCCGGTTCGCAAGCGGGCGGGCTGATTCGCAATCAGCGCAAGAGCGAGGAGGTTGTGCGCGTGTCTATACCCACTGGTCGACGCTCGAACCTGACGTTGGGGACGAGGGGGAGCAAACTGGCGCTGCAGCAAAGCGAATGGTTTCAGTCGCGCATTCATGCGGTTGCGCCTGATGTGCGCGTGACGCTTCGGAAGATTCAGACGTCCGGCGACAAGATTGTCGATGTGCCGTTGGCTAAGATCGGAGGGAAAGGCCTCTTCGTTAAGGAAATCGAAGAAGCCTTGCTTGCCGGCGAGATCGATTTGGCCGTCCACAGCATGAAAGATGTGCCGGCGCAGTTGCCTGAAGGGCTGGATATCCTTTGCGTGCCAGTCCGCGAGGATGCGCGCGATGCGCTGATCAGCCGTGACGGGCGTCCATTCAAGGATCTTCCACAAGGGGCGACGATCGGCACGGCAAGTCTTCGCCGGCAGGCGCAGCTTCTGAACGCCAGGCCCGATCTCCGGATTGAGATGCTTCGAGGAAATCTGGATACGAGGCTGAGAAAACTCAAGGAAGGGCAGTTCGACGCAATCGTATTGGCCGCCGCCGGTTTGCACCGGTTGGCTTGGGCGCAGGAGATTACCGAGTATCTTGACCCGGTCGTCAGTTTGCCGGCCATCGGACAAGGCGCCTTGGGTATTGAGGGGCGCAGCAGCGATCAGTTCGTGCGCTCCGTGTTAGAGCGTCTGAACGATCACGTCACCGCGACGACCGTCATGGCGGAACGGGCATTCTTAGCGCGCTTGGAGGGAGGCTGCCAAGTGCCGATCGCCGCCTATGCCACGCTGTCCGATGGACAGGTGATACTGGACGGGCTTGTGGCCGGCATTGACGGCAAAACAATTATTCGTGATCGAATTCAAGGAAGCAGCCAGGATGCTCACACGCTGGGTGTCCAGCTGGCTGAACGGCTGCTGGCACGAGGCGGCGACAAGATCCTTCGTGATATTTACGGAACAGTGTGATGGCAGCGCCAGGATTAAACGGCAAGGTCTATTTGGTCGGGGCCGGTCCCGGCGATCCCAAGCTTCTGACTCTTCGTGGGAAGGAATGTCTTGAGCGGGCGGATGTGGTGTTGTTCGATTATCTCGCCAATCCCGCCATTCTGACTCATGTGCCCGATCATGCGGAGCGATTGTATGTCGGGCGGCGCGGCAAAGGAAAATATCCGGCGCAAGATGAAATCAACCGGCTGTTGATCGAGCGGGCGCAGGGGGGCAAAACCGTCGTACGGCTCAAGGGCGGGGATCCCTTCGTATTCGGGCGCGGAGGAGAAGAGGCGGAAGCCTTGGCATCGGCCGGCATTGAGTTTGAGGTGGTTCCCGGTGTCACGGCCGCCGTTGCAGCGCCGGCCTACGCCGGTATTCCCGTGACGCATCGGACATTGGCCTCCACGGTCACGTTTGTCACCGGGCATGAAGATCCCGACAAACCATCAACCGGGGTAGAGTGGCCGAGGCTTGCAACGAGCCATGGCACCTTGGTCTTTCTCATGGGTATGAAGAATTTGCCGGCAATCGTCGCCAATTTAACGGCTGAGGGGCGGTCAAGCGCCACACCGGCGGCGATTATTCGCTGGGGGACCAGAGCCGCACAACAGACAGTGGTCGGGACCCTCGCTGATATTGTGGAGAAAGCCGAGGCAGCCAAGCTGGAGCCGCCGACGGTGATTGTGGTGGGCGACGTGGTTCGACTCAGGGAGCAATTGAACTGGTTCGAGCGTCGGCCGCTGTTCGGCAAGCGTGTTTTGATGACACGGGCTAAGGAACAGGCGGCGGAATTGGCCGATCTGCTGGACACCTATGGAGCGGAGCCTGTTGAAGCACCGACCATCCGGATCGTTCCACCGGAGGATTGGACTGCTGTGGATCGGGCGATCGACTCCGTCGGGAGCTATCAGTGGGTCATCTTTACCAGCGTAAATGGCGTAGACCGGTTCATGACTCGTCTGCGCGCAAAGGGAAAAGATTCACGTTGTCTGGCCGGTCGGCAGGTCTGCTGTATCGGACCTCGTACGGCTCAGGAGCTTGAAAAGTTCGGGGTCCGGGCGGATGTCGTGCCGGCCGACTACCAAGCCGAAGGAGTGCTTGCGGCCTTAGGAGGGCAGGATCTGAAGCAGGCACGCATACTCATCCCACGCGCAGAGGTGGCGCGTGAGTTATTGCCGGACGAACTGCGTGCCCGTGACGCCCATGTCGATGTGGTGACCGTCTATCGCACCATCACTCCGAGCGCGGACGGAGAGGAGTGGTGCCGGCAGCTGTCTGATCGGCAGATTCATGTTGTAACGTTTACGAGCTCGTCGACCGTACGCAATTTTGTCACGATGCTCGGGGGTGTGGAGCGGGTGAGACCGCTCTTGCAATCCGTCCTGGTGGCTTGCATCGGCCCTATCACCGCCAGGACTGCCGAAGAATTTGGTTTGACGGTTTCGATTGTGCCAGGAGAAAATACGATCCCGGCGTTGGTGGACGCGATTGTTCGCCATTATGATGCCGGACGCCGGAAACACGTTATGGCGGGTACGGCATAACACAGAGAGTAAGCGGACATTTATAAGGAGGTAACGGCATGGTTCCAGTAAAGTCATTCATGATTCCACGAGACAAGTTCATCACAGTGGCGCGGGATACCGATGCGCAGACGGCCGCCCGTATCATGCGCGATCGGGGGATCGGTAGTTTGTTTGTGACCAACGAACGGGAAATTATCGGAATTTTGACAGACACGGATATGATGCGCCGGGTCGTCGCCGCCGGAGCGGATGCAACGAAGACCACGGTGGAACAAATCATGTCCGCCCCCATTATGACCATTGAGGAGAGCAAAACACTCCTCGATGCAAACGATTTGATGGCCAAGTCCCATCTACGGCACCTTGGTGTGACGCGCGACGGCAAGTTGGTCGGGGTGATTTCCGTCCGTGATCTTGTCGTATTCTTAACGAATCTGCCCCGGAAGAAATAGGGCACTATGGCGTTTCCAATCCAGCGGCTTCGTCGGCTTCGGCAACATGAATCGCTCAGGCGGATGGTGCGGGAGACCGCGCTGTCTCCTGCTGACTTTATTGCGCCGCTGTTCGTCCTCGAAGGGCAGGGCCGGCGCGAGGAAATCGCTTCGATGCCGGGACAGTTCCGTCTGTCGATCGATTTGTTGCTCAAAGAAGCCGGCGAGATCCATGCGTTGGGTATTCCGGCGATCATCCTATTCGGGATTCCTGCGCAGAAGGATGAACGGGGTAGCGCCGGCCTGGACCCGAACGGCATCGTGCAGCGGGCGATTAAAGCAGTCAAAGCACAGGTGCCGAACTTGATGGTGATTACCGATGTCTGTATCGACGAGTACACCAGTCATGGACATTGCGGCATCGTCAAAGACGGCAAGATTCTCAACGACGACACGCTGGTTTGTTTGAGAGCGATGGCCCGCACCCATGCCGCTGCCGGGGCCGACATGGTGGCACCGTCCGATATGATGGATGGCCGGGTTGCGGCCATCAGAAACGAGCTCGATCAGGCCGGGTTCTCGGATGTGCCGATCATGGCCTATGCGGCGAAATTCTCTTCCTGTTTCTATGCGCCGTTTCGTGATGCGGCCTTTTCGAGTCCACAATTCGGCGACCGGCAGTCCTATCAGATGGATCCGGCGAATGCACGTGAGGCGCTTCGTGAGATCGATCTCGACATCGAGGAAGGAGCCGATATCGTCATGGTGAAACCGGCCATGCCCTATCTGGACATTATTGCGGCTGCGCGCAGCCGGACACTTCTTCCGATTGCCGCGTATCAGGTGAGCGGCGAGTACAGCATGATCAAGGCTGCCGCACAGGCCGGCTGGCTCGATGAATCGCGCGCAATCATGGAGTCGCTCTTGGCGATTAAGCGGGCTGGCGCTGATCTTATTCTTTCCTATTTTGCCAAAGACGCCGTCCGGCTGTTGCACTGAATATGTCCATGAAGGTGACCCGGGGATATGTGGGCGAGGACGTTCGTCCGTATCCTGTCGCGACGATTGGAAATTTCGATGGACATCATATCGGGCACCGCGCTCTATTACAGGCGGTGTCACAGGCTGCGCGCAAGGCCGGAGGGACAGCTCTGGCGCTGACGTTCGATCCACATCCAGTGAAGATTGTGGCGCCGCACGTCGATCTTCGGTTTTTGACCGGCCCGGAAGAGAAGCTTGCCCGTTTTCGAGATGCAGGGATCGACGAAGTGGTGGTTCTGGAATTCAGTGGGACCTTTGCCATGCTCTCGCCCGACGCCTTTGCCGACGAGGTATTGTCGCGAGGACTCGGTCTGAAAGAACTGTTTGTCGGTCAACATTTTGTGTTCGGGCACAAGCGGGCCGGAAAGATTGCCGATCTTGTGGCGCTAGGTAGCCGATATGGATTTGCCGTGCATCCGATGGCTCCGGTGGCGGCATCCGGCGGTGTTGTGAGTTCAACGAGAATCCGGCAACTCATTCAAGCAGGTGATGTCGCTCAAGCAGCGCTTCTCCTTGGACGGCAGTATGCCATGACCGGGGTGGTTGCTCCCGGCGCACAGAGAGGGCAGGAATTGGGTTGGCGAACGGCGAATCTTGCTGTGCCGCCTGACCGTGTGGCCCCGGCGGACGGGGTGTATGCAGCGGTGGCGGTTTGGAACCAACGGCGCTGCGATGCAGTGGCATACATCGGTACCAGGCCTACGTTTGGTGCGGGTGAGCGGCTGCTCGAAGTGCATCTGTTTGATGATGTGGCTGATCTCTATGGGCATCATATGACCGTCGAGTTTGTCGATCGAGTTCGGCTCGATATGCAGTTTTCCGGGGCCGATGCATTAAGTCGTCAGATTGCACGTGATGTGGACTCGGTCAGAATAATGTTGCAGAAGTATCGCGAGGTGTTGGGGAAGTGATGGCCGCAGCAGCGATCGAATCAGCCAGCAGGGCCGGACGCCGGGCGTGGCCGCCCTTGCTCCATCACATGGTGAAAACGATTCGAACGAGAGCTTTGTTTGAGCCGGGGCAGCATCTTCTTGTCGCAGTATCCGGCGGCCCGGATTCGGTCGCGCTTGTATCGCTTCTGCATCGGCTGCGGACGCCATGGCGGCTGACACTGACCGCCGTGCACGGTAATTACGGGTTGCGTGGGAGTGAATCGGACGGCGATCAAGAGTGTGTGGAAGCGCTCTGCCAGAGGTTGGACATCCCGCTTCATACGATGCAACTCAATGTCCGGAACCGTGCACGCGGCACGTCTCTTCAAGTTGCAGCCCGTGATGTGCGCTACAGTGGTCTCACAGCCATTGCCGACCGATGCGGGGCGGATCGGATTGCCGTCGGGCATACGGCCGACGATCAAGCTGAAACGGTGCTGCTCTGGATGTTGCGTGGGGCCGGACTACCCGGTCTTTCCGGCATGCCGGCATGCCGTGATGGCATCGTCGTGCGGCCTTTGTACGAGGTGAGGCGGAGAGAGATCCTCGCCTATCTTCAGAGTGAGGCGTTGTCGTTTCGTCTCGATTCCAGTAATGATAAGCCGATCTATCTACGGAACCGGATCAGACACGAAATCATTCCGGCCTTGCAACGGGTGTCGCCGGCATCCGTGAAAGCCCTCTGCAGGCTCGCCGATGTCTGCCGTGAAGACGACGGGTATCTGAATGGACACGTTGCCGCGCTCAGTGCTGATCGGATTGATCGGCTGCCTGGTGGCGAACAGATGATCGAGCGATCGTTTCTGCGAGATCTGCCGCTCGCAGTGCAGCGGCGGCTTATTCATTCATCACTGCGGAGATGCAGCCTGCTAGATCGACCGCCGAGCCTTCACACGGTTGAGCTTGTGCGTCAGGCTATTCTGAGGAAGAACAGAGTTTCGAACATTGCCACTTCATCAGGGTCTGTGATCGTTGATAAAGATGTTGTGCGGTTCTGCCCGCTGATATTACAAGACCAGCCACATGAACGGTCCCATCAGACAGTGCCCATGGTCTTGTCTGTCCCGGGGACGATCACCTGGGTTGCCACGGGGCAACGCATCCATGTGGAACAATCGCTGCGGAAGAATATTCATGAGACGGGACATGAAAAAGATCGTATTATGGTGGATGTCGACCGAATCGACGGACCATTGATGGTGCGAGCGTGGCAGCCGGGGGATCGGTTTTGTCCTTTCGGCATGAAAGGGCGCTCGAAGAAACTTCAGGATTTTTTCACCGATCTGAAAGTGTGCGGTAGTGATCGGACAAGAATTCCTGTGGTAGCGACAGCAGAGCGAGTCGTCTGGGTTGTCGGGTATCGGCAGGATGACCGATCGGCGCTCACTCCGTCGACCGAACAGTGTTTGGTCATTACGGTTGATGGAGCGCCCACCATGAGGGGGAAGAAGTGATATGAAACATAAGTTTGTGAAGCCGATTCTCACACAGGAGNATTGGAGTGAGCGGGTATCGGCAGGATGGCCGGTCGTCTATGACTGGGACGAGCGAACGATGTCTGGTCATTGCAGTCGATGGGCTGTTCACAGAGAGGGAGAGTTAGCGGTATGGAACGTATGTTTGGGAAGCCGATT
>MSXM01000092.1:0-8855 GCA_002083565.1 Nitrospira sp. ST-bin4 | reverse complement strand
CTGGTCGGCGTGCTGAAAGGGGCGTACGCGTTTTATGCCGATTTGGCGCGAGCTATCCGAATTCCGGTGCGAGTCGATTTCATCATCGTCACGACCTCCGGGTCGCGAAGCAAGACTGCGGCAAAGGTGAAGCTGCTGACGGAGTTGACCGAGCCGATCGCCGGCAAGGATGTGTTGCTGGTCGAGGACATCGTCGACTCAGGTGTGACCGCACAATATCTGTTGAAAGCGCTTGCGAAAAAGAAGCCGCGCAGCATCAATGTCTGTACACTCCTGAGCAAGCAGGAGCGCCGTGTTGCCGATGTGCATGTCGAGTACGTCGGGTTCACAGTTCCCGATCGGTATATTGTGGGATATGGGCTCGACTATCGCCAGAAGTATCGGAACCTGCCGTACCTCGCTGTCCTGGATCAAAAGGATCTGCAGGACGAGTAGGGAATCCCCCGCGTTGTTGTCAATCAGAATAGGGCTGTGTTAACATCACGCCAGGTTTGTTGCATCGAAAACTCCGTTTGGGAATCATGTTAGCACGAAGGAGATCCGGATGAATTCCAGGGTCAAGAACTTGCTTTTTTGGGTCGTGGTCGGCCTGTTCATGATTCTGCTCTTCAATTTGTTCAGCGTGCCGACTCATGCCCCTGAAGAGGAAGTCATTTTCAGTGATTTTATGGCGAAACTCGACAAGGGCGATTTCGAGAAAGTCGTCATGAAGGGCAACCACATCAGCGGGGTCCTCAAGGATAAGACCCGCATCCGGACCTATTCGGCAGACTATCCTGACATGGTCAAGATGTTCCGTGAAAAAGGGGTCCAGATCGAGGTGAAGCCTCCGGACGAAAGTCCCTGGTACATCACGTTTCTCGTGACTTGGGGGCCGTTCATTCTCTTCCTCGGCCTTTGGTTTTTCCTCATGCGGCAAATGCAGGTCGGGGGCAATAAGGCCTTGTCCTTTGGAAAGAGCCGTGCCCGTATGTTGACTGAGGAGCGGAAAAAGATCACGTTCTCCGATGTCGCAGGTATCGATGAAGCGAAGGAAGAAGTGCTCGAAATCGTCGAGTTCCTGAAAGATCCGAGGAAGTTTCAGAAGCTCGGCGGCCGTATTCCCAAGGGTGTGTTGGTCGTCGGCCCTCCGGGAACGGGGAAAACGCTCTTGGCAAAAGCAATCGCGGGTGAAGCCGGGGTGCCGTTCTTCAGCATCAGCGGATCGGATTTTGTGGAAATGTTTGTCGGTGTCGGCGCGTCCCGCGTGCGCGATTTGTTCGAGCAGGGGAAGAAGCACGCGCCATGTATCATTTTCATCGATGAAATTGACGCGGTCGGTCGATTGCGTGGCGCAGGGCTCGGCGGAGGCCATGATGAGCGCGAACAGACGCTCAATCAGCTGCTGGTGGAAATGGATGGATTCGATACGACCGAGGGCGTCATTCTAGTAGCAGCAACCAACCGGGCCGATGTGCTTGACCCGGCTTTGCTGCGCCCAGGCCGTTTCGATCGCCAGGTTGTCGTGAATCGTCCGGATCTCCGCGGCCGATCAGAGATTCTCAAGGTCCATACGAAGAAGGTGCCGGTTGCAGCCAACGTAGAATTGGAAAAGATTGCCCGAGGGACGCCCGGTTTTTCAGGCGCGGACTTGGAAAATCTTGTGAACGAAGCAGCGTTATGGGCGGCCCGCCAAAACAAGAAAGAAGTCGAAACTGTAGACTTCGAAATGGCGAAAGACAAGGTCATGATGGGTGCCGAACGCAAGAGCATGATGCTGACAGACGAGGAGAAACGGATTACGGCGTATCACGAGGCCGGCCACGCACTGATGGCGAAACTCCTGCCGGGAACCGATCCGGTTCATAAAGTGACGATTATTCCCAGAGGCCGGGCTCTTGGCTTGACGATGCAGTTGCCGACCGACGACCGCCATAACTATTCGAAGGAATTCCTGTATAACACGCTCGCGATTCTCATGGGTGGTCGGGTTGCAGAAGAACTGGTCTTTCAGCATGTCACAACCGGCGCCGGAAACGACTTGGAGCGCGCGACGGATCTGGCGAGAAAAATGGTCTGTGAGTGGGGGATGAGTGAAAAGTTGGGGCCGCTGACGTTCGGGCAGAAAGAGGATGCGGTTTTCCTGGGCCGTGATTTTTCGGCCAAGCGGGATGTCAGCGATCAGGTCGCGTTGGAGATCGATCTTGAGATCAAACGGTTTGTGACGGAGAACTATGAGCGCGCGAAGCGCGTCTTGACCGAACAAATGACCAGCTTGAAGGCGTTAGCTGAAGCGCTCTTGGAAAAAGAAGTGCTGGATGCGCGGGAGATCGATCAAATTCTCTTGCAGTCTTCCTCTCAAACGGTGCCTGTCTAACAGCTCTCTCGATAGTCACCGGTTCCCTTGTGGGAGGGAACCGGTGCAATTTTCTTATCAAGACGCTGAACCGGGTTGGTGCGCTTCGTATGTGACGAGGCACACATGGGATTCGAACTCTGTCATATAACCGATGACACGAGTCAGCATGAGCAGATCTTCCTCGCAAGCAGTGCCCTGTCAGACGTGGCTTGTCGCCAGGGGACGGGAAATTACGTGCGGCGAGCGTCCGCTGGTTATGGGCATCGTGAATGTCACGGAGGATTCGTTTTACGACGGAGGGCGATATCCAGACTCCGAACGGGCAATCGCCCATGCGATCAAATTGCTTGAACAGGGGGCGGATATTCTGGATATTGGAGCTGAATCGTCCAGGCCGGGCGCCCATCCGGTGAAAGAGGAGGACGAGCTGGGACGAGTGGTTCCCGTCATCGCCGAGCTGGCACGCCGGACAACAGTCCCGATATCTGTGGACACGACCAAGTCACGAGTGGCGCAAGCCGCCTTGGATGCAGGCGCGTCCATCGTCAACGATGTCAGTGCGTTGCGGGACGATACAGCAATGGCGTCGGTGGTGGCGCGATGCGGCGCGGGCGTCGTCCTGATGCATATGCAAGGGACTCCCCAGACCATGCAGACGGCGCCGACGTATGGTGAGGTGGTGGCGGAGGTGATGCAGTTTTTCAAGGAACGTATGCGGGTTGCAATGGAAGCAGGCATCGCTCAAATAAATATCGTGCTTGATCCTGGAATTGGTTTTGGTAAGCTGCTGGAGCACAACCTCGAATTGCTCAATCGTCTGGCGGAGTTGGCGATGTTGGATCGTCCGTTGCTTGTCGGAGTGTCACGAAAAGCCTTCATCGGCCAACTGGTCGGCCGCTCTGCGGAGTATCGCGAATGGGGAACCGCCGCCGCGGTGGCGCTTGCCGTCGACCGGGGCGCTCGGGTTCTACGTGTGCATGATGTGGGAATGATGGCGGATGTCGTCAAGGTGGCGGCGGCGATCGGAGCTGCCACATCCTCAGGTAGAAAGGCGCATGATGCGTAAATTATTCGGGACAGACGGCATCCGCGGCACGGCTAATCTTGACCCCATGACCAGCGAAATGGCGATGCAGTTGGGACGGGCGGCCGCGCATATTTTTATGCGGCGGGCCGGCCGCCACCAAATCGTCATCGGGAAGGACACGCGCATTTCCGGGTACATGCTGGAATCCGCCTTGACGTCCGGGATCTGCTCCATGGGTGTCGATGTGCTGCTCGTCGGGCCGATGCCGACGCCGGCCATTGCCTTTCTGACCCGTAGCCTGCGGGCTGATGCCGGGGTCGTGATTTCGGCATCGCACAACCCCTACCAGGACAATGGGATCAAGTTTTTCTCGAACGATGGGTTCAAACTGCCTGATGAGGTGGAGGCTCGGATCGAAGAATTGATCGTATCCGATGAGATCAGCCATCTTCGGCCGACAGCGGATTTGGTCGGGAAGGCCTATCGCATCGACGACGCCGATGGACGATACATTGAATTTACCAAGCGCTCGCTCCCGCGCGATCTTGATTTTCAAGGGATGAAGCTTGTCGTCGATTGTGCGAACGGCGCCGCATACAAGGTGGCTCCGATGGTTTTGAGAGAGCTGGGCGCCAAGGTGGAAATTATTGGAAACCAGCCGGACGGCATGAATATCAATGCCGGCTGCGGAGCA
Source organism: Nitrospira sp. ST-bin4 (assembly GCA_002083565.1). Lineage (GTDB taxonomy): Bacteria > Nitrospirota > Nitrospiria > Nitrospirales > Nitrospiraceae > Nitrospira_D. Next base: position 4,796 of record MSXM01000092.1, on the reverse strand, counting down.
GTCCACCCAGGGCAGCTTCAAGAAGCGGTTCTCCGCCATCGAGCGGATCTTGGGATCGCGCTGGACGGCGACGCAGATCGGGCGATTTTTGTGTGTGAACAGGGAACAATCATCGATGGAGATCATGTCATGGCAGCCCTGGGACTCGATCTTCATAAACAGGGACTTCTGGCTCGGCAGACAGTGGTCGGAACCGTGATGAGCAATTTCGGCCTGGAACTCTCCCTGTCTAAGGCCGGCATCAAGCTGGTCCGAACGCCGGTTGGTGACCGGTATCTACTGGAACGGATGCAGGCGGAAGGCTACAATTTCGGCGGTGAACAGTCTGGACATTTTATCTTTCTCGACCACAATACGACCGGGGACGGACTGATTTCCGCGCTGCAAGTGCTGTCTCTCATGAAGCGCACAACACAGCCTTTGTCGGAGCTGGCCAAAGCGATGTCGGCGGTCCCTCAGATCTTGCTGAATGTGAAGGTCAAGCAGAAGGCGGATCTGGAATCGATCCCCGATATCGCACGGGCGATGCGGGAGAGCGAGCAGCGCCTGAACGGCTGCGGACGGGTGGTCGTTCGGTATTCCGGGACCGAGCCATTGCTGAGGATTATGGTAGAAGGCGAGAAGGATTCCGTCATCAACGATGTGGCGGAAGGGCTGGCTCGCGTCGTGCGAGCGCATATCGGATAGACGGTTTTCCTTTGCATGAGGGGTCTCATGCTGCCGTCCCTCACTGCTGCGTTTCTGTTCGGTCTCTTCTGCGGATCGCAATTCCCCTTCTTTCCTGTCGTTCTCTCCGGTCTGTTGGCTGGACTTGCTCTGGGATCGAGTCTGCTCGAGCGAGCCGGGCTCATTGAATTGAAACGGGCGCTGTGGCTGTATAGCTCCCTCCTTGCCGGGGTGCTCTATTGGACTATTCTGATTCCGCCGCTCCAGCCTGATCCGTCTCCTCCCGATCGTCGTGACTTGCTGCAAACCGAGGTCACCGGCCGTATCGTGGCGCCAGTTCAGCACGGTCCGGACCGCCAAACAATGCTCATCGAGTTTCAGGGAGCCGATCTCGAATCGCGACGGATGCGTCTCGTGTGGCGGCAGCCTGATGATGTCTTGTATCAGGGGGATCTGGTGTCGTTTCGGGCGAGACTCCATCCTCCAATCGGATCATTGAATCCGGGAGGGTTCAACTACGCTGCCTATTTGGAGCGTCAGGGAATTAGCCTCACGGCGACGGTTGCAGGAGAGCATGCAGTGCGCATCGTGGAGTCAGGTGAAGAGCCCTGGCGCTGGATGCTGTGGAATCGAATCGATCGCTGGCGGGCGATGATTCGAAATGCGGCCGTCAATACATTGAGTCAACCATCGCTCGGCATTTTCCTCGGAATCATTATAGGAGAACGAGGGTTTCTTCAACCGGAACTTCAGGAATGGTTCATGACGACAGGCACGGTGCATCTGCTGTCGATCTCAGGGTCGCATCTCGGTTTAGTGGCATTGGTCGTGTTCTGGATCGGCAAACAGTCAATCTTGAGGTTGCCATCAACTCTGTTACTGGAACTCTCTCGAACTATCACTCCTACAAAGATCGCAATTCTCGCGACCTGGCCGGTCGTGGCACTGTATGCCTTGCTGGCCGGCGCTGAGCTGGCGACTATCCGTTCCTTGGCCATGATCACACTGGCGTTGGCTGCGTTGTGGTTGGGACAGGAGCGGCGAGCGCACCATGCTATGGCAGCGGCGGCTTTGATTATTCTGCTGAATGACCCACGGGCCCTCTTCGACATCTCGTTTCAGCTTTCTTTCCTCTCGGTGTTGATGATCATCCGCACCGTGCAGTGGCTGGGGGCTTGGGATGAGGACATCGTAAGTGCCGGACAAACCAGAGCCCAGACTGTTGCCCGGTATGGTCGTGACGCCTTTGTGATCAGCGGAGCGGTGACGTGGGCTACGCTTCCTGTCGTAGCCGTCTACTTCAATCAAGTTCCATGGATGGGGATCGTGACCAATCTGTTTGCCGTTCCGTTCACGGGAATTCTGCTGGTTCCGCTGGGGTTGTTCGCAGCCGCTTGGACAGTCGTCGTTGGCGCCGAAGATCTTATCATCGGAACGATATTGGAACAGCTACTGGCCTGGATGGTTCAGGGACTCCGCTGGTGTGCCGGTATTCCTGGTGGAGCGTGGCATGTCGCGGCTCCTTCGATTCCTGCCATCATCGTGTTTTACGCAGGACTCATTGTAGTCAGTATGGGCAGTATGCCGCATCGCCTCCGCATCGTGGGGGCAGGCATCGCCCTCTTTATCATGTGCTGGTGGGTTGCTTCACCACGTGTAGGGCCGGATGGGGATCATTGGCGAGTGACGTTTCTGGACGTGGGGCAGGGGGACAGCGCCGTCATTGAATTGCCGGATGGTCAAACGGTGCTGATCGACGGTGGGGCGCGATATGAACGTTTTGATATGGGGCGCGGGGTGGTGGCGCCGTTTCTTTGGAACCGAGGCATTGCTCATCTTGATCACGTCATAGGGACACATGATCAGCTCGATCATGTCGGCGGACTGATCTGGGTTCTCCGTCATATTCCAGTCGGCCGGTATTGGGCGAATGGGGCGGACCGGTCAGAACAGTTTTCTATCGATCTTGATGCAGCGCTGACCGAGAACCAGATATCACGACACATCGCCGCTCGCGGGCAAGAGCTGTTGCAATCCGGTCCTTGCCAGTTGACCATTCTCAATCCGCCGGAGGGCACAAGCAGTGAACGGGCGATACCGCGACCGAGCGGGACATTTCTGAACAATCAGTCCATCGTATCGCGCGTACAATGTGGCGCCCACTCGATCTTGTTTGCGGCAGATATTGAGGTCGATGGCCTGCGTCGGCTTGGGGAAGAGGGGCGTCGGCCCGTGACCGTCGTGAAGGTTCCCCATCACGGCGCGCGTAGCTCGCTCGATCGTGAGTGGCTTGGGCAAATCCGTCCCCAATACGCCGTGATTTCAGTTGGTCGGGCCAATTCCTATGGGCATCCGGTTCCCGATGTTCTCGAAGCCTATGCCAATGAGGATATTCGTGTGCTTCGTACGGATCATGATGGGGCGATCTGGATAACGGGACGGATTTCCACATCAGAAATAGCTGTGGCGCGCACGCGAGATGTTCTGCTGCATCCTGTTGTTCCCCGGCATTGTCTCTGGCGCTGTGAACAGGAGAATTGGCACCGCCTGTGGCTTCAATTCCGTGATCGTCCAGATCTGCCGTTTGTCTAGGTGGGCCCTGTGCGTCGCGCGGCGGCGAAGAAAGGCTTGCACTCCTTCGCTGTTCCGGCTAGAAGATTCCCCATGGTTCCCACGATTGAATGGCGGGACGGCACAGTCCGTCTCTTGGATCAAAGCCGGCTTCCGGGCGCCGTCGAATTTCTCGACTGCCGCGACTATCGTGAGGTTGCCGACGCGATTCGAGAATTGAAAGTACGGGGGGCGCCTGCAATCGGCGTGACGGCAGCGCTGGGCATCGCCTTAGGCGCGCAATCTGTCAGCGAGACAGAGTATCGGAGCTTCTCCAGAACCGTCCGTACTATCTGCGATCAGCTTGCGGCTACGCGACCGACCGCGGTCAATCTCTTTTGGGCAATCGAGCGGATGAAGCAGAAGCTTGATTCATTGCAGAGCCAGCCGATCCCGTGGATCAAACAAGCCTTGATCGTGGAAGCTCAGGCTATTCTTGATGAGGATATTGGGCTATGTCGGGCGATGGGACGGCACGGAGCGGAATTGATCAAGGACGGACAGACGGTACTGACGCACTGTAATGCAGGTGCGCTTGCAACGGCAGGTTATGGGACAGCCCTTGGTGTCATTCGTGCTGCGTGGGATCAAGGCAAGAAAATCAATGTGATAGCAGATGAAACTCGTCCAGTTCTTCAAGGTTCTCGACTTACGGCCTGGGAGCTGATGCAGGATAAGATTCCCGTCACCCTCATCACTGATAATATGGCCGGTTCGCTCATGCGCCTGGGGAAGATTCATCTCTGTGTGGTCGGTGCCGATCGGATTGCAGCAAACGGGGATGTGGCCAACAAGATCGGCACCTATTCGCACGCCATCGCCGCCCGCCACCACGGCGTCAAGGTGATGGTGGTGGCGCCGTCGTCCACGGTGGACATGGCCACGGCCGACGGGGACCACATCGAAATCGAGATGCGCGACCCGGCCGAGCTGCTGGCCATGGCCGGTGTGCGCACGGTCGCGGACGGGGTGGAGGCGTGGAATCCGGTGTTCGACGTCACCCCCGCCGGGCTGATCGACGCCATCGTGACCGAGCGCGGCGTGGTGGAGTCCCCGGACCGGGCAAAAATGGTTGCGGTTTTCGGCGCCAAATCAAGCCCCTAAGTGCTTGTTTTATGGCCTCTAAACAGCCCGTTGCCCGGGCTGTATCTGGTATGATTTCACGTCCCTGAAAGCCCCTGTGCGCGGCCCCGGCCGCCGCACCCGCCCGAACGTCGAATACGGAAGCATCAATGGCAGATCTCGCGAAGGAAATCATCCCGGTCAACCTCGAAGACGAGATGCGCAAGAGCTACCTCGACTACGCCATGAGCGTGATCGTGGGCCGCGCGCTCCCGGATGTCCGCGACGGCCTCAAGCCCGTTCACCGCCGCGTCCTGTTCGCGATGAACGAGCTGGGCACGCACAGCAACAAGCCGCACGTGAAGTCCGCCCGAATCGTCGGCGACGTCATCGGCAAGTATCACCCGCACGGCGACACCGCGGCCTACGACGCCCTGGTGCGCATGGCGCAGGACTTC
>MSXM01000091.1:6136-15876 GCA_002083565.1 Nitrospira sp. ST-bin4 | reverse complement strand
ATGCCTTCCTAGGCCATGCAATACGCCGGATCGGTGCCTGCCTCTTCCATTCGTCCGATGCAATCGACAGGGCTCTTTGAGAAATTTATGATCTTCGGAGCCGCCAATTTCATAGGCTGTTAAATTCACTGAAAGAATCTGTTTCTCATGATGGACCCCCTCCCTTTGGGGCATTGTGGAATAGCCGGCGTTTCGGCGATAAGGACGCTACACGACGCAACCGAGTCCCGACCACGATGCCTCAGATTCTCAACTGTAGTGAATATGCCAACGACGACGAGGTTCACTACCTCACGACCCTCTTGCTCTACCACCTGGTCGAACGGTGCGGCGGCCAGTTGCAATTCAGCGCGCAGGACGTCCGGCAGATGCGTGAAAGTCTCTCCAGCAAGATGGTCCAGATTCAACTGGGCAACGACGTGAAACTCCGTATCATCGACCGCGTGCCAGAACTGCAATAGGAACTCCGGAGCGTACCCCTCTCCTCGAGGTCTTGGTGCTTTTGGAAGGATCCTGCCTGGTGGAACCGCTACTCCAACCCCGTCCATTCGGAGTGAAGTCCACCGCCGCATTCTTGTTGTCTTGTACCGTGGATCCATCTTTTTTATCGATACGCGGATGTGCTAATTTTAATCGCGCACGGGAATTTCTTTCTCCTACGACGGAGGCCATTATGCGTGCCGTACTTCTGATGGTACTGTGGATGATCGCCTTGGTGTTGCCGGCTGAGTGGCTGCATGCTGGAGAATCAGAGGGATCTCGTTGGGGATACGAGGGAAGTGTCGGGCCCTTGCATTGGGGGAGCATCGGACCGGAATTTTCCCTCTGTGATAAGGGTATGGCTCAATCGCCCATTGATTTGTTGCGAACCTATAAGGTCGACCTCGCCAAAATTGAATTTTCTTACAAAGATTCTCCGTTTCATGTGATCAACAACGGACATACATTGGAAGAACTTGAACCACTTTCGGAGCAGGTGGCGTCCCGCTATCCACGGCACGGCCAGACGGTGCTCCATTTTGACAAGGACAGCACCATTGTATTTGATGAAGATCTCTACTTACTTGAACAATTCCATTTTCACTCCCCGAGCGAGCACACCGTCGATCAGAAGCACTACCCGATGGAGCTACACCTTGTACATCACAACGAGCGGCACGAAGCGGCAGTCGTGGCAGTATTCATGGAGGAGGGTAAACACAACCCGTTCTTTGAAACATTTCTGGAACATGCCCCGAAGAAGGTCGGGGAGTTCATCGAGGACCACGAACGTGCGATCAACCCGATGAACCTCTTGCCGAAAAATCTGACGTACTACCGCTACTTCGGGTCTTACACCACCCCGCCCTGTTATGAAGGTGTCATCTGGGCTGTTCTGCACGACCCCATCGAAGTCAGCGCTGAACAGATCCGGAAGTTCCGTGCCCTTGTGGGCCACGATAATGCGCGCCCGACACAGCCTCGGCATAAACGTTTCGTCCTGGAATCAACTTACCCGACCACCAAGGTTGAGACAAAGCGGTAGCTTACTATCTCCAGGAGATGACGGCGTGGCGCCCATGTTCGAAGTCTCCTCACAGATCGCCATCCCCGAATCGGAAATCGAGCTCCATGCCGTGCGGTCGCAGGGCGCGGGCGGGCAGCATGTCAACAAGGTGTCGACGGCTATTCATCTCCGCTTTGATATTGCCGCTTCATCGCTGCCGCCTTTTTACAAGGAAGCATTGCTCAAGCTCCGCGATCAACGCATTTCTGAAGCGGGCGTCATCACGATCAAGGCGCAGCAGCACAGAACGCAGGAACGAAACCGCGAAGATGCGCTTGAGCGGCTCAGCCTCTTGATTCAAAGTGTCGCCATCCCGAAGAAGAAACGGAGACCGACGAAACCGACGAAAGGCTCACAGAACAGGCGAATCGAGGGAAAGAAACGGCTGGGACGATTGAAGCAGTTGAGAGGAACCCTCGAATGAGGGTCAGAGCGGCGGCTTGTAACTGGCACCGGTCGCATTGGTACGCAGCTGCTGGAGCGTAGCCCTTGCTTCCGGGATAAACTCGGCCCGTTTGTGCTTCCGGGCGATCGCCAAGGCATCGGAGGCCAGCGTTACGGCTTCCTGATGCCGGCCGCGCTCACACCGGACTCTGGCAAGGGCCAGCCGCGCATTAACCGCGTGCGGCGCCCGCTTGACGACCTGCTGTAACAGTTGTTCTCCTTTTTCTTTATCCCCTCCCAGGACGCCAGGGAGCTTCACGAGGAAGGTTCCCTTGGCCGAAAGCGCATCGAGGTGACCGGGATTAAGTTCAAGTGTCCGATCAAGTTCATTCATCATGCGGCGGAACCCGAAAGTCGCAGTGATAGACTCGCCGTCGATGCGAAGGATCTCTCCCAAATTGCAAAAGAGCGAAAAATGCGCATCGGCGTATCGCTGATCGAGCGCCACGGCCTGCTCTGCCAGCGCTTGTCCCGTGTGGAAATGCATGAGCCGCGCTTCGCGTACTGTCGCCGCCCGCCCTTGATCGCACTCCTCAAGCGCCTCTTTGGCAAGATGTCTTGCGGAAACCTGCGCCTGAGACGGCATCGGCAAGAGAGCATGACCGGCCACGATAAGGCCGAGTGCGACTCCAAGCGTTTTTCTCAACATTCGGACATCCCGTGGCAAGAGGAGGATTCGTCTGTCTGAATGTCTGAGGACACAGCAAACGCAGTGCCACGTTAGCCAGGTACAGATGGAGGTAGAACCACTTGATAAACCAACACTCTTCCCGTCAGGCGAACTGATTGAGCCTGCGAATTCTGATGCCTGAGGGACAACTTACGGCAGAGGGGTGGACAAGCTGGAACAGAACCTTAGCCTACGTGAGCTGGAGCCTGAGCGTGAAAGAGTCGGTGACGGGTCAGGAGACCGGAGTTTCGCCGGGAGCCATCATCCCCAGAATGTTGAATCCCCCATCCACGTAGATAATCTCTCCGGTAATCCCCCGCCCCAAAGAACTCACGAGAAACATCGCCGTATCGCCGACCTCACCCTGTTCGGTGGCCCGTCGGAGCGGGGCAAACTCTTTATGAAGATCGACCATCTTCGTGATGCCTGACACACCACGGGCGGCAAGCGTCTTGATCGGTCCGGCAGAGATCGCATTCACCCGGATATTCTTCGGACCAAGATCATAGGCCAGGTACCGCACGGTGCATTCGAGCGCGGCCTTGGCGACCCCCATCACATTGTAATGCGGCACAACCCGTTCTGCACCAAGATAGGAAAGCGTGACGATCGAGCCTCCCTCGGTCATCAATGGCATCGCGGCTCGCGCGACCGCCACCAGTGAATAGGCGCTGACATCCAGCGCCGTTGCGAACCCCTGGCGCGTCGTATTCACGAACTGGCCGGTCAATTCTTCACGTGGAGCGAACGCCAGAGAGTGGACGAGAAAATCGAGCCGCCCGAATTCCTTCTCCACCTGCTTCATCAGTGCCGCAATTTCTCCATCATTCCCCACATCGCAGACATAGGCCTTTGCGCCCGGTACTGTGGCGGCGAGTTCTTCAACATTCTGCCGCAACCGCTCATTCTGATAATTGAACAGGAGCTGAGCCCCCTGACTGGCGGCAGATTGGGCAATGGCCCACGCGATACTGTGTTTATTGGCTACGCCAATGATGAGGCCCTTCTTTCCACTCAGCAACATAGATGTCCCTGCTCCTCGTAGCTTCTTCTTATGGTGTATTCGATTGAACGACGCCCAATTTCTACGACACAATCGGCGCGTGACCCTTGACAGATGACGTCACGCAGGGCACGAAAGATAGCACGATTCTCAACCGGTGTGAACCGGCTTCTTTCTGAAGTTCCCTGATGACGGTTCGGATCATGGTTCAGTAGAAATTCGGTCCAATAGCCGGTTGAGTGACCTTCAGATTATTTGGCCCGATGAACTCTCTGAGGCAGTTTGGTCTTGGCTCAGCAATCCTGCCACAGGGTCTCGTAGGAAGAATCATTCAGCTCCTCATTAATCGAGCATTGTAACCTATGGAATATTTGCATAAATACGTGTATTCCATTAGATCGATACACCGGCACCAAGCTTGCTATATGTTCAACCAGTGCCGAATGAGCGGCACATATTTCAATCATCCTCAAGCTAAGGGGTATAACATTATGAAGCACATGTTGATGGCAATCATGGCAGTGGCAGTGGCAGTGACGTTCAACGCCCCGGCGTTCGCGGGGGATAGCCCAAAGGAAGGCGGCAAGGACAAGAAGCCCGGACAGGCAGTTGAGACGATCTACGGGGACGAGAAGAAGAAGGAAGAGAAGAAGGGCGGCCATGCCGACACCTTCGGCGAAGAGAAGAAGAAGGACGAGAAGGGCAAGTAATTCCCTTCTTATCCCGGCGAGGCTGGTTTGCTTGAGGGGGTTTCCACTTCTGGTGGGAATCCCCTCAAGTCGTTTTAGCGCTGGTAGGTTCTGAGATAGACCGCCTGCAACCCTACGATCGTCTTCGCGTCACGGATTGTCCCATCCTCGATTTTATTCACCGCCTCTGCAAGCGGCATTTCGATGATGTCCAATACTTCGTCCGGATCCAGCTGCTGCCGGCCCTTTGTCAGCCCCGTCGCCTTGTACACATGGATCACTTCGTCGGCAAACCCCGGAGCGGTAAAGATGCTGGTCAGCAACTCGAAGGATGCGGCTCGATAGCCCACCTCTTCTTCCAACTCCCGCGACGCACAGTGGAGAGGGTCTTCGCCGGGCTGAAGTTTCCCCGCAGGGATTTCATAGATAAATCCTCCTGCCGCATGGCGAAACTGCCGGATCAACACGACCGTGCCATCATCCTTTACGGGGACGACTGCGGCAGCGCCAGGGTGACGGATCGTCTCAAGATCGATCGTGGCTCCGTTCGGTAGAGTCACAGTATCGATATTGAGAGTGACGACTTTGCCTGTGTAGATATTTCTGGTCATCTTATCTTCTGCTCACCTTACGCCTCACGCCTCACGTCCTTTTTCGCGTATAGAACGGCGGCTTGACCACCGTCGCGAGAAAGGCCTTGCCTCTGATATCAACCGCGATCGAAGTCCCCGGAGCAGCATAGGCCGCCGGCACGTAGCCCAATCCGATCCCCTTCTGTAAGCGAGGCGACAGATTGCCGCTGCTGACGTCTCCGACCGGTTTCGAGGTGGCAGGATCAAGAATCTTGAATCCATGCCGTGGGACGCCTTTTTCCAGAAGCTCGAAGGCAATGAACCGGCGGCCCGGACCCGCTTGCTTCTGAGCCCATAGCGCATCGCGACCGATAAAATCTCCCTTGGTGAAACTCACGGCCCATTCCACACCGGCTTCAATCGGCGTGGTTGCTTCATCAATATCATTGCCATAGAGCAGATAGCCCATCTCCAGGCGCAGGAGATCGCGCGCGCCGAGTCCTGCAGGCTTGACACCAGCGGACTGCCCCCTGTCCAGCAGCGCATTCCAGACCGGTGCCGGCGGTCCATAGACATAGAACTCATAGCCGAACTCACCCGTATAGCCGGTCCGGGCGACCAGGCAAGGAACGGACTCGATTGTGACCATGGTCGACTCTCTGAGCTTGAGCGCATCCAGCGCCGTTGATCCAAAGGTTGCAACGACTGCGCGCGTGGCGGGACCCTGCAGGGCAATCTGCGCGATCTCCGCCGAACGATCGTGGATTCGGCAGCCGGGAACGTGTGAGCCATGCTCCAGCAGCCATGAATGAATCTTGTCGCGATTGGACGCATTGACACACAGCAGATATTCGTTCGGACCGGCCAATCGATAGACAAAGATATCGTCTTTGATACCTCCCTGCCGGTTGCAGACCATCGAATACTGCGCGTGCATGGGCTGAAGCGCGGCGACGTCATTAGTGGTAATCCCTTGTAAGAAGACCAGGGCGCCGGCCCCGCTGACTTCGATACGGCCCATGTGGCTTACATCGAACAGTCCGGCTGTGGTCCTGACCGTCTGATACTCATCGACCACTCCGCCGTACTGGATGGGCATGTCCCAGCCGGCAAAATCGACGAGTTTGGCGCCGGCGGCGCGATGCTGGGCGATGAGCGCAGTCTGTTTCATAAGAACTCATGCTGACACGCTTGCAAGCTGGAAGGCGAAAAAAGTGTTGGGATCGGACCTGCCAGCTTGTTCGCTTGGAGCCTGTTATCGTATCCCGAGTAACTCGACGTCGAAAATCAACGTCGCATTCGGCGGAATCACTCCACCGGCCCCGCGCGAACCGTAGCCCAGGTCTGATGGGATCGTCAGCTTGCGTTTGCCGCCGATTTTCATGCCTTGGACCCCCTCATCCCACCCCTTGATGACCCGCCCCGCCCCGAGAGGAAACGAAAAGGGCTGGCCACGATCCACGGAACTGTCGAATTTCTTTCCATTCTCCAGCCACCCCGTGTAGTGGACGCTCACGGTCTTGCCGGCGACGGCGACATCGCCCGTCCCGACTGCCTGATCGACATATTTAAGCCCGGACGCAGTGACCGTCTCCCCGGCGTTCGAGCTCTTCTCGTTCGCAGTCATGGTGCCTCCCCATCCGAATAGTGGTGTGAAAACCAACGTCATGATGATGCCCAGGGTGACTCGGCCTCTCATACGTCCTCCTTATGCCGCATCGAACGGCGTTGGACATGATGCCGCTTCTTATATCGTGACTTTCGCAGAATCCTGCTCGGCAAAAATCGCCATGCAGGCCGTATAGCCATGCAGGAAGTTTCTGCCACCGACTGGTCCGATTTCACCCTGCGCAAAAAATCCTGCCAGAGGGATCGAGCCCAACCGGTCTGCCATCGTCGCTGCGTCGTGATTGGGCTTTCCAAACAAGCCGCGTCCCCGGCCACAGCAACTGAACATAAGGGCTCCGAGCGGCTGACGGCGATGGGCAGCCCGATCGGCGGCCAGCAACAAATTCAGGTCCTCGCTGGCCGATTTGGCGTCCCGCAGTTGGAATTGCACAGTTTGCCCTTCTTGCACGACATCGCCCACTGCCACCGATCCGGTTGTTTGATCGGCCCCGACGAGATTCCTGACAAGAAAATCGCCCCGCTCGAACCGGTCCCGATGTTCATCGATGACGATGCCGAGATGTAAGGCCCGATGGGCGTGGCGCCGGTCTTCCTCCGGCAATGACTCAAAGACCGCCTGTAACCGCTCCAAGGCCGGAACACCGCCGAGCTCATAGATAAGATTGTGCTCGGCCTTTGTGACGACGAACCGCTCACCGATGAGCCGGCAGCCTTGTGAGATGACCGGGCGGACATCGACTGCTCCTGACAGCCGGACTCCTACCAATCCACCCGTCAGCACTTCGTCCTGGAAGATCAACCGGTTCTCCCCCTCACCCTGCCCTCCTCCGGCTAATCCACCGATGGCCTTGGCCCCCGGATACCGTTCATCGATGAGTCCAAGCACTTCTCGCATAGGGGTGCTGAACGGATCGGCCAATAGGAGAAACGAGGACTGTATGGCGCTTGGTTCCGGCCAACCGGATAGCCGAAACTGGTCTTGCACGGGCGAGAACGACGATTGAATCGGCTCCAGCGCCACATCAGGCATCGATGCCGCCCAGAGCGTGACCGCCGGGGCTGTTTCCAGTTCCTCTGCGCCGGCAATCACCCCCTCCCCGCTGCACCCGACCATCATGCGCGGGTGAAGGGACTGCCGGATCATGGCCGCTAGGAGCTCGGATTTTTGGGCATGATGGGCTGAAAAAAACAGACAGACGAGATCGATCGAGGCGGTATCGAGCTTGGCTCGGATTTCATCGGCCAGGTCGCGCGCTGCCGCCTCCGTATCCGATCGTTTGGACAACGCCGCCGCAAAGCGCAACCCGGTGGTCTGCGGAAGTGATGGGGGCAAGGGGCTAGGCATGCGCGCGGGTGAAGATGACGGAAACGTCAGACGCCTGGATCCATGCGTTGAGGCCGGGTCTGTGCCAATTGTTTGTAATACCGCCACAGATAGGAATGATAGTCGTCGACCTGCGCAAGCAGGTAGTGGAGTTCCGTCGGATCCTCGGTTTCGAGGGCACGGACCATGCGGGTCTTCAAAAACTCGCCGAAGGCTTCGGTCTTTTCAACCGCCGTCAGCAGCCGCAAGCCTCCGCCGATTTGATACTCGTTCATCTGGTCGTTCTCCAATCTGAGGCGACTGGAGAATACCGAGCGGGAGGGAGAAATTGCAAGCCTTCTCCACGGAGCGACATCTGACCCGGCATTGAGAATCGAAGGATCAGTTCCGGAATGGGTCGACCATCAACGCTTTGACACGATCGAAATCGATGGCCTCGACGCGGTAGCCGTCGCGGCCTGTGACCGTTGTCGCCATGGTGAGGGCGTTGAGGATGGCCTCTTCAGTGGCTTCGACGGTGGCGGAGATGAGGGGATTCAGATGGGTGTCGGCGAGATGAGTCAACGTATAGGCCGGGTCTTTGGGATAGTGCGGGATGACATTCGCGGTCGAGAAGGCGAGCATGAAGTCCCCGCTGCCATGGCGCGCGGTGGACCCGGTGCGGGCGAGGCCGAGCGCGGCGCGCTTGGCTAATCTGGTGAGCTGCCGGCTATCGAGCGGGGCATCGGTGGCAATGATCACAATGATGGACCCTTCGCTCTGGCCCGGCGCCAGGGCTTCGGACATATGCTGAGGCAATTCATAGAGTTTCCCCACCGGCACGCCGGTAATGACCAGTTCAGGCCTGCGGCCATGATTCGCATTGACGAGCACTCCGATGGTGTAGCCACCTTCTTTCCCGGACAGTTGTCTCGACGAAGTGCCGATGCCACCCTTAAATCCATAGGAGATCATGCCGGTGCCCGCCCCGACCGTGCCTTCTTTCACCGGACCGCCGATCGCACTGTCGAGTGCCGCCATCACATCCTGCTCGGACACATGGCGGCCTTGGATGTCATTCAACCGCCCGTCATCGCATTCAGCAACCACCGGCGTCAGGGTGTCGTCGGAGATGCCGATCCCGGGATATTGCTTGATCATCCAGCTCATGACGCCGTTGGCGACACGGGGGACGTTGAGCGTATTCGTGAGCGCGATGGGATATTCGAGGAAGCCTGATTCGGCCACCCATGAGAGGCCTGTCATTTCGCCGGTCCCATTCAGCACGAACGATCCGGCGGCTACCTTCTTGTGCCAGACGTCGTCGCGCGGAATCACGACGGTGACGCCGGTGCGCACAGGCCCCTGGCCTGGCTTGAGCGGCCCCTCCCCCTGGATGAGAGTCGTGTGACCGACCTTCACGCCGGCTACGTCAGTAATGGCGTTGAGGGGGCCGGGCTGATACGAGCCGATGGCGATGCCCAGATCTCGAATCCGCTGGCGGCCCTGATCCGATTCGGCAGCAGCGACCGAAACACAGCCGGAGATCAGAGGGGCAAGGCACGACAGCATGAGCAGCCGAATGGCCCCCTTCGCCGTGAGCGGCGCCGGAAGCCTGAGACTATACCTCATGCGTGCTACCGTGATGCGGGATTCGCACATCGATCTTTGGATGTTCCGCTTGGATGGCGGCGCCCAGCGACAGGGCCTGCCTCTCTTCGCCGTGCACGATGAAGACTTTGCCCGGCAGCGGGGTAATCGCCCTGACATAGGCAAGCAGGTCGTTTCGGTCGGCATGAGCCGAGAGACCATTGAACCGCACAACTTGAGCGCGGCGTTGCGTCGGCACGCCGAAGATCGGCACCACGTCCCAGCCCTCAACCA
>MSXM01000091.1:5029-6085 GCA_002083565.1 Nitrospira sp. ST-bin4 | reverse complement strand
AATCGCATGCTTGAGATGGTGAATGACACGTCCTCCCTCACACATCCCCGACGAGGAAATGATGACACAAGGTCCCCGCATGGCATTGAGCCGCTTGCTGTCCTCCGCCGACGACACAAAGTGGATGTAGCGCGAGGCAAAGACATCGCCATCCGAAGAAAAGGTCTTCAACGTCTCCTCGTCATAACATTCCGGGTGGCGCCGGAACACGCCCGTGGCTTTGTCGGCCAGCGGGGAATCGATATAGATGGGAATGGGATCGACCCGGCCCTCGCCCACCAGTTCCTTGATCCGCATGACCAGTTCCTGCGTGCGCCCCACCGCGAAGGCCGGCACGATGATCTTGCTCTTGTGTTGCCGCGCATGGGCGATCAGGTCCTGGGCTTTCTTCTTCATTTCCTCGCCGGCCTGTTCGTGCAACCGGTCGCCGTACGTGGACTCCAGAATCAGGATGTCGCAGGCGGGCGGCGGCTCGGGATCGCGCAGGATCGGCATGTGGGACCGTCCCAGATCTCCACTGAATAGAACCGTGGTGCTCGTGCCCCGCGCCGTGTATTTGACGCGGACAGCGGCCGATCCCAGGATATGGCCGGCGTCGTGAAACGAGGCGGTGACCCGCGGTGCGATCTTCAGCTGGTCACCGTATCGCGCGCCTTCAAACTTCCTGACAATCTTCCTGACATCATCGCCGTCGTATAACGGTTGAATGCAGGTTTTCCCTCGTCGCTTCTCATGTTTATTGACATACCGGCAGTCGTTTTGTTGCACGCGCGCGGAATCCTCGAGCATGATGCCGGCGAGGTCAGCCGATGCCCGGGTGAGGTACACTTTCCCGGAGAAGCCCTGCCGGGGCAACACCGGCAACGCACCTGAATGGTCGATATGGGCGTGCGAGAGCAGGACAGCCCCGAGTGATTTCGGGTCGAAGCCCAGTTCCCGGTTTTTCCGCACTGTTTCCTCTCGGCGCCCCTGGAACATTCCACAATCGAGCAGCATGCGGAATCCCGGCACCTCGACCATATGACGGCTTCCGGTGACCGAACGAGCGGCGCCATG
>MSXM01000091.1:0-4839 GCA_002083565.1 Nitrospira sp. ST-bin4 | reverse complement strand
TTCCCGGTCTGGAGCAACGTCAACGTTTCGAACAATTCATCCAGGGTGCCAAAGCCTCCGGGAAACGCGACGAGCGCCTTGGCCCGAATGAGGAAGTGCATTTTCCTGATCGCAAAATAGCGAAACTCAAAATTCAGCGCCGGTGAGATGTAGGGATTCGGTCGTTGCTCGCGAGGCAGCGTGATGTTGAGGCCGATCGATTTCGCGTTGACATCCGCCGCCCCGCGGTTGGCGGCTTCCATAATGCCGGGCCCGCCGCCGGTGACGACGACGTGGTCGCAACGCCCGTCGATCTGGCATGTGGACGACACGATTCGACTGAATTCTCTGGCGACGTCATAATACTTGGCGAGCTCGAGCTTGCGTTTGGCGATGGCAACTGCTTGCCGGCATCTCGGGTCATTTGGCATGCGGGCTGCCTCCGCTTCGGCTTCATGAAGCGCCTGTTTCGCCGCGGCGGGCTCATGCAGTCTGGCACTGCCGAATACTACGATGGTCGATTGTATGTTTTCCTCGCGCTGAATCAGCTCGGGTTTCAGCAGTTCGAGCCCGATTCGAATCGGGCGAAGTTCGTCCCGTTCTAGAAACTCCTGGTCCTTATGGGCCAGTATATAGGAGGAGGATGTAGTGTCGGGATGAACGAGTGACGTGTGATCAGATGAGTCCGGTCCCATGGGCCGGCATTATAGCGGGATTGTAAGACGAGGGGAAGGCGAGTGATTCGTGCGGAACCCTGGCGGTCAGAACGGCCAGAACTCGAACAAGGCATGTTCGTCCGTCAAACCAAACGCGTAGGAGCGTACGATGAGTCGGTCATCGCAGATGATGAGCAGGCGCTGAATATTAATTCCTGTCCCCGAGAGGGTCATCGTGGGCGCCACGGGGGATACGATTCGAAACAAGTACCCTAAATTGAGAGACGAAGAACGTGTCGTGCTCCATTTGAATTCCGCAACGAACTGATCGGACACAGCCGTGATCTCTTCCGGAGCACCGATACGGTCAACGACGTGATGCAAGGTGGTTTCGCCGGCCCTGATAAAGGACAGGTCCTCCGGCATGATCGGTGCGTTGAAGTCGACCCTTCGAACCGCGCAGCCCCACAAGCTCATACAGAGCATAACGACCAGGAGAAGGCGGGCGTACCGTGCAGGCATGATTGCGCTATTTCCCCCAGGGTCGCAGTGTAAAATCGACTTCGGGTGTTCGTTTTCCGTAGATCACATCCTGTACGATGCCTTGCCGGTCAAAGAACACATAGAGGTTATCACTTCTCAAATTTACGCTCAGGATGTTGAACACAAGCAGGATAAGCCCGGGGGATTTCCCATCGTAGTAGTAGTATTGGAAAATCTCTTTGTCGTTGCCGACAATAATTCGATCGGGGGCTCCAAAAAGGGTCACCACTAATTCTTTTTTGCTGATTCCTTTTTCGATTTGGCTGAGTTGTTCCTCTTGTATGGGGTTTCCAACCCGTCCGCGGCTGAGGACACAGCCGTTGATGAGAAGGCATACTCCGAGAAGAAGGAGCACGGATGTTCTGAAGCGCATGAGTCCTCCTAGCGATCTGCTTTATGAGCCCGGTCAATTCTCTTTGATAACACAAAATCCTGCTCGTAGACCACATACCCTGCAGGAATCAATCCGACACGTTGATAGACGGTCTGGGCCTCGTGATTATTCTGTTCCGCGTACAGCCTGATGCCGCAGACTTGAGGATCAGTGGTTGCCTTTGCGACGATCGCTGCATGCATAGCCCGGTAGACTCCTTGCCGTCGACAGGTTGGGTCTACATAGACACTCTGTACCCACCAGAAGACTCCGTTGCGCCAATCGCTCCATTCAAACGTCACCATGAGCTGACCTGCAAGTCGAGGGCGGTCTCGGTCACGAACCTCGGCTACGAGGAAAAACCCCCGCTCTGGCGCATTTAATACCGCAAGGGTCCCATTGCGAAGCCTGTCTCGATCGAGGCACCGCCCTTCTGTTTCCCGGGCCATGGCCGCGCTGAATCCGATCAAGGTCTCTACATCTGCATAAGCTGCCTGCCTGACAACGATGTTTGCTGGAGGGGTCATGGTATTACGGGTTTGATTTGGGTGCACTAAGCCAACCTGTCCGTGGTTTGTAGAACCCGGCGGAGAATTCCATCTTCATCGCGTCTTCCGGAAGCAGGTTGAGAGGCTGGAGCGCTCGTTCTGGAACGAACGCCAGGAATCCCGTGAAGGGATGGATGGCCGTCGGCACAAATACCATAAAAAGGTTATCAGGCGGCGCGACCTGAATCGCGGCCGGGGCAGATCCCATCACGAATCCCATCGCCCAAAGTCCGTCCCGGGGAAAGGGGAAGGCAACCACCGTGCTGGTGCCAAAGCGGGAGCGGAAATTCAAGATGTCGGTCATCCCTTTTAAGGTGAGATAGATGCTTTGTACGAGAGGAATCTGCTCAAGCCGCCGTTCCAGCCGCCTCATCAAATGCTCACCGATGATATGGTCGGCAATAAACCCGACGATGACGAGGAGCAGCACCAACAGGAGGAGTCCAAGTCCCGGCAGAGGGTCGGTCATATAGCTCCCGACCACCTGATCCAATGCGCTGAAGAGTGTTGAGAGAATCAAGAACGTGGCCCATGTGGGGACTAATACGGCGAGACCTGCGAAGAAACATCTCGAGAGCGCTTTGATCATAGGAGAAGCTGGCGATGGGTTGGATGCCCCTCCCAGTCTACCAGAACATCTGTGGGTTGGGGAGACAGAACTGCGGTCGGCTTGCGCTCGATGCTTCTTTCCTTTATCCTACGCGCCGTCACATTGAGAAAGTTGCGCACCGTTCACCCACGTGATGATGGAGGGCCGCCCTTGTGAGCATCAGTAAGGATTTACTTGCCATTCTTTGCTGTCCGGAAACGAAACAACCGGTCGTGACAGCCGATCCCGCTTTGGTCAGGAAGCTCAATGAAGCGGTCGCGCGCGGGGCGTTGCTGAATAAAGGCCAAAAGCCCGTTGTGGAACAGTTGGAAGACGGTCTTGTTCGAGCTGACTTGAAAATCCTCTACCCGATCCGGGAAAACATTCCTGTGATGCTCATCGAAGAAGGTATTCCACTCGATCAAATCACGGCGTAGCCTCGTTCATTCTTCTTCTTCCCGCTGACAGTGTTGGTTCTATATCGCCGCCGGCTTCTTGCCTGCTGTGGGCTTGCCAAAGAACACGTGCGGACTATGGTGTGACGATCTGCCCTTTTCCCTGTGGGCTGTCGGTCTTGGAGCCGGTTGAGGTTCCACAATGAAGACAGAGGTATTCGTATAGATTACCGGATGGCAGGACGAGTAATAATCGTTCTCTCGTTGGCGTAGCAACTCGACAGCGAGGGCAATAGAGGAGGGACGCATTAAGGGACTGAAACTGATCTCTTGAATCCGGCGGCGCTTGTCGTGGACGGTCCATTGCCCCGCGTTGTTTGCTTGTCAACCAAGGGGCCATCGGCCTGCGAGGTGTTGAGGACATGCGGATTGGTATGGGTGGTCTATAGAGTGGTCCGGTACGGGTAGCTTTGTGGTACCAGTTCTTCTGTATAGACGTCCGGTTAGGCTGGTGTTTTTGCTGATTCGATCTCTGTGGCCGTTATGAGGCTGGAGAGGTAGTCTGCCACGAAATTCAAGGCCTCTTCCCGCCCATCGGCCCGGCGTCCTTTTTCTCTGCGTTGAACTGAAAGTTCATGTTCCAAATCAGATTTCACTTCGCCCAGGATCCGCTGGAGTGAAGATGGGGTGAGATTGGCGTCCATGTCTTCAAGTTCCTGGCATCGGTCCAGCACCCAATTCAGTCCCTCAATTCGTCCCGCATAATGTTCCTGCTCCGCCGTATCGATACGCGCCATTGCGGTCGCAAATGTTTGGGCTTCGTAAATAAGGTTATAGAAACTGGTGACCGCACGCTGCAAAGATGGATTCATGATACTCCTTGTGTCGTTTTGTAAGTGCGCTTATCAATTATACATGAGATTGGCAGGACAACAAGGAGTATTTTGCGGCGCTATGTAAACAGGAGGGAATCGAACTCGTTCATGAAACCGTAGTAGAGCGGGGCAAAGTCCTTCAGACACTCCGGACTTGTTTCCTTCAAGCGCTGGAAAAAAAACACCTGCGCCCGCGGGTCGAGCTGTTCCAGAAGCTTGCTGAGCTCAGCCATGGAATAGCTCCCGGACGGCACACTTAAAATATAGTGAACGAGACGCTCAACGAATTGCTGAGCGACATATTCGCTGGTCAGATAACCATCAGGCAGTTTTCCAGATGCTAAGAACTCGGGAAATGGGACGGCTTGCGCTGCAAAGGGAATCGCTGGCTGCTGAGGGGAGTCCACGGGGAGGTCGCTCCATTTCTTGACGATAGGGAGTGTACCGTTGGAAATCTACTGGACCTCCCGATAACCGTCAAGTGCGCAGAAGCAGCAGTCCATCCTGAGCCGAAAGACTGCTAGAACGTGAAAAGGCGGGGTCCCTTTGGGGAACCCCGCCCTTCCATATTCGACCTACGCGATCCGCTGTAGGGTATGAGCGAACAGCTTCTGTTGGCTTTCCGCCCCCTGCACCGGCACTACGCTCTTACAGCCACGTCACGCGCTCCGCCGGCCTGATATAGATCGGCTCTTCGACCTGGATACGCGCCACTTCCTTGCCGGATTTGTTGAACCCGAGGACCGTGTCGTTGTACATCTCGAAGCGCTTCCCGTGGATCTGCGTCTCGAACACCTTGGGACCAGGGATCACATCGTACCGGAACACGATCTGCTGGCTCGCTCTCCACAGCTGAAGCACCGCCAGCAATTCGCGGCTCG
>MSXM01000011.1:45752-46304 GCA_002083565.1 Nitrospira sp. ST-bin4 | reverse complement strand
GGCACGTTGTTTCTGGATGAAATCGGAGAGATGAGTTCAGCTGCTCAAGCCAAGCTGTTACGAGTACTGGAAGATCACATGATCGATCCGCTCGGCGATACACGCAGCCACAAGGTCAACATCCGCGTCATCGCCGCTACAAATGAGGACCTGCTTCCCCATATCAAGGCCGGCCGCTTCCGGCTCGATCTCTACTATCGGCTCAACGTCTATCAGCTGCGCATCCCGCCTCTGCGTGAACGGCCTGACGACATTGAACCAATTCTGAGGGTCTTTCTCGAGCGCGCCAGACAAGAACGCGGGTGCCGTATCAAAACGATCGCACCAACAGCGCTTGCCATGCTCCAGCGCCACGACTGGCCGGGCAATGTCCGTGAATTGCACAATGTCGTGGAATGGCTGACAATCACATGTAAGGAGGACATTATCCAGCCGCACCATCTGCCGGCATCGGTCCGGACCATTTCAGCGACAAATCACTCGAGCCCATCAAGCCATGAGCCTCATCTCTCGCTTTTGACCTTCGGCCTGTCGTTTCAAGAGATGGAGAAA
>MSXM01000011.1:32802-45695 GCA_002083565.1 Nitrospira sp. ST-bin4 | reverse complement strand
AAGATAACCCGCAATACGCTGCGGTATCGGATGGCGAAACATCACATTCAATAGCGAATATCGAATCACACCTCGAGCGTTTGGCTGAGCTGACCTAATCCTCAGTGCGATCCAGGAAGCGGCATCTCCACTCCATCACGCCACATCGCTTTGCTCGCAATAAGGTGATTCCGTCTTGCGACACAGGCAGGACTTGGCTATCATGACGCTATGGCATCTCTTGATCGCATCAGTATCGATCCGACGGTTCGCTTCGGCAGAGCCTGCGTCCGTGGCACACGACTCACAGTCGGCGAAGTGCTGGAACATATGGCCGGCGGCATGTCTGAACCAGAAGTCCTGGCCAGGTTTCCTCAGCTCACACACGAAGACGTATTGGCCTGTCTTGCTTATGCCGCGGAACGAGAGCGTCGCACGCTTTCAATCCCTGCCGCTTGAGGGTCTGTGCGGTTGCTGCTGGATGAAAACCTTTCCGAATCCGTGCTTCCCGCGCTAACTGATCTGTACCCTGGCTCGCTCCATGTCCGCATTGGAAGCTTCATGCCTCACGGAGAATATGAGCTGCCAGGATATTTAGCATGAGTAGGCCTAGCCGTGCATGGTTTCGCCGCACAATGACGAGCGCGGTAATTCCTGCGCTTGTTGGGGCCGCTTTCGGCACCATAAGCTCTCTGCTCGTTTTTCAATACCAACATATGATGAATGTTGAAAACCTTCGGACGGCTTTCTTGGGTGAAATGGAAGCCATCGTAGTCGCCGTGAGAGATCCAATGCACAATGCCATCAGAGCATGGGAAAAGAAGCAAAATCTGGAAGACTACAAATTTTATTACCCTCGCACAGTCTTTGAAGGAAATATTACCCACTTAGGAGATTTGCACGACAGGGAACTGCTTCACGACATCACATACCTATACGCAATCTTGGAGAATGCAAAAGAAGAAGGGCGTCGGCTTGAAGCTGGCACTTCCGATTCCAAGGGAAGCCTTCGATACGCACACTACCTTTTCTCAGGATTTGTAGCGGCAAGGAACCTGACTACAAAACTTTCGGGTGAGTTGCCAAAGGTAACTCACCCAAATAATGAGCGCGCTCGACAATTCAACAAAGCCGCTTTAGAAATTGATAACGAATTTATCAACAAGACACTCGCCAACTTCGAGGAAGCAGTGTACTCGCAGACTCTACTGAAAACGGAAAACGAGTCTTCACTGTATCAAACGAAGGACTAATATCACCCAATATCTTGAGTTCTATTATCGTGCGAGGCCCAGAAGGCGGCTTCCTCCGCGTCACTCTTGAACTTTGGTTTTGGCTTTAACTTCCTCATGGTCCATTTTCGATTGCGACACATCGCAACCAATAACACCGAATGCTACCGCACCTTCGCCACCGTCACCCCGTCGCCGCCTTCGGCCCGGTCGCCGGGGCGAAAATTTTCCACATAGGGCGAGTCTTTCAGATACTCGCGCAATGCGGCTTTCAGTTTCCCCGTTCCATGGCCGTGGATAATCCGCAAGAATGGCGCGCCGTCGAGTACGGCGCGATCCAACGCGGCCACGACCTGATCAAGCGCGTCGTCAGCTGCTTGTCCCCGCACATCCACCACCGTCTGTTCATCGAGTCCCAGCCCGCCGCCGGTCGAAAACCGGCGAGGGCTGGTTGATGGCGCGGCGGGAGGAATCGATACATCCGACCCGCGAGCCACACCAATGAGATTCGCCACGGTCGCCATCACTTCCCCTTCGCCGACTTTGACGCGGACCCGTTTTTTTCCCTGCGGCAGTTCCAGCAAAGTCCCCGTCATGCCCAATCCCGCGATCTCCACGGTATCGCCGATGCCGAGTTGCTCAACCGGAATGGGTTCGCCGGCGGGAGCCAACTCCTGCCGAGTACGCGCCTCCATCTCACTGAGCTGTTGCTTAGCCTCTTTCGCCTTGATGAGCTTCTGCTCGCGTTTGACGGCATCGACAGTCGCCTGAACCTCGGCCCTCGCCCGTTGAAATTGCTCGCCGAGCTTTTTCTTCAGCCCCTTGCGAGCCTCCTGCTCGGCTTCCTCCAAACGCGCTTGCAATGCTTTGGCCTCGCCCGCCGCCCGCTCAGCTTCGTCTCTGGCTTGTCGCGCCCGCTCAGTGTCCTCTGTCAGCTGCCGCTGCTTGCGCTGCAAATCCGCCATCAGATCGTCCAGCCGCCGATCCTCACGCCGCAACCGTTGTCGCGCATCGCGCAAGATCGATTCGTCCATACCCAGCCGTCCGGCAATCTCCAGGGCAGAGGATCCTCCGGGAATCCCCATGAACAATCGGTAGGTCGGCGCCAACCGCTCGACATCGAATTCCACGCTGGCATTGGCGAAACCGGATGTGGTCTGCGCCAATTCCTTGAGCGGACCATAATGGGTCGTCACTACCACTTTCATATTGAGCGCGGCCAACCGGCAGAGCAGTGCCTCCGCCAGCGCCGCGCCTTCTTGGGGATCGGTCGAAGTGACCGGCTCGTCGAGCAATACCAGCGATCGTGGCGCGGCCGGTTCGCCCGCGCTGGCCCTGGCACCAGCGTCCGAAAGCAGCTGAACCATTTGCATCATGTGGGCGGAAAAGCTGGAGAGGTCCCGGCTTAAGTCCTGCGCATCGCCGATATCCGCGTAGCAATGGGTGAAGAGGGCCATCTCGGATTCCGGCGCACAGGGCAGATGCAACCCGGCCCGCACCATGAGCGCATAGAGGCCGACGATCTTGAGGGTGACCGTTTTCCCTCCCGTATTGGGACCGGAAATGACAAGGACTCGGCTTGTCTCATCCATCACAATGTCGTTCGGCACGACCTGCTCTTTGGCCGCCATGAGCAGCGGATGCCGCGCCTGTTTCAAGACCACGCGGCCCTGCTCGTTCAACGCGACAGGATTGGATTTCAACCGGCGGCTCAATTCGGCCTTCGCTCCGATACAGTCGAATTCGGCCAGCACCTCCATCCCGTCACCGATCTGATCGGACTTGGCCGCGACCAACGTCGTGAGTTCACGCAAGATGCGGCGCACTTCCCGCTCAATGTCCAAATCGGCCACTTTGATGGCATTGTTCAGTTCGACCAGCTCGCGCGGTTCGAGAAACACGGTCGCCCCGCTGGCCGATACGTCATGGACGATGCCGGGCATCCTCCCCCGCATATCGGCCTTCACCGGCAGGACGTAGCGCCCCTCACGCTGCGCGAAATAGGACTCTTGCAGGATCTCCTCGTACTTTCGTGAGTGAAGGACCCGATCGAGCTGCTCTCGCATCTCCTGTTTCAAACCCTGGGCATGATGCGTGAGCCGCCGCAATGCCGGCGTGGCCGACTCCTTGATTGCGCCGTCCGGCTGAATCGCAGCCTCTATGGCCGATCTGATCGACCGCAGTCCCTTCGTACCTTGAAGCGGCTCCACGACCTGCGCCAGCGCCTCCGCCTCCGCCCGGCATCCAGTCATCAACCGTTCGACGTCTTCCATGAGCGCCAGGACGAGAGCGCAATCCCTCAGCTCATGCGTCTCAAGATCGCCTCCCTTGCCGGCGCGAGTCAGCGCCTCGCGGATATCGGGGAACGCCAAGGTCGGTATGGGTTCGCCGCCTTCCAACAATCCCGTCATCTCGGTCGTTTCCTGCTGGCGCAGGCGCGCCCCGGCCAACTCGTCCGAAAGCGGCAAGGACCGGCACCGCTCGATCCCCATCGTCGACAGCGCGCGCTGCGCCAGCAACTCAAGCAGGCGCGGCCATTCCAATGCCTGCACGGCCTTTGCGGTGGTGTCATCCATTATATTCATAAGAAAATCATGGTCACGGCAACCATCTCAGACTGTAGCCAAGTGCCGGACTCACAAGCAAGACAGATTCCCATTGACGTCATATGCTGCGCGCTTATCCAAAACAACTACTACGCCACCGCCGCTCGGCGATGGACCGAGCAGCAGTACCCCTTTCGAAGATCTTGACAAGGGTGAAACGGCCTGGCTACTATCGCAGCCTAAACTGATGGTTTCGTATAGAATTCATGATTTTACCTACGTAGAGGACCACATATTATGGCTATTCGGATCGGCATCAACGGATTTGGACGGATCGGGCGCAATGTGTTTCGCGCTTCCCTGGGCGACCCCGACATCGACATCGTCGCCATCAACGACCTGACGGACGCCAAGACCCTCGCCTATCTGCTGAAATACGATTCGGTCCACGGCACACTCAAGTCCGAGGTCGAGGCCAAGAATGATCAGATTGTCGTCGATGGGAAACCCATTAAAGTGCTGGCGATGAAGGACCCCAAAGAATTGCCGTGGAAGGCTTTGAATGTCGACATCGTCATCGAATCCACCGGCCGATTTACCGATCGGGAAAGTGCGGGCAAGCACCTGTCGGCAGGGGCGAAGCAGGTCATCATTTCGGCGCCGGCCACTGACCCCGATGTCACGATCGTGCTCGGCGTGAACGACGAGAAGTTCGACGCCAAACTGCATCATATCGTCTCCAACGCCTCATGCACCACGAATTGCCTGGCGCCGGTCGCCAAAGTCCTGCTGGAAAATTTCGGCATTAAGCACGGGACAATGACGACCATCCATTCCTATACCAACGATCAGCAGTTATTGGATCTCCCCCACAAGGATCTCCGCCGGGCGCGCGCCGCCGGTATGTCGATGATTCCGACGAGTACCGGAGCGGCCAAGGCCCTGCACCTTGTCATTCCCGAACTCAAGGGAAAACTGGACGGCCTTGCCATCCGCGTCCCGACCCCGAACGTGTCGTTGGTCGACCTCACGGTGGAAACCGAAAGAGATTGCGACATCGCCGGGGTCAATGCGGCGTTCAAGAAAGCTGCGGACGGTCCGCTCAAGGGCATTCTCAAATACTCGGAAGACCCCATCGTCTCGATCGACCAGAAAGGCGACGATCACTCCGCCACCGTCGATGCCCCGCTGACCAACGTTGTCGACAAGCGCATGGTCAAAGTCACGGCGTGGTACGACAACGAGTGGGGCTATTCATGCCGCGTCCGCGACTTGATCAAAGTGCTGGCCGGAAAGGCAACCGCCCGCTAAGTCACAGCTGAAGAGAGATCGAGTCGGTCCCTTCTCCTGACTCAGGACTCTCGTATGCCGGTGCGCTACTCAAAGGAGCGTCCATGAATCTGCATAAGAAAACGATCGATGACGTCCCGCTTCACGGCAAACGGGTAATCATTCGAGCAGACTTCAACGTGCCGCTCGATGAAGCGCTTCAAATCACCGACGATACCCGCATTCGTTCCACGCTGCCGACGATCAATCGCGTAGTGGATGAAGGCGCAAAGGTCATTCTGTGCTCTCACCTTGGGCGGCCGAAGGGAGCCTTCGACCCCAAGTATAGTCTGGCCCCTGTTGCAAAGCGGTTGGGACGGCTCCTCGGGAAAGAAGTGGTCTTCGCGTCCGATTGCATCGGCCCGGCCGTCGAAAAGCTGGTGGCTAAGATGACTCCCGGCGACGTACTTTTATTGGAAAACCTCCGCTTCCATCCAGGCGAAGAGAAGAACGACGAGGCCTTCTCCAAAGCCCTGGCCTCTCTTGGCGACGTCTTTATCAACGACGCCTTCGGCGCCGCGCACCGCGCCCACGCCTCCACCGTCGGCATTACCAAATTCATCAAAGACTCGGCCGCCGGTGCGCTACTCAAGAAAGAAATCGAGTATCTCGAAGGAGCCATCGCCAATCCGGTCCGGCCGTTCGTGGCGGTGCTCGGCGGCGCGAAGGTGTCCGGAAAAATCGGCGTGATCGAAAACCTGGGCAAGAAAGTCGACAAGGTCATCATCGGCGGCGGTATGGCCTTTACCTTCTTGAAGGCAAAGGGAATGGAGATCGGCAACTCCCTCGTTGAAAATGATATGCTCGATTTTGCCAGGGGGATTGAAGATCACGCACTCTCCCGTGGAGTGAAATTCTACTTGCCCGTCGACTGCGTGGTGGCTGCAAGTCGAGAGATCGGAGCGGAAAGCAAGATCGTCCCGGTCCAGGAAATTCCAAAGGGGTGGTACGCGCTCGACATCGGTCCGGCTTCAGTCAAGCTCTTCAACTTGGCGGTCCAGAACGCCAAGACGATTCTCTGGAACGGCCCGATGGGAGTCTTTGAGATCGACGCATATGCCAGAGGCACGCTTGCGATGGCCCACGCGATCGCCGATGCCTACGCCCTCACGATCGTCGGCGGCGGCGAAACCGCCCTGGCCGTTCATCGAGCCGGTGTCTCGGAAAACATGTCCTTCATCTCCACCGGCGGCGGTGCCGCGTTGGAGCTGCTTGAAGGCAAGCAACTCCCCGGTCTGGTCGCATTGCCCGATCGCGTCAACTAGCCAACATCGCAATCCCTGCGAAGGCCGAGTACAAAATACCGTGCGCACGATCCTCATTGTCGGCAATTGGAAAATGAATAAGACCGCCTCGGAAGCGGCGGCTTTCGTTCGCGAGATCGCACCCCGGATTCCCACCACGCCGACGGTCGAATTCGTAGTCGCTCCTCCCTTCACGGCGTTGGAATCGGTCCGCGCGGCGCTTACCCCGTCGTCTCCGATTCAACTCGGCGCACAAAATTTATTTTGGGAAAGCCATGGCGCCTACACCGGTGAAGTGTCCGCACCGATGCTCAGAGAGCTCGGCTGCCGGTACGTCATTCTCGGCCATTCGGAACGGCGTGCGCTGTTCGGGGAGCAGAATGATGGCATTCAAAAGAAAGTTCGCGCCGCCCTCGCCCATGGGATCAGACCGATTCTGTGCGTCGGGGAATCCTTATCCCAGCGGGAACACGGAACGACAACGGAGGTCATTCTGCAACAGCTGACTGGAAGCCTGGCTGGTCTTTCGCTTCACGATATGGCCGCCGTCTCAATCGCCTATGAACCGGTGTGGGCCATCGGGACCGGAAAAGCCGCGACGACCGATCAAGCCGTCGCCGCACATCGAACGATTCGAACCTTCCTCTCCGACACCTGGTCCAGCGACGTCGCAAACGCCACACGAATCTTGTATGGAGGCAGCGTGACGCCCGGAAATATCGAAGGTCTGTTGCAGACAGACCAGATCGATGGCGCATTAATCGGCGGGGCTTGTCTCCAGGCTGAATCTTTTGTTACAATCGCCTCCGTTGCTCAATTGATCGGAGCCCGACGCTAAACAATGTATACTTTGATTGTTATCATCCATGTCTTCATCTGTGTCCTCATGATCGGCGCCATTCTCCTCCAATCCGGTAAAGGCGCGGAGATCGGTGCCTCATTCGGCGGATCGAGCCAAACCGTGTTCGGCAGCCGGGGCCCGGCCAATTTCCTGAGCAAGCTCACCGTCGTGGTGGCGGCAATCTTCATGATTACCTCGTTCACACTGGCGATTTTGGCCAAGCAACGGACCTTCGAATCGACCGTCATCGATTTGAATACGAAAAGCGATCCGGCTTCTCCTGCAACCCCGGCCCAGCCTGCGACGGAACCCACCCCTGCTCCAGCAGGCAAGTAACCTGGCCGTCACACCCTATCCGTTCATCGTCAATCCGGGATGAGATAAAAGACTCTCGCCTGTGCTCATCGCACGGAGCTGGAGCGCGACACGTAAGACCTGCGCTCCTTCAAGTCGCGCGCTCTACGCCAACAGCTATCAGCTCTTTTCCCTCAGATCCGCGTGAGCCACGAGGCATGCGAGGGGTCTTCCCCGCGCACGATTGAAAAGAAGGTCTTTTGCAGTGCCATGGTGATCGGTCCCGGCTTGCCACTTCCGATCTTCCGGTTGTCAATTTCACGAACCGGCGTCAATTCCGCAGCCGTGCCGGTGACGAACACTTCATCGGCAACATACATTTCATCCCGCGTGAACCGTTCCTCAACCACAGGAATGTTGCGCTCCTTCGCCAGCTCGATCACGGAGTTTCTGGTGATCCCTTCAAGGATCGACGTCAACGGCGTCGTTTTCAGCTTCCCTCGGCGGACGATGAACACATTCTCTCCCGTCCCCTCGGACACATACCCCTCGGCGTCGAGCAGAATCGCCTCATCATATCCGGCAATCTTGGCTTCCCGCTTGGCCATAATGGAATTCACGTAATAGCCCGATATTTTCCCCTTGGTCATCGACACGTTGACATGATGCCTGGTAAACGAGGAGATGCAGGCACGCATCCCGTTCGCCAGCGCGTCTTCTCCCAAGTACGCCCCCCACTTCCACGCCGCCACGGCTACGCGGATCGGATTGTCGCCTGGATGCACCCCCATCGCTCCATAGCCGATATACACAAGCGGCCGGATATAACAGGCCTCGAGCCGGTTGATTCGGACCGTTTCGACGATCGCCTCGGCAATGTGTTTCTTGTCGTAGGGCATGGCCATCATGCCGATGTGAGTCGAATCGAACAACCGATCGACGTGTTCATGGAGCCGAAAGATGGCGGACCCGGACTTGCCCTTGTAGCAACGGATGCCCTCAAAGGCGGCCAAGCCGTAATGCAGCGAGTGGGTCAGGATATGGACGTTGGCCTCTTCCCAGGCCACGAACTTGCCGTCCATCCAGATTTTTTCGACCGGTTCCAGCATCAGACGTTACTCCTTCACGCAGCGGCGACGGGCCTGCATAGAAATGATGTGCGCGACTATATCGTGAGGCTGGAAGGTCGTCAAGCAATCGGATGGGGTACGATTACGATACAGTGCGAGGAAGATGCCCTAACCCACATTATTCATGATCGCTTCTACTGCAACCGCCGATACGCCGCTGCAACAAGCCTGGCCGTAGATGTCTCACGGCCAGGCGAGCAGGCTCGCCCCTCGCGACCTCGACATACTGTTTCAAGTATGCCTCGGTCTCTCAGGGCTCCGCATGCCCGTCTCGCCTGGCGTCTTGGCGGTTTCGTCACGAACCGTCATGAATAATGCGGGCTAAGAGGAAATGCGATCTAAGGTAGGGTTCAAATAGGTTCGCAGGCGAGCGCTTAGGAAGATCCCGATCCGATCCTGATCGTCAGGCTTCACCATGACCACTTTAGCGCCAAACAAGAGACCGCGAACCCAGCGAATCACAACCCGCTGCATTTCAACCGGTTCATCCTTATCGGAAAGAGACAGCCGCACGGCCAGTTCCATCCCCGGCACCACCTGGTGGTCGCCGAGCACCCGAAACCCGTTGCGGGACATATTCATGACCGTCCCCTTTCCAAGAAACTCCCCGCCCATGTAATATATGTCGCAGCGAACAGGAATTCGGTGATAGGTACGAATCACAAACCGGCTGGCTGAAGGCATACTCGCTCCCTTGCAAAAAACCGGCAAACACCAGGGAAATAGCATCTCACCGATCTCACCGGAACTGCTTATGCGGGCAGCATACGTTTTTCTTCGCCTCCGCTCCTAGCCCTCCAGAAGAGGGGGGACTCCCGTGTCGAAGTCGTCACGAACCGGACGCAGGCAACACAAAAATCATGAGGCGCGCTTGACACTCTCTTCAACGATGTGTTACACGATTCGGTCCAATGTGGGGTATATAAGATATGTACGCAATTATTGAAACAGGTGGAAAGCAGTATCGGGTTGAGGCCGGCTCGACGATTCAAGTTGAGCGCTTGCCCGGTGACGTAGGTGGCGTGGTCAACTTGGACCAGGTTCGCCTGGTGCATGGGGATGCCGGTCTGGTGATCGGACAGCCGCTCGTGCAGGGCGCAACGGTCACGGCCGAAATTGTCCGGCACGGCCGCACCAGGTCGATTACGGTCTTCAAGAAAAAGCGCCGGAAGAATTACCGCCGGACGCGCGGGCACCGGCAAGGTTTTACGAAACTGCTCGTGAAAGAAATCGCTACGGCATAGCAGGCACAAAAAGGACTTTCCATGGCAACAAACAAAGGCGGCGGATCATCACGGAATGGGCGGGACAGTAATCCCCAGTATTTGGGCGTCAAAGCCTATGGGGGTGAAACCGTCACGGCCGGCAGCATCATCGTCCGCCAACGCGGCACGAAGTTCTTTCCCGGTTTCAACGTCGATCTCGGACGCGATCACACGTTGTTTGCTCGGGTGACCGGCACGGTGAAGTTCGAAGGCGGGCGAGCCAGACGGAAAGTCAGCGTGTACCCAGCCCTCGCCAAATCCTGATTCCCCTCGCACTCACCCACATCGATCGGCTGAGATGATTCGGGATCCCCCTCCCCCCGGCATGGGTAGGTCGGGTATACTCCTGTCAGCCTAGAATCGTGCATCCATTTGTAGGAACACCATGTTTGTCGATGAAGCGCTGATCACCGTGCGAGCCGGCAAAGGAGGAGACGGCATCTGCAGTTTCCGCCGGGAGATGTTCGTCCCTCGCGGGGGACCGGACGGAGGAGACGGGGGACATGGCGGCAGCGTCGTCCTAGCTGCATCCACCAGACTGACAACCCTGCTCGACCTTCGCTATCAGAAACATTATGAAGCAGAAGACGGACGGGCCGGCGGCGGCTCCAACTGCACCGGGCGCACAGGGAAAGACACCGTCGTCACCCTCCCGGTCGGCACCATCGTATATGACGACCAGACCGGTGAGGTGCTTGCCGATCTGGTTGCCGACGGGGAAACAGCGGTCATCGCACAAGGGGGGCGGGGCGGACGAGGCAACAGCAACTACGCCACATCCACCAATCGCGTGCCGACACGGTTTACACATGGCACGGCCGGCGAAGAACGAACGCTGCGGCTTGAGCTGAAGCTGCTCGCCGATGTCGGGCTGGTCGGATTTCCAAACGCCGGCAAATCAACGCTCATTTCGGTCATCTCATCGGCCACGCCGAAAATCGCTGATTACCCCTTTACGACATTGACGCCCCATCTCGGCGTCGTCCGCTGGGGATCGGATCGCAGCTTTGTCGTCGCAGACATCCCCGGACTCATCGAGGGCGCGCATGACGGCAAAGGACTCGGATTTCAGTTTCTTCGGCATATCGAACGCACAGCCTTCCTGCTACACCTGATCGATGTCTCAGAATGGGCGCCGGACGAGCCGGTCATCAGCTTCGAGATCATGCGGCAAGAGCTGGCTGCCTATGATGACGGGTTAAATAGCCGACCGTTCGCCGTCATCGCGACGAAGATCGACATCAGCGGCGCGTCTGATCGGCTCACACAACTGCAAACCTACTGCAAGCGCCATCAGTACACCTGCCTCCCCGTGTCGTCCGCAACCAGGGAAGGCCTCGACGCTGTCATCACCTTCGTCGGCTCGCAGGTGGACCGCCTGAGGAAGACGCCATGCGAGACGAGATCCTAAGGCACGCCAAGCGCATCGTCGTCAAAATCGGCAGCAGCTTGATCGCCTCCCGCGCGACGGGCTTGCGTCCCGAGCAAATTGAGCGCTTAGCCGACGAGATCGCCGCGCTCCGAACGAACGGCCGCGACGTGCTGGTCGTGTCCTCGGGCGCGATCGTGTCCGGGATCAAGAAGTTACAACTCAAGGAATACCCGAAGAGTCTCCCGATCAAGCAGGCGGCCGCAGCGGTCGGACAAAGCCGACTCATGTGGGCCTATGAAAAGGCGTTCGAACGGCTGGGCATTCAAGTCGCCCAAGTGCTCCTCACGCATCAAGATCTCGCGGATCGCCGGCGGTTCTTGAATGCCCGCTACACGCTGACGGCGCTGATCGGATTCGGCATCCTGCCGATCATCAACGAGAACGATACCGTCGCCGTGGAGGAAATCCGGGTCGGCGACAACGATACGCTCGCGAGCGAGGTCGCCCATCTGGTCGACGCGGATTTGCTGGTGATTCTCTCCGATGTCGACGGACTCTACACGGAAGATCCACGCAAGAATCCCTCCGCCTCCCTGATCCCGCTCATCCCCGACATCACCGAAGACATCGAACGCCGAGCCGGAGTCTCCAGTACCTTCGAGGGCACAGGAGGCATGGCCACGAAAGTCCGCGCCGCCAAAAAAGTCGGCGAGTACGGCGTCTCCACGCTGATCGTCAACGGGGAACGGGCCGGACTCCTGCCCGGCGTTCTTGCCGGCGGGCCAGGCGGCAGTCTCTTTCTTGCGCATGAACGGCGACTGACCAGCCGCAAACATTGGATTGCCTTTACTCTGCGCCCCCGTGGACACGTCCGCCTGGACCAGGGCGCGGTTGAGGCATTGACCACGCGGGGCAAAAGCCTCCTCGCCTCCGGCATCATCGAGGTCACCGGGGAGTTTGAAGCGGGAGATCCGGTAGGCTGCCTCGACACCGACGGAAAAGAGTTTGCCAAGGGCCTCGTCAATTTTCCCTCTACCCTGCTAAGGCAGATGAAAGGCCTCAAGACCCAGGACATTCAGCGGCAGATCGGCCCCCAGGAGTACGAGGAAGTCATCCACCGGGACAACCTCGTCATTCTCTGAGTGTTGAGTTGTAAATTGTGAGTTGTGAGTTATGTGTGCCCGAGAATCCGACCCCTCACCCCTCACCCCTCACCCCTTACTGCGGAAATTGGGCCTGCTCGGCGGCAGCTTCAATCCCATTCACAACGCCCATCTGACCATTGCGCGCCTGGTCCGCGACCGACTCCGCCTGGATCAGGTGCTCTTCATTCCCACCGGCGATCCCCCGCACAAGCGAGACGGGTCCCTGGCTCCGGCCAAGGATCGCTATGAAATGGTCCGCCTCGCCATCGCCGGCACGCCCTCCTTCCAGCTCTCAGACATTGAAATACAGCGATCGGGAAAGTCCTACTCCATCGATACCATCCGCGAACTGCAACGACAGTTCGGCTCCTCCGCCGAATTGTATTTTCTCATCGGACTCGATGCATTTCTCGACCTTCCCAATTGGAAAGAGCCCATCGAGCTATTGCAAGCATGTCGATTCGTCATCGTCCCTCGGCCGGGACAATCGTTCCGGTCGCTGGCAAACATGCCGCT
>MSXM01000011.1:0-32753 GCA_002083565.1 Nitrospira sp. ST-bin4 | reverse complement strand
CGCAATTGGATATTGCGATGCCCTCCTGCAGCGGCATCATCTGCCTCCCGATCCCGCCATGCTCTATTTCCTCGTCTGAGATCCGACAACGGATCCGACAAAGGACGGCGCAGGCAAATGTGTTGCCGCCCCCTGTCGAATCCTATATACTTCAGCATCGCCTATATCAGGAGGATTGCGATCGCACAAACATCTAAGGCCACCGCCCTCGCCATCGGCAAGGCGATGCTTGATAAGAAGGCCGTCGATGTCCAGGTGCTGCATGTCGCCCCGCTCACCTCTGTGGCCGATTACCTGGTGATCGGATCGGCTGAATCGGATCGGCAGACGCGCGCGATTGCCGACTATATCGACGGCACACTTTCTCGCAGCGGCCAGCGTCCGCTGAGTATTGAAGGAACGTCATCGGGGCAGTGGGTGTTGCTCGACTTCGGCGATGTCGTTGCCCATATTTTCCGGCAGGATACCCGATCGCACTATGCCCTGGAACGGCTATGGAGCGATGCAACGCAGCTCCCGATTCCCGAGGAGGCACCTGCTCCGGTAGCCGCGCCTAAACGGCGCATCGTCGTACGGAAAGCGGCTGCGCACAAAACGGTCTAGCCATGCTCAGACTACTCATCACAATCTTCTTCGTCAGTGCCGGCGTCTTCATCTACAGCTATTTCCGAGAACTGAATCCGGGGACAGTCCTTATCCATACAAGTTCGTCGGCTGAATTCGAACTTAGCCCCGTCACGCTCGTCCTGATCTCTATGGCCATCGGGGCGGTCTTCGTCACCTTCGTCGTCGGCCTGCAGCAAACGGCCCATGCGATCATAAACTGGCGCAGCAACCGGCTCGTGCGCCGCAAAGAAAAAGTCGACACACTGCATCGTGATGGAACTCATGCCTTCATGTCGAAACGCACGATGGAAGCGATTACGCTCTTCGAGAAAGCCCTCGCCATCGACCCCAACCGGGCTGATTCCCTGCTATGGCTGGGGAACATCTATCGAGCTGAGCAGAATTTCCCCGAAGCGATCCGGTTGCACCAGCATGCCCATCGTGTCGACGAGCGCAATATCGAAGTGCTGCTGGAATTGAGCAAAGATCTCGAAGGCGCGAAACGCTATGAGGAAGCGCTCCAGTCATTCCAAAAAATCCTGAAGCTTGAGCCGGACAATTTGACGGCACTCATTCGCAAGCGGGACCTGAACATTCGCCTGGAGCGGTGGAGCGAGGCGCTGGAAATCCAGCATCGCCTTCTCAAGGCCCATCTTCCGAATCAGGAAAAAGAGGCTGAGAACGCGTTGCTGATCGGGTACATGTATGAGGTCGGCCGCCAGCTGCTCGAACGTGGACACCCGGATAAAGCCCGCCGCTATTTCCGGGGCGCCATTAAAAAAGACCGCAGCTTCCTGCCCGCCTATATCGGACTCGGCGAAATCCTGATCCATGAAGGCAAGACCAAAGATGCCGTCGAAATCTTAAAGAAGGTCTATACCAGAACGCGGAGCGTGATTATCCTGCATCGGCTTGAAGAATTGTTCCTGGACCAGGGGGAGCCGGGCGAAATCATCCGTGTGTACCAGGACGCGCTGCAGCAGGACCCGCAAAATCCCGTGCTGCAGTTCTATCTGGGCAAGCTCTATTACCGTCTTGAAATGATCGATGAAGCCTTCGATATTCTTTCAACGATCGAAGGACCACAAGACCATCTGCTCGATTACCACAAGATCATGGCCAACCTCTTCTTGCGCAAGCAGCAATTCGAACAGGCCATCATCGAACTCAAAAAGGCGCTCAGCTTCAAAAAACGCGTCGTCGTTCCCTACATCTGCACGCAGTGCCAGCAAGAGTCCGTCGAATGGTCCGGCCGCTGCAGGCGCTGTGCCCGCTGGAACACGCTGACCGCACTCCCCTGGCTCGAAGCCACACAGCCGGCGGACGGATCAGGAGCAACTGCCGCGTCTGCTCGCGCCATCCCCTACCAAGGCATTGCTTCTCCGTTTGAAACCGTGTAGGTTTTGGCCGTCCTATTATCCCATCATCATTTTCAACAGCGCGGAGCATTGACGCATGACGGATTTTCAACGGTTTGCCGATAAAGCCCTGCAAGACGAATCCCTGACCAGAGATGAATGCCTCGCTGTACTCCAATCGTCTGACGACGATCTGCTGGACCTGCTGCATGCGGCCTTTCGTGTCCGATCCCGCTATTTTGGGAAGACCGTTCGTCTGCAAATGCTGCAGAACGCCAAAAGCGGCGCCTGCCAGGAAGACTGTCACTACTGCTCACAATCCGCCGTCTCAACCGCGCCCATCGAGCGCTATAACTTATTGCCGCAGAAACAGATGGTCGAGGGCGCGAGGCAGGCCGCCGCGTCTAAAGCGCAGCGCTATTGCATCGTGATCAGTGGCCGGAGTCCGCTGGATCGGGAAATCGACGAGATTGCCGGAGCCGTCCGCGCCATCAAGCAGGAGATTCCCATTCAGATTTGCTGTTCACTCGGCTTGATGAATGAAGGCCAGGCCAAGCGGCTCAAAGCCGCAGGGGTGGACCGTGTGAACCACAACTTGAATACCAGCGAGGCGTTCCATGCCTCCGTTTGCACCACCCACACGTTCCAAGACCGGCTCGCCACGATCAAGAACGCACGGACGGCCGGATTGGAAATCTGCTCGGGCGGGATCGTGGGCATGGGAGAACAGGATGAAGATTTGATCGACCTGGCGATGGCCTTGCGCGAAGTCGAGCCCGATTCTATTCCGCTGAATACGCTTCATCCCGCCGCCGGGACTCCGCTGGAGCACTGCGATCATCTGACGCCGCAACGCTGTTTGAAAGTGCTGTGCCTTTTCCGATTTCTTCACCCTCGCACCGAACTCCGCGTCGCGGGCGGTCGCGAACACAATCTGCGCAGCCTCCAGCCGTTGGCGCTGTATCCGGCCGATTCGCTCTTCGTGAATGGCTATCTCACGACGCCGGGCGCGCCTGCGCCGGAAGTCTGGGGCATGATTGAAGACCTTGGTTTCAAAATCGAGGTCGATTACCAACAGCCGGTCGCTGGCTGAAAATCACCGTTGAGGATACTGCTGACCCTAACCGCTGACCGGTGAACCTGCTATCGCCACAACGCAGCTGACGGCTTATCCAGATAAGTCAACAGCACGATCACCCCCGCCCCCACCAGCAGCCAGAGACAGCCGCCCTTCCAATTTCTTTGGCTGAACGAGAATACCGCCAGCAGAAAAACAACCGCGCCGATAATGCCGATGAACGTCGAACCCGCCGCACTCATGTGCTCGTGTGTACCACGCCGTGCTTTTGAAACTCCAGTGGCAGAAAAGACCGGCCATAAACAGCATCGACCCAACTGACGGCTGACCGATTTGGTTTGAACCCGACGCCGTGAACGATACGCATCTGCATTCACTCACCGGGTTCGACGATCCGGAACCGCACTTCATCGACCTGGGTGTATGCAGACATGTGTTCTCCCGCGAACAACCCGCAGCGGTACAGGCCCGGTGCCCATCCGGTTGTCGGCGGAGTAAGCATAAAATACCCGGACCGGTCGCTCATCGATGTGAGCACATGATCCTGTGCCGCCACGCGAGACTCATCCGTCATATCCGACGACTCCACGGTACAACGCGCCGTGAGCGGCACCGCATCGAATGAATCCGACACTAAGCCAAAGACCAAGTAGATCTCGCGTTGCGCGATAGAAAATGTATCGCTGGGATTGAGCGGAATGTACTCGTGTGCCCCCGTGGGAAAATCGTCGCGCATGACGGTGCCTGCCGGAATCACGAAACGAAACCAGCTGAAATCCGCATCCCGGCCTACAAGTGTCGCCGCCTGATCCATTGCCTTCTGCGGCTTCACCCGCTCGGTAGCCTTTGCATAGACCTCTTCCACCGGCAATTCTTTGGATACAACCTGGCCAGGTCCGCCCTTGCTGTTCTCTGCGGCCTCATCCTTGACTGCCGCCAGCTCAGGAACATGCGGCCGCACTTTATCCAGCCACCGGGCTAATTTTTCCTTTGAGAGCACACGCGTGCCCGCTGGAAGGATCACATTCTTGTTGCTCTCCTCAAATTCAACCGCTGCATCATAGAGCATCTGAAAATGCACGAATGCATCTTCCCACTGCTCCAGTTCCACAAGGCATTGCCCCATCCGAAATGTCGTGTCGGCATAGTCCTCCTCGCTGGGATCCAGATCCGACATTTTTCCGAACACAGACAACGCGTCCTTGCACCGTCCCAACTGCATAAGCGTGACTCCCAACTGATGCGTGGCAAGCGCGTCCCTGGGATTCAGCGCCAGCATCTGCCGATAGACCGGCTCAGCCTCTTGATAGCGGCCTGCCGCAAACAGCTTCCACGCCTCTGCGCGAATAGCAGCCCATTCCCGCAGCTGAGCCTCGGTAGCGCCCGCTGTCAGTGCAGGAGTGAATCGCCGTCCCCGCTCCATGGATTCGTACAATTGCGCGAGCTGATTCTTAGCCGGGATCTCCAGCGGTGAGCCAGGCGTGAGTTGCTCTAAGACAGCCCGCACCCCCGCCTCTGCGCCTTGATAATCCAGCACGTCGAACTGCGCGCGCGCCAGGGCCAATCGCCAGCCGAGCAAGTCCGGTCTCAGTCGGACGGCCTCTTGATACGACTCCAACGATTCCTCCAGCCGGTCGAGCTTCCGAAGTTCTTGTGCCAATTTCAGATGTGCCAGCGGATTGGTCGGATCGAACCCGGCAATCCGGCGTAATTCCGCAATGGCTTCGTCGTTTTGCCCCCATCGAACCAACAGACTCCACTTCGCCCATCGGATCTCTAACGCAGACGGCTCTGCAGTGAGTGCCATCTCATAGGCCTGAACCGCTTCTTGGGGGCCCCGGAACGTGGCAAGAATGTCGCCCCGTAGTTTGTGTAACAGCGCCGACCGTGGATGACTTTGAATACCATGATCAAGCAGTTCGAGCGCACTCGTTACCTCGCCGCTTTCCCACACCGCCTTCGCCTGTTCGATCACATGCGCGTCTGAAATATTGGCTGAGACTTCTGCGTACACCACACTGCGTACCGCCACAGCCAGTACCAACACCAGCGACACGACAAATAGAGACCTATGCTGCATATCAGATAGACCGAACAAATTCAGAGATAGATAAGGCCGTGGTTGTCCACTATACCAAATACCAAGAAGCGGCACGAAAAAGGGATTCCCCTTGTTCCTATTATCCGTTATAAGCTATCGGCTCTCAGATCACGTTCTATAGCCAGTATGTTCGACGTCATCCTCTATCAGCCGGAAATCCCCCCAAACACCGGCAATATCATCCGTCTCTGCGCCAATACAGGCGCCCGGCTTCATCTCGTAAAACCGCTTGGATTCTCGATGGACGATAAGCAACTGATGCGAGCCGGATTGGACTATCATGAATTTGCCACCCTCGCCGTGTATGACAATTGGACCGACTGCGCGGAGCGCTTCAAGAATCGCCGCATGTTCGCCGTGTCCACAAAAGGCACGCAACGCTTCGATCTGGTTCGGTACACATCGGATGATGTCTTTCTCTTCGGTCCCGAAACTCGTGGACTGCCGACGGAACGGATTCATGCGGTCGGCGAGTCACAACGAATCCGCGTGCCCATGCTGCCCAACAGCCGAAGCCTCAATCTGTCCAATGCCGTGGCCGTGGTGGTCTACGAAGCCTGGCGGCAGGTTGGATTCGAGAACGGCCGGTAAGGAATGTCTCGACTGGTTCATCAACTCTGAAATCACAGGCTCTCAGTAACACGGCCGCGAGCTGGTCGCTACGCTCTCCACCCGCTGTTTTCCAGATACAATTCTTCACAGATATAGTTTCTCTTTCTTGATCTTCCCTCATGATCTGATACCCTGGCACCAGAAGCACACATCGGATTGGATTCAGCGGAGGGGCTGCATGATTCTCGTCACAGGCGGGGCCGGCTATATCGGATCTCATACCTGCATAGAACTCCTGCAGGCAGGGCTCGGCGTCACAGTCTTCGACAATTTCTGCAATAGCCACCCTGAAGCCCTGGCACGCGTCCAGCAGATCACAGGAAAGACTGTCCCGCTGATCCGGGGCGA
This sequence comes from Nitrospira sp. ST-bin4, assembly GCA_002083565.1. Lineage (GTDB taxonomy): Bacteria > Nitrospirota > Nitrospiria > Nitrospirales > Nitrospiraceae > Nitrospira_D. Next base: position 26,650 of record MSXM01000011.1, on the reverse strand, counting down.
CTGCCGCGATCGTGCCGCGCTGATCGCCGCCTTGCGGCACTGTAAAGCGACTGCGGTGATACATTTTGCCGGTCTCAAGGCGGTCGGCGAATCGGTGCAACAGCCCCTCTCCTACTACGACAACAATGTGGTTGGTTCGTTGCGCCTGCTGGAGGCCATGGGCGAATGCGGGGTGAAACAGCTGGTGTTCAGCTCATCCGCCACGGTCTATGGTGACCCGCAACGGTTGCCGTTGACGGAAGATCATCCGCTTTCTGCGACCAACCCCTATGGCCGGTCGAAGCTCATGGTGGAGGAGATCCTGCGCGACGTGCAGCGGAGCGATGCGTCCTGGCGTATGGGCATTCTGCGCTACTTCAATCCGGTCGGTGCCCATCCGAGCGGGCTGATCGGCGAGGACCCGCAGGGCACGCCGAATAATCTGATGCCCTTCGTCGCACAAGTGGCGGTGGGACGTCGACCGCATCTCACTATTTTCGGCAACGACTATGCGACGCCGGACGGGACCGGCGTACGTGATTACATTCACGTCGTAGACCTGGCTACCGGCCATCTCAAAGCGCTTGAGACACTTGATCGATGGAGCCAATCAACAGAGTGCCTGACGGTGAATCTCGGCACCGGCAAGGGCTATAGCGTGTTGGATATCGTAGGAGCGTTCGAGCAGGCCAGCGGAACACGAATCGCCTATGCCATGGCACCTCGCCGATCTGGCGATATCGCGGCCTGCTATGCCCATCCCGGCAAAGCCCTCGACCTGCTCGGCTGGCGGGCCGAGCGTGGACTCCCGGACATGTGCGCCGATACCTGGCGCTGGCAGCGGCTCAATCCCCACGGATTCAATCCCCCCCAATAAGCAATCTGATCGGACGGATTGCTCAGCTGTTCAAAGGGTAATATCTCCCTCCTCGTTCCGGAAACCCATGAGCTGCCGGCGGACTGCGGGACACAGTCGTTGAGTCCCAACACATCCACGAACCGATGCGACTCAACAGCCGAAGCCTCACTCTGTCCGATCTCGTGGCCGTGGTGGTCTACGAAGCCTGGCGGAAAATCTGGCTTAGAAGTGGGAGATACCGGGAGCTACTGGCCTATGGTCTATGCCACGAACACGAAAAGCCTGGGATTGTCTTTGGTCGTGCTATAAGCCATCGGCCATACGCTCTTCTTCCCACGCCGTTCGCTCCTACACATCGTTCTCCATCAGGCAACGGCCGAATCCCATCTGTTCGGCAAAGTGGTAGGAGTAGTGGAGGGCGGCAAGATTGGCAATGCGTTCTTCCGCTTCGTCTCGCGTATCCGCATAGATGATCTGTAGACCATACCGCGCGGTCAACGCATCAAGAAAATCCATCACGCCATTCTTGTGATACTGATTCAGGCGGCCTCCGCCCTTCTTATGGGTGAGGACCCCTTCGATGACCAGGAATCGGGCCGGGTAAACCAGCATCCGTTCGAGCTCCGGGAGAAACCCGGCGCGGTTGTCATGAGGATTGGAGAAGATCGTATAGAACACTTCGACGTTGAGGCTCTTGATCGCCAGCAGCTCGGGCATTTCGGCAACGGCATAGTTCCCCGTCGGCAACGGCTCCCGCATCGTCCCGGCGATTCTGGTGAAGCCGCTGAAATCGTACGGATGGGGTTCTCCGGTATCGATGTAGAGATGGATAGCCGGAACCATGACCGTACCTCGCTCCTGCTTCACGAGCATGATGGGGGACTGTGGTCCTCGTCGCTCGCGAGGCTGAGGCGCCGCCTGCCTGGGTGGAGTAGCTGCATAGGACGACGCAGAGGACGGCCGTGTGGCGCGAGCAGTCGAAGGCGCCGCCGGCTGCACCGTCGCATCGTAGCGCGCTCGCGCCGCGGGATCGCTCAGCGTCTCGTACGCCTGGTTAATGAGCTTGGTTCGGGCCTCCGCTTTTGCATGTAGCGTTGGCGCATGCGTGAAGCGGTCGGGATGCCAGACCTGGAGCTGCTCATGCCAGGCCTTTTTGATCTCGATCTCGGAAGCGGTCGGCAGAAGTTCCAGAAGCACATAGTAATCCGCTGTTCGTTCGTCTCGCATGAGCGTCCCCCTCTGACCGCGACGAAGTGTAACGGACTCGGAGGGGGAGGTCTAGTTCAAGATTGCGTGCCGCTTAGTCGGAGGAAGTTCCATGAGAGGAAGCCGGTCCATCGGCTCATTCCCGGCCACGAGCACGCGAAGGCACCGAGCCGGGAGTTTCGCTCGACCAACAGCCTTAGCGCGCACTCCGCCAGATAACTTCGTCCCAGCAGAGATGGACGAATGTTTCAAACGGGGGGAAATTCTTGGTGTTCTGTTCCTTTGATCGGACCCACAGATCGATTTCCATGCCGGCCGGGTCGGTTTCCCCGCCGGGCAGCACCCGCTTCGTCGGATATCGCACTTCGCGTGTCTTGGGATCGCGGGATCGTTCCATCACCATAAAATGGGCATCGTAGTCCCTATAGAGCACCGCATCATTTTTGAACATCGTCGCCGTGCCCCACCCTCCCAGGTACAGCCACGTCTTCGGGTACAGAGGATCCCCGTTGTTTGAATCGCCATGCTCATAGATCCTGGTGGCGATGCCACCGTCCTGGAACGGAGCCCTCGCGGCGAACCGGTCAAACACGATCCGATACCGGTCGGTACCCTCGACAAACTCGGCGACTACTCGGCCGCTGTTGGTCACCTCGTTCACCTCGATGTCGATCGTTCCCTCCACCGAGGTCAGTTGCTTTCCGGCGTAGTCGAGGTGATCCCAGGGAACCTCATCCTTCATGCTTCCGATCAACATCGCCTTCTGACCTGACAAATGAAATTGCCCGCTGTAGTGGGGGTGTTCCGTCGCCTTGAAGATGCGCGTGCCTTCCTCTCCCTTCGGGGTCCCAAATTGTTGCGCCGAGGCAGCAGGCGCCTGTATCGATGCCCCGATGAGTCCAATGAAAACATACATACCAATCATCGATACCTGTGTATGAACTGTCATAGCAATCTGCCTCCAGCCTGAACGTCGATTCCCTGGAACCATTTCCCTACTCAGACGAACAACTACTTCTATCGGAGCAACCGGTGACTGTCCAGCCATGAATTTGGATGATGGAGTTGAGTACGGCCCGTCTCGACGCAATAATACTTGACATGCGACAAGTATTATTGCTACTTGATCATCATGACAAGCAGGCAACCCTCCTCTGATTCGACATCGAAATTTTCCAACCACCTGAAATCCTTCCGCACTCGCACAGGGCTTTCTCAATCCGAACTCGCGACACGCGCGGGCATCACGCGCCAAGCCGTCTCCTCCATCGAATCCAACTTGTACTTACCGACCACCGCCGTCGCCCTCCGTTTAGCCTCGGTGCTGACCTGCCGCGTCGAAGACCTGTTCAGCCTTGCCCAGGAAGAAGACATCGTTGAAGGCACCCTGATCGGCCGCCTCCCTCGCGTTGAGGAGCGGGGGGCACAACCAGTCCGAGTCAAGGTCTCTACTGTTGGAAAGCGGACCATCGTGAGACCCGTCACCGGATTGGGCGAGCAACTGTCCTTCACCGTCCCGGCTGACGGGTATGTCGTTGAAACACACGGCGGCAGATCAGGCTCGACCGTCCGCGTGAAACTTTCTCGGGATCGACAGACGATCGAGCAGGAAATCTCCGTAGCCGGCTGCGACCCCGCTATCTTTCTGGCCGGCGAACATATGCGGCGACAGAAAGATCGGACGTCTGTTATCGGATGGACGATGGGCAGCACAGCAGCACTCCATGCCTTACAACGCGGCGAAGTACATGTCGCGGGACTCCATCTCTTCGATCCGGTGACCGGCGAGTCGAATATGCCGTTTCTCCGCCGATCTCTCAAAGGATCAAACTATGAAGTCGTGACCTTCGCGACATGGGAGGAGGGATTCTTGGTTCGGCCTGGAAATCCGTTGTCCATTCGCACGGCCGCCGATCTTTCTGACCCCACGATAACCCTGGTCAATCGCGAAGAAGGCTCAGGGGCAAGACTGCTGCTCGATCAGCGGTTGCGGGCAGCGGGAGTGGCGCCGACGCAAGTTCCAGGGTATAACCACATCGCATCGACACATTTCAGGGTGGCCAGAGCCATTGCGGAACACCAGGCCGATGTGGGGATCGGAATCCGATCGGCCGCGCAACTCTTCGATCTCGACTTCGTGCCGCTGCAAGCGGCACGCTACGATCTGGTTGTTCCCAAAGCTTATTTGAAATCCCATCCGACCCTGGCCCATTTGTTTGAAACACTTCTCAGCCGCCGGTTTCGAGACGAGCTGAATGCCTTGGGCGGATATGACACCAGCGAAACAGGAACAGTCCATGCGCTGCGTGGCGGCTGACGACCATCCCTACGCACAAATTGTTTGCGAATCGAGAGCGCCCGGGAAAGGAGCATTCGTGTTTGGAAGAGTTCGGTGGTGCCGCTTTCTGACCGCCCTGCTCCTCCTCGTCGAGGCGGCATCGGCACAGGCCGTCGAATATGGCGAACTGGCCGAGAACAACGGAACGTGGGTATTCAAGAACACCGAAGACCCGGTGTTCAAGCTGATGCGTGATAGGGGCTGGATCACCAATGAGAGCTACTTCAAAGTTACAGATCAAACCGGAAATAATTGGATCGAACCAGCCGATGCAGTCCTCAATCAACGGCGGGAACTTGACTGGAATCGATATCTCAAAACCTCACTGCATTTACCCGACTGGATCGACCTTGGTCTCGAGCAGCGGACCCGGTTTGAATCCTATGATCATCCCTGGCGGGCAAGCCAGGCAATCGGCAACGGCCAGACTGATCCTCAGATCCTTCTTCGATCCCGTCTGCGCGTCGGGTTAGGGGGCGATGGCCCGTTCAGATTTCTCTTTGAAGGACAGGATGCGCGAGCCTTTCTGAACAGGGCCCTGGGAGATTTTCGGGATACCACGACGGTCAACGAATTTGACATCTTGCAATTGCTGGGGTCGGTCACCGTGAACAATGTGCTCGGGAGCGGCTTGCGCAACGATGTCCATTTCGGCCGCATGACGATGGACTTCGGCCGCCGCCGGCTGATTGCGCGGAACGACTTCCGGAACACCTCGAATGCGTTCGACGGGCTCCACTGGCAGATCAGCCAGGGCCAAGTCTGGCGCCTTCGAGCATTTTTCGTGGAACCGGTCGTTCGTGATGATGTGAGCCTCGACCGCCAGTATGACAAGTCGCTCTTTTGGGGGGCTTACCTGGAAAGCCGGCATCTTCCCTGGCTTCAGATCGACACGTATTACTTGGGCTTGAACGATCAGCGCGTGGCCAGTGGGGTTGACCACCGCACCTACTCGACATTCGGCGGTCGCCTCTACAAAGATCCCCGACCGGGTGAGATTGATTACGAAGTGGAAAGCGCCTGGCAGACCGGCACCCGCGGCGTCACCGATCACTTTGCCCACTTTCAACATCTGGATCTTGGCTACACGCTGCACCTGCCTTGGTCTCCAAGAGTCTTGTTTCACTACGATTACGCAAGCGGAGACCGCAGACCCGGCGACGGTCAAAACGAAGGATTCGACACCCTGTTCGGAGCACGTCGATGGGAATACGGACCGACCGGCATCTGGGGCCCATTTTTCAGAACCAACCTCCATTCACCGGGGTGGCGGCTGATCATCATGCCCGCGCCAGGCTGGACCGTTCAACTCAAGCATCGCGTCTGGTATCTCGCTCAGAGCAAGGATTTTTTCGGCAGTTCCGGTCTACGAGACACCACCGGAAGCGCCGGCACTTCGTTGGGACATGACGTGGAATTACGCGCCCAGTGGGCCATCAACTCTAACCTGGATTTCGATGTGGGGTATGTCCATTGGTTCAAGGGCTCCTATTTCGATCGGCTCCCCGCCTCCGCGGGCCTGCCGGCGGGAGGGAACAAAGACAGTGATTACTTCTATTTTCAGATACGAGCCAGAATCTAGAAAGGATGAGCCATGAAGCAGAGGATTTTTGCATGGTGCTTTCTTGTCATAACATGCACGGGTGTCACCCCGGCTTGGGCCGAGCAGGTCTTAGTGGCCGTCGCCGCCAACTTTGTTCCACCGTTCCGCGAGATCGCCCTGGAGTTTGAACAAACCACCGGCCACAGCATCAAGGTTGCTGCCGGCTCCACCGGAAACTTCTATTCTCAGATTAAGAACGGAGCGCCATTCGACGTGTTCGTCTCTGCCGATACCGAACGGCCGAAGCGCTTGGAAGAGGATGGACTGGGAGTCAAGGACAGCCGCTTTACCTATGCCGTCGGACGCCTGGTACTCTGGAGTCCCGATCCCTCCTTGCTGAAGGGAGCCGACACGCTCACCTCTGCGCGTATCACACATCTGGCCATCGCCAACCCCAAGACCGCTCCGTATGGGGCAGCCGCTATGCAAACAATGCAGAAGCTGGGGGTCTGGGAAAAGCTCCAGCCTCGGATCGTGACCGGAGAGAACCTGGGACAGACCATGGGATTCATCGAGTCCGGCAATGCCGAATTGGGGTTTATCGCCCTGTCTCAAGTCTTAGACCCGAAGCTTAACGGAAAGGGCGCTCGCTGGGATGTGCCGACCGAACTACATGAACCGATTAAGCAAGACATGATCTTACTGACTAAGGGAAAAGACAACCCGGCGGCACGAGCACTCATGGAATTTATGGGCGGACCTCAGGCTCAAGCGGTCATTGGACGCTATGGATATGAGCTGAAGTGAATGTTAGCCCTGTGTGAGCTAGAGGTAGGAATATGATGGATATGGACCTGAGCGCGCTGTGGGTCACCGTGCAACTGGCGGCAACGACGGTCGTTGTGCTGCTCATCGTAGGCACGCCGCTCGCGTGGTGGCTGGCCCATACCCGCTCCCCTTTCAGGCCGGTCGTGGAAGCAGTGGTTGCGCTGCCGATCGTGCTGCCTCCCACCGTCCTTGGATTTTACATCCTCATCACGCTCGGCCCCTATGGACCGCTCGGCCGGTTGGCGAATGTGAATCTGGCATTCACTTTTAGCGGACTCGTCATCGCTTCGGTCTTTTACTCCATGCCGTTTGTGATCCAGCCGCTCCAAGGCGCGTTTGAATCCGTCGGCAAGGCTCCGCTGGAAGCAGCCTGGTCGCTCCGCGCCTCCAAGTTGGATGCCTTTCTAACAGTCCTATCCCCGATGGCGTTGAGAGGCTACGTCAGCGCGATCGTGCTCGGATTTGCGCATACAGTCGGAGAGTTTGGTGTCGTCCTCATGGTCGGAGGCTCAATCCCTGGACAGACGCGCGTCCTGTCCACCACGATCTTCGAACACGTCGAAGTCATGGAATACGGCCAGGCGCATACGATATCGGCTGCGATGCTGATGTTTTCGTTTCTGGTCTTACTGGCGGTGTACATTGTAAACCGCCGATTCCCCATACACGTATCATGAAGCGTTTGATTGCGCGATTTGACCTCCACTATCCGGGCTTTCGACTGAATATTGATCTGGATATGCCGGCATCGGGCATCACCGTGCTCTTCGGGCCCTCCGGCTCCGGAAAAACGACGTTATTGCGATGCCTGGCCGGATTGGAGCGGGTCTCCAACGGGCTCATGCAATTCGGCGACGATATATGGCAAGACGAGACGAGAGGCCTGTGCCGACCGCTCCACAACAGGCCGATCGGATACGTATTCCAGGGACCTCGATTATTCCCCCACTACAATGTCCGTTCGAATCTTCTGTACGGCTATAATCGCATTCGCCCGGAGGAACGACGGATTGCGGTCGAACAAGTCGTCGAGATCCTGGGCATCGGGCATCTGCTTGAACGCCGCGTCCATCACCTCTCCGGCGGCGAGCAACAACGCACCGCAATCGGTCGGGCACTTCTGACAAGCCCCAGACTGCTCTTAATGGATGAACCGTTGGCCTCCCTCGATATTCAGCGAAAGCAGGAACTCCTTCCGTTCATCCGTCGACTGCATAAGGAACTGGCCATCCCGGTGATCTACGTCAGCCATGCCATCAGCGAAATCCTCCAGCTGGCCGACCGGGTCGTGCTGCTAAAAGACGGCATGGTCGCAGGAGTCGGCGGGTTGAATGACATCCTGACATCTCTGGAGTTTCGAGTAAATTTCGGGTCGCCTCGTGCCGGCGCCGTCTTAGACGCTCATGTAGCAGGACACGACCCGCAATACGGCCTCACACAGCTCGCATTCAAGGAGCACACCCTCTTTGTGCCGCTTCAGCCTGTCGCAGTCGGACAGGTCGTCCGCGTACACATTCTTTCCAGCGATGTAAGCCTGGTCTTAGGGAAGGCCCTGGCACCAAGCAGCGTACTGAACCTATTGGACGCAACGGTCACGGAGATTCGCGAAATCGATCAGTCATCAGTGGACGTGTTGTTGGATATCGGAGCGCCTCTTGTTGCCAGCATTACCAGAAAATCGCTCGCCAACCTCGGGATAAGACCCGGGCATCGCGTCTGTGCGCAGATCAAAACCGTGGCGCTGAATGAAGAGCTGTCGGAATAGGACAGAGCCCTTCTTTTCACCCTTCCGTTCATCCATTCCTGTCCAACAGACATCGGCCATCCCTCGGTCGAATATCCATCGAGACTCGTATCGATGACTGCCCACAATTTCTGTGGACATCTCTGTGCATAACTACCGTTCTTGCGCATGAGAGGCTGAAACGAGCACATCACTCACCTTCTTGCCTAGTTTTTAGTCATAGAGGAACCTCGGCAACTCACCACAATATATTGGGCCTTGGAATCTTATTGAAGGCGAAAACCTACAAGCCTGAATTAGATCCAAGTTTCAGTACAGGTCACTCTGCAATAGATTTGAAATCACGCTCCAGCACTGCAAGTTATGCACAGTGAGAGAGCATATTTCTCAAAAATCGCTGAAAACCCCGCTTGACATAAGACATTCTTGTGTGTAACCATTGGTTACACGATGAAATCGCACGATATAAAGCGCATTCGAGAAGGATTGGGGCTCACACAGCAGCAACTCGCCGATGCCTTGCATACGAATCGCGTCACCGTGGCTCGCTATGAAGCCGGCATGAGACGGATCCCCGGCATCGTGCCTGTGGTGCTGGAGCAGTTACAGCGGAAGACCGACATTCCAATGGCCGGCATCGTCGCGGCAGGCTCCCCGATCGATCCGATCCCGCAGTCGGAATTGGTCGATGTTCCCTCCAGCATGCTGAAGGGCGGCAAGACTTTTGCGCTCCGCGTGAAGGGAGAATCCATGAAGGATGAAGGCATTCTTCCCGGCGATCTTGTGGTCGTGCGGAAGCAAGACACGGCGAAGAACGGGCAAACGATTGTCGCGCTGGTCAATCGCGAAGCCACAATCAAAAGCTATTTTAAAAAAGAGACACACATCGAACTGCATCCGGCCAATGCTGCGATGCAACCGATCATGGTTCAACCGTCTGATGAGTTTCAGATCGAAGGCGTGCTTATCGGGGTAATCCGGCACTGTCCACTCTAACCAGGAGGTTGATATGACGACAATGGCACACCACCGATTGATGGACTTGGAACGAGTTGTGGAAATGCTGAACGAACAACTGCATGGCTTGCAGAAGGAATTGCACCAGGCCAAGAGCTGGTCGCCGACCGGGCAGCGACGAAATACCGTGCTGAACCTGCGACGAAATCGCCTCTTCATGTCGGCGATCTGCAACCAGCAAATTCGTCCCAACACAAAGGAGGCGTCCCGTGGTACTTCAAGAGCGTCGCGTTGAATCAACGGCAGCAGGCCCCTGCTCCGATTGTGGAACGTTCGTGGAGCGGCGAGCAGAATCGATCGATGGATTCACCCACTCGACCGTTCAGCTCTGTGCGTCCTGCTGGAACGCCTATCGCCAGCGGCAAGTCTTTTCCAGCGGCTGCTGCGGATGACAGGCACCGGCCGCATGGCGGTCCCTCCTCTTCCAATCCGCGCGCCGGTGCGCTACATTCAAACTACGCCCCCGTAGCTCAGTTGGATAGAGCAACGGTCTCCTAAACTTGCTGGCGACTCAGAACCCCTTGCGATCTTCAACGGTTACAAGGGATTTTTCATTTCTGCTTAGGTTGCCGGTGGGTGGCGGAGGGTGGCATAGAGACCCTAGCGGGCACAATCACGGGCACATAGTCGAGTATCCGAATGGAAATAGCAGACAAGCTACACGACATTGTCTGGAACGGACTGCAAGTCGATATTTATGAGGCTGAAGAAGCCCTTGCTTTAGTGAAGGAAATAGGCCTCAACGCCACTGTTATCAATGAGGCAAAGTATGGATTTGGCCATCTTTTTGGACGCCTTCAACATGTGCATACTGAGATGGCGATCCTGGCTGTAAATCGAATCTACGACAAACCGAAGAGGCACACACTCCGAAGCCTCCCTAGCGCACTCGAACTTCTGCAGGCAAACAGCTCCACACTTAAACCCGTAGATAGGCGGTATGTTTCGAAGAAATTAATTGAATTTGGGCACCCGGAAACGAAGATTAAATCCCTCGAAGACACTCAGGCAACAGAATTACTAGCTCGTGAATACACCAACCGTTTACCTTCTCTGGCTGATGGTGATCCGACTGGATTGAATGCTCTGAAATTCAGACGAGATAAGAAACTAGCGCATCCTGAAGCAATAAATGTAACAGACATCCCTCCCATCACTTACAAACAAATCCATGACCTGCTCAGCTTCGCCAAGGACTTCATTGCAACCGTTGGACTGAGCTATCTAAGCATTTTGTACGTGGTCGATGATGGAACATTTCTACTTTCACGCGATGCAGAGGATATTGTCCGCCCCTTGAGAAGATTGCTTCAAAGAGCCGGAATTATCGCTGATGCGGCACAGGCTGAGCCCGCTGGAACGGTTGGGCCGGATTGAGATGGAGCACCGGGTAGCGAAGGGGATGACGCACTAGATGCAAAAACGTTACGCACTCGACGCAAGTGTTCTCGCCTCAATCGTAAACTCCGATGACGCTGAGCACTTCAGTTGCTACTCGTTTTTCAGAGATCTCAATGATGACGATAAGGCTCTTTGGGTGGTTCCCGGTCTCATCTTTTTTGAGTTTCAGGCTACGCAATCACGCCGATATCGAGAGCTGCACCCAGACCGTTCGGTTTTTAGACCGGCCCCGTTGTTTTATGAGAATAGCGAGATCTATCATGTCACCAAGCGGTTCTTGAAGAAAGTGTACGAGCTGAATTTGTATGACGTTTTCAGCCGTCTTCGAGGAGCAGACTTGCTCTATGCGTGCATTGCACGTGTGGAAAACATCCCGCTCGTGACTCATGACAGTCATTTCGACCTCTATAGCAAGGAACTCACGCTCATCAAGCCACGCGACTTGATGAGGCATACCAGCAAGGTAACAATTCAAACTGACGATAAGCTCTATACAGTAGGCTATGTAGAAGTTGAAGACGGTTCTGGTGGCACTGTCCAATTGGACACAGGGCAAGTCACGCACGTCGGAGGGCTCACTGCGAAGATGGTGGCACGGCAGTTGCTGAGGGAAATGATTGATTCTGGTCTGGCGGATAAATTGAAGTTGGGACATCCACGGAAGCAGTAAAGACGATGGAGCCGTATGCCTTCCTCTTCACGCACGATTTATTATTTACAGAATTCTGAGGGATTTGCTGAGCCTGTCCAGGAATACCAAGTTGTTCGGATGGACCCCACCGTTTTGATTTTCAAAGGGGTCTATTTAGGCCAAACAGATATAGCTCCTGCCGGTCTCGAAAAAGGAAAGCGCAGTCTGTCTCAGCATCCAGCCCACACCGTGTTGCGACCCGTTCCCTCCAGCGATGGTTCCCCATGTTGGTCAGCGATTGTATATAGAAAAGCCGGTTCTACGACTATCAATCTGAGAGAAGAACATCGGAATAACCGTACCATTTATCAAGAGACTTCCGTACCCGTTTGGGTCTATCATGCGGACCCTCCAGGCGGCCCCTATGCATGGGAGACAGACATTAGCTCGGGGAAGTCTGGATATTTTCTTACGGGTGGGTTTGGCCGCAACTCGCTGTGGCGCATCACTCGAATTCAAGCCGATGCATTGAACCGTCAAGTCCTCACCTTTACGCCAGTGCAGCTAGCACCTACTTTAGCAATGCCAGAGTTTGAAGGTGTTGGGCTTCCGCTTCAAGAGTTTCTCACACAACATTATGAGGGTTTTCAGCAAGCGATTACACGCCATGCTCCATTCGATGCAATTGACCGCGCCAACAATCTTGCTGAAGGCGTTCTAAGCCATTGCCTTACGTTGGTTGGCGAATCCCCACACGCTACGCTCGATAAGAGGCTTAAACAGGCCAAGAAGATTATTGAAACTCCGGGCAAAGAAAAACAGTTTCCGCTGACGTACTACGGATACAACCTCGCTCAAACAATCCGACAACTCCATGCGAGACTTCATGAAAACCGGTCGGTTGGTCAAGGCAAGGCCGTGCGGCCCGAAGTTGGTCTAAACTTGACTGTTACAGTCAGCGAATTACTTGTTGATGTTGGGCTTGGCAAGTACTGAAAGGTCATATGCGCCGTGGAATATAGTGCCGGAAGGGCTAGAAAGAGAGGTACGAGGGGGGCGGAAAGGCCTGTGGGCCGATCCGGCTCCTGTTCCGCCGTGGGTCTATCGTATAGCCAAGCGACGACAATCGTTGGACACGCCGGAGTCAAACGGAGGGTCGCCTCTATCCGCCATCGCCGCCATTAGTAGGAGCTAGCATATGAATGCCAGCGATGTGTCTTCGATGTGGCAAACTGCTTTGCTTGTCGGCTTTGGCGGCGCTGGAGGGGCACTGTTGGCTCAGGCAGTAACTTGGCTGCGTGATCGTGAAAAGGCAGAATCAGACAAGAAACGCAAGTTGCAGTCGCTCTTGGCCGAAATTATTGACAATCTCGCTCATATCGACCGCCATAGCCTTGCAGGTGGTCGAGCGATCATCAAATTGCTCGTTCAGGCTTGGGAGGCAACTAAGGGGGACATGTTCTCACTTGATCCTGAATTAGCGCAATCGCTGCGTAAGGCCTATGCCGAAGTTTGGCGCTTCAATTGCGCTGTGGACTGTTACCTCACGGAGTCTGAAATAGTGCGAGGCTCGCTCAAGGGCTCATTCGAAGTACTCGCTGCAGAAGTGAAACCCGCGTTGTTGGATTCACACCAGAAACTATCTCGGCATTTAGGCGTTAGCATATAGGGAGCCGTTTACCGCCGCGGGCGCTGTTTGCTTTTCACGCCAAGCCGTCTTGTGCGACTCACTCATTCTCTTTTTAGGTCCGCCAATTCCTTCTCAAGAACCCGCCCTAGAACTGCGTGGCTCGCTGGATTTCCGCATCACACTTTCCCTGCTTCTACATCTCACGAGCCCATTCAAGCATCAACTCCCGTTTGTCCTGTCTCCATCCCCGGACACGATCCGTTCCGCCAGCGCGTTTTTGACCACTACAACATCGTGAGCGATGCGGATCTCCGCAAGGCGTCCCGCAAGCTTCATGGGCACAATGTGGGCACAGTGGCCGCTAGCAACCTCTCGAAGGATCCCGTCCCCTCTTCCAATCCCCTCGAAATTCCTGTAGATTTAGCTCATGCCCCCGTAGCTCAGTTGGATAGAGCAGCGGTTTCCTAAACCGTAGGTCGTACGTTCAATTCGTATCGGGGGCACCATACCAACCTTCGGTTGACCCGCGCGCTATTTAGTGGCTTATCGTGATTGGGCGCGCGGATAAGCACCTCCAGCGTCTCTCTCATTTGATAACGCACTTTGTGCGTACCGTCGCCTCATCGGCGCTATCCCCTTCTGTAGTTCCATGTTCGTACTGGCGGCTCATCAGACGATACCTCTCCCAATTGCCGCTGCCGGATAATCGGCTTCGGCTCCTAGTTCTTCTTCGGTTGATCCGCGCACTATTCATCAGCTTCTCATGACCATCCCGCCCGTATCGGCGCCGACTCAGGGATGATCCCATTCCTGCTCACGGCATTTCTCCTCCGATTCCGCAGAGGCCATACGCCTTGTAAGGTTTTGGCGCAGGCAGGGACTACAGCTCATACGATCGGATGAACGGAGCCCTCTCGCACACATACGGAGTCCAGACCGTCCGGTTGTCGCAAACAGCAGAAAGTCTCAACAACCAATGACCTGTTAACCAAAGGAGATCGATGATGACGGACGCAACGATCAGCTCGAAATCGGAAAAGAACGGTGAGGCCTTTAACCTATCCATGGCGGCAACAGCACTGGTGCTGGCGTTTGCATCACCCGGTTACTCGGCAGACTTGCCGGCGTCCGTAACTGGAAGGGCTTCAGACGCCTTGGTCACCCTTGCCACCACCGGGAACCCGGAGCCCCTGCACACCGAGCTTGGCGGCACAGTAATTTCTTCAGAGGAACTGCAGAAGAAAGCAAATGCCTCGATGAAGTTGCAGAAGATGGAACACCTCGCTCCCAAGGCCCTCGTCGCACCGAATGGGGACGTATACGCCATGGTGGCACCCACCATTACCAAGGACAACTTCATTTTGGCCGATCGCCAAGGCAATGTCTTCCGGGTGGATGTTGGGGATTCCGAGGGCCATCGCATGCCGTTCGCCGTGGAGACCATCCTGGCTGACGGGGGCACACCCTGGTACGTCGAGTTCTGGCGATGGATCACCTTCCAATAACGGTTCACCGGATGCACTGGCCACTGCAAGGAGCGACTGACATGCAACACCGCTGGTTCTCTGACACGGGTCCCATCATGACAGTGGTCCGCCTCATGGTGGGCCTGTGTGTCCTCAGTGGTTGTGCATCAGGATCCACTACCCTTTCGCCACCAACTCCGTTTACTCCGGTACCGGCCGACTTTGCGCATGTGTGGAAGAAAGGCACGCATCCATTTACCGGGGCGTCGGTGATCGACATCGATGGAGACGGAACGTACGAGATCTTTGTCGGTGGTGGGGAAGAACAGCGCGACGCCTTATTGAGCTATCGCAATGGCCGCCTGGTCAATATCGAAACCGGCACAGGCCTCTCAAATACCAGCGCCACCTACGGCAGTACGGCAATCGATATAGACGCCGATGGGGACACCGATTTGATTGTGGCGCGGGAGAACGGCGTCTACCTCTATCTCAATCACGGGGGGCGGTTTCAGGAAAGACCGATCCCCGTCGATCTCCCTGCTGACTCGGTCCCGTTTAGCGTCGCGGTGTCGGATATCGACCATGACGGGGACGGAGACCTCTACATCAGTGTCTTCGTGAATGCGAAGAAGTTCCGGAGTGCGACCTTCAACGATCCAACGCACGCGAAGCCGAATCGCCTGTTATTGAACAACGGCGACCTCACATTTACCGACATTACCGAATCGTCCGGTACGGCCAGTAAGCAGAACACCTTCCTCTCCGTCTTTGTTGACCTGGACTCGGACGGGTGGCAGGACTTGGTCGTGTCCCAGAATACCGGCGCAGTCGAGATCTTCCGCAACATGAAGGATCGAACATTTCAGCCTGTCCCTACCAAATCAGACTTCGGCTTTTGGATGGGCTTGGCGGTCGGCGATATCGATAACGACGGCGACCAGGATCTCTTTTTCACCAATGTCGGACGATCCATTCCGCTTTTTCTGACGTCGGGCGATCTGCGAGACGACCAGCGCCACACGCACAACTGGATGATCTGGCGAAATGACGGCGACTTCCGCTTTACCGATGTGACCGACCAGTACGGGCTGACCGGTGAAGGGTTTGCATGGGGCGCCGTGTTTGAGGACCTCAACCTCGACGGGCAGCTCGACTTGTTTGTGGCACAGAACTATATCAAATGGCCTCTTCATAAATGGTTCAAACTGTCAGGCCGTACCTATTTGCAATCTGTCGAGAACGGGGTCGGTACCTTTGAACACACACCGGCCCTGGGAATGGAGAATCGGCACTTCGGCCAGTCACCGTTGATCGTCGATCTTGACGGCGATGGCAGACAAGATCTCGTATGGCTCAACATAGACGGCCCGGTGCGAGCATTCCTGAATACTGCTCCAGGCAACTACATCACCATCGTCGTTCCCGACACCGTCGCGAGTCTTGGTACTCGCATCAGCATTGAGACGGACCAGGGCACGAGTTATACCCGCACAGTCATCGGAAGCGTGGGCATGCTGACCGATCAAACTCCTGAACTTACCTTCGGATTAGGCCGGCTCGAACGGATCCGGCGTGCGGTTATCCAGCGGCCAAACGGACAGACCGAGATTATTTCCGTGCCACTCATCAACAAGAAGACGGCCATCGATTGATCAGCACCGAGTGAAGCCGTGTTGCAGCTCCCATTGTGCTCATCGCCTCCCTTGGCCAGGGAATACCAGCTTACGGGAGCCATGGTTCTGTTTTCTGCCTGCCCTTTATCTCAGCCGCATTCACCTTCCCTCTCATTCTCTATGTAATCCAACCTTTCCGGTATCCATCGCCCACTCAAGAATTGGCCGTGCTCTTCCGATAAGGCGGCATATGGTCACGAAAAGCGCTTAACTCTATTAAGGAACTCACTGCCCCATGGCCCATCCCGACTCCACCGATTCCAGAGCAACAGGCCAGATCCTCGTCGTCGATGATGACCCCTCCATGCGCTTGTTGTGCGTCACAAGTTTGACCAAAGCGGGATATCGGGTCTTGCAGGCCGAAGGCAGTTCAGAAGCCATGGCCCTCTACAGCACAGCGACCGGCCCGATCGACTTATTGCTGACAGATCTGTTTCTTCCACCTCCAGGCTTTGCGGTGCTCTCCCACGGTAATCGGTACCCTCGCGTCAACGGAAACGACCTTGTTCAACAGGTGCTCTGTGTGAAGAAAGAACTTCGTGTCCTCTTTATGTCGAGCCACGCTCTCAGCCACTTGGCAAACCAAGGGATCCTGATCGAGCCGGAACGATTTCTTCCCAAGCCTTTCAATGTCGACTATCTATTCACACGGGTTGCCGCTGCACTTGCTGCTCCACCGATTGCTCGCGCCCCCCATACAGCCCCTGTATCGGCCAGAGGTGTTAAGTGGGTTGATTGACCCCCATCATCACAGGAGGCTGGAAGATGATGTGCGCCTTCAGTCCGTCCCTCCAAACACCCACCCCCAAAACACACCTCGTCAAAATCGGGTGTTTTCTTGCCAGGTTCAGGACCCTCAGTTACACTTTCCCCACACCGCTATGGCACGTACACGCACAGCAGACAACCCTCAACTTCCGCCCAAACCGATCTCTCTCGAAGAAATCGACACCGGGACCAGCAAGCTTCAGGAAGTCCTCGCGGCGATCAACGATTTCAGCCAAGAAGGATTCCCCTATCGCGATGCCGCCAGGAGCAAAGCCGAATTGCAGCTCCGCGAATGCGTCAAACGCGTGTTCGGGGAACGATCGCACGAATTTCAGGCCTATCGCAATTATAAGCTTCGCACGTCAAACAAAACGGAAGCGGCCAACAGCATCGCTGCAGTCAAGGACCTGATACGCACCTTGGAGGACAAGAAGTTGGAACTCCAAGGGATCAAGCCCCAGCCGATCGCCGCTCGGGAAACCCAAAAGATTCAGTCCTCGACCACCGCACAGATGCGGCTGGTTCAACCCGCCACTCAGAAGACAATCGCTCAACCTTTGCCTCATACACCGACCGCTCCCGCGGCATCGCACCGACCAACCACAGCTTCAACCACTCAGCCAATAGCCGCTCCACTCAAACCAGCCGCGACAACTGCGGCGCCGGCCTTCTCTGCAACGCAAGAAGTACGCAAGACTCCAACGCCATCGGCCAGCGTGAGGCTCCAGGCCCCGGCTGTTTCCGCAACCCAGGAAATACGTCCTGCTCAAACACCAGCGGCCCAGGTACCTTCCCCGACAACAGCCAGCGTGACGCCCCAGGCCCCGGCTGTTTCCGCAACCCAGGAAATACGTCCCGTTTCAGAACAACCGGCACATTCGCCGGTGCCCACGCCAATCGCATCCGTGCCATCGGCAGCGGCCCTCGACACGCTTGATCTGCCCCCATTCCAGCCCCTTTCCGAGCAAGAAACACTCAAGCTTGTCCGAAAAGTCTGTCTTCGGCTGCATGCCGTTGCGCGCCAATTGCGCCTCAGAAAAGACTCCCGGCCAACGGTCGAAATTGAAGACGACTACGACTTGCAGGACCTCTTACGTGCTCTGTTGAAGATGGAATTCGATGAGGTTGGCACTGATGAATGGACACCGCCCTATGCGGGGAGCGTCCCTCGCACTACGCTCTTGCTGAACAGAGAGCAAATCGCGATCGTGGCAAAAAAAACCAGATCCGGCATGACCACAAAGGAAATTGCCGAGCAGGTCTCAGCGGATTCGGCCTTCTACTCAGCCCGCAACAGATGCACCACCCTCTTTTGCTTTGTCTACGACCCGGAAGGCCGTATTGGGAGCCCCAAACGACTGGAAACAGACTTAACCCGCGTCAGTGACCGCTACAATGTCGAAGTGCTTGTCGCACCCAAGTAACCCCAGAGTGAACCTATGGAAAAACCGAAACTTAAGAGAGCCGGTTCCCCGCTTCCGCCTTCCCGCTCCAAGCCAAAACCTCCGTTGACAGCAGTTCCGCTACTTCGCTATAGTGACAGCGACATGGCGTCAGCAACCGTCCCCCACACGATCCATGCGCCTGAAACGGGACTCTCCCTGATGTTTGATCGTGCCTATATCATGATCAATGTGCAACCGGGGCAGACGTCTTCCGTTGTGAAAGCCTTGGCGCAGCTCAAGGAGATCAAGAGCATCGATCCCTGTTGGGGAAAACCCGATATCATTGCGGTGGCGGAAATTGCGGATCAAGACGCCTTGACGCAGCTGGTCTTGACCCGTCTTCATGGTATTGAAGGCGTGGTTCAGACCGATACCCATATGGTGTACAAACTGGCGGAGAGTCAAACGCGATGATCCCACGGAGGTGCACGATGATGCGACAGACTGGATTTGCTCTTGTGTCCGCACTGCTACTGACAGCACTGGGCTGCGCTTCACATCCACAGCCTGATATCATTCAAGCCCAGCTTGCCGCTCCCCCGGACCAAGTCAAACAAGCCGTCACGCAAGTTCTGACCAATAGCGGCTATGAGAATATCGTCTGGAAAGACGCAACGACCTTGACGACAGGGTATCGCGAGGAAAATGGCGGGCTCGAAAGTCTCTATCGCTGTTGCTGGGGCGTCGTCAAGAGCCGCGTCGAAGCCACAGTCACGCCGGGGACTGACCAGACCACTCAGCTCAGCCTGCACGTGATGACTGAAGGCAAGCGCACTTTATTTGACGGCTATGCCCCCATCAAGACCCAGTACCCGGAAAGCCCTGAAAATCAGCTCCGTCTGATTAAGAACAAGTTGAAAATCGTGTCGCACCCGTACACGACGCAATCCTTCTTCAAGTTGCAATAACGCAGCGATACAGACGCCACAGGCCGATTGCCTGTGGCGTCTGTTGTTTTGCCCTACGCAGGCTCCTTTTCTGCTCCTTCGGCTTCTTCTCCAATATCCAGACCAAACCGCTCGGCCATTCGATAGAGCGTCCGCCTGTCAATGCCTAGAATTTTTGCGGCTTTGACTTTATTCCCCTTCATCTCTTTCAGCACGCGAATCAGATGCCGTTTCTCAACTTCCTCCAAAGTCAGGTACGCATCATGTGCGAGCTCCTCTCGAGACAGCTTCCTCTCCTCCTCGTCGAGAGAGCCTTGTCGCACCGCCTCAGGTAAATCTTCCGGCGTCACAAGCGGCCCATGACTTAAAGAGACGGCCCGTTCGATCGCATTCTCAAGCTCCCGCACATTACCAGGCCACCGGTATTGTGTGAGCACGGCAATGGTTTCCGGAAGGATCCCCCGGACGACACTCGGCCCTCCGGACGACGCCTTCTGGAGAAAATGATGCGCCAGCATCGGAATATCTTCCCGGCGCTCCACCAGCGAAGGCAATGTAATCCTGACGACATTCAACCGATAGTAGAGGTCATCACGGAATTTTCCTTCTTTGACGTACTGCTCCAAATTCCGGTTCGTCGCCGTAATGATCCGCACATCCACCTTCACTGATCCCGTACCGCCGACGCGGCGCACTTCCTGGTCTTGCATGACGCGCAGCAGCTTGACCTGTAATGCCGGACCAAGCTCCCCGATTTCGTCTAAAAACAGGGTGCCGCCGTTTGCGGCCTCGAACAGCCCGGCTTTCATGCCGACCGCGCCGGTAAACGCACCCTTCTCATACCCGAACATTTCAGACTCCAACAGCGTATCCGGCAACGCACCGCAGTTGACCGGAATGAACGGCTTATCCCGGCGAGGCCCGTTCACATGGATCGCCCGCGCAATCAGTTCTTTTCCTGTTCCACTTTCTCCTTGGAGCAATACCGTACTCTTGCTGTCGGTCACCCGGGCGACCAACTTATACACTTCGAGCATCGCCGGGCTGCTGCCCACCAACGGCGACCACTCATCCATTCCTTTACTCTTGCCCTTGAGTTCCTCGCGAAATCGGGCATTTTCACGCAACAGATGGCAGTGGTCGAGGCTCCGGTGCACGACGAGCTTGATCTCCTCTTTTTTGAACGGCTTCGCCAGATAGTCGTACGCCCCTTGTTTGATCGCTTCGATTGCGCCTTCCAGAGATCCGAATGCGGTCAATACCACGACTTCCGTATCGGGGCTCATCCGTTTGAATTCCCGCAAGACCGTCAGTCCATCGACCGCGCCCATCCGGATATCGGTCAACACCAGATCAACGCGCCCTTGTCGCCCGCGTGCGATCACCTCTTCTCCGCTGGCAAACGCCTCGACAGCATAGCCTTCCTGTCTCAGGGCATCGGCCAGGAGTTCACGCGCGACCGCATCGTCATCGGCCACAAGAATGGTCGCCGTATGCATCGATCCCCTCATACCGCCGCCGGCTCAGTTTGTAATCCAGGCAAGGTCATTGTCACTGTGGTACCACGCCCCACCTCACTGTCGATTGAAAGCTCGCCCCCATGGGCCACAACCGTTTCGCGGCTCAAGAATAACCCTAAGCCGGTCCCCTTGCCAACCGCCTTCGTGGTGAAAAACGGCTCGAAGGCTTTCTGTGCGTCGGCTGCCGGCATCCCGCTTCCCGTATCTTGCACGGCAATCACGATGACCAGCGGAGACATCGCCTCGGCCACACGGCGGCCTCGCTCAAGTTCGTCCGGCGAAACCGGGCGGCATTCAACCGAAACAGTCACAGTGCCCTGGGGTGGCGTGGCGGCTAATGCGTTGGTCAAAAGATTGACCAGCACTTGATGCATTTTCTCCGCATCGGCCCACGCGAGCGGAAGGTGCTCAGGAATCACCACCGTCAATGCGATTTCTTTCGCATGGAAGGCCGGCTCCATGAGCACAGCCGCAGGATTGATCACCTGCTCCACCGGCAGCCACTTCGGTTGAGGCTGGCGAGGTCGGGTCGAGGACAGCAAGTCCTGAATAATGCGCACCACTCGCGTCAGCTGCTCATCAATGACGGTCACCCGCTTCCTCATATCAGGCGTCAAGGCCGGCTCCTCCGCCAGCGCTTGCACATGCCAGGCAATCGAATGCAATGGCGTCCCCACCTCATGCGCCACCGAGGCCACCAATTGGCCTACCGCGGCCAGCCGTTCAGACCGGTTGAGCCGATCCTTCGCCTCGACGAGCTGCGCATTGGCTTTCAGAAGATTCTCAGTCTCTTGCGCCAGCGCCGCCCGCGCCTCCGCCTCACGGGCTTTGCGTTCCTCCCAACTCATGCCGAGATACGCGACCAGCAACAACACCCCGGCCACGACGCTCCGATTGATGACCGCCGCCTGAAACCGCCCGGGCTTGGTCGGCTGCAGCAGACCTGAATAGGTCGCGGCCACACACGCCAGCACGGTCACCAGCATCAAGGTCCGGTTACGCAGAATCGCGACCAGCAAGATCGGCAGCACGTATCCGTATGCGCCGACGACGTTAACGGGGGCAAACTCTTCAATGACAAAGATGACAAGAAAACAGGCGGCCGCAATGCTCAGGATGAGATGGTTACGGTGCATCATAGTCGGTCGTTGGTTCTGCCTGAATCCAAGGCTGTGTGCGGCATGTCCTTACCCAAGAGACCGTGCCGGGCGCAACTGTGCCGCAAGCTGCGTGAATCGGACATCCTGCGCCAGGTCCTCGATCGTCACATTCAATTTCCGCCGCCAATTCGGGTGTTGATCGACCGTTCCCGGCACATTCGTTTGCGCGCGCAGACCGATCACATCCTCAATATTCGCCAGGACCATCCAGGCAGGCGTGTGTGCCAGATACTGATGAATCGCATCGGCCAGCTCCCAGGTCATGACCGGGGTCAGGCCTGGATCGTCGGAGACACCGGGCGGCAACAGCCCCTCTGATCGTAATGCCCCGATGATTCGCGCTTTGTCTGCCTGCCGTTCCATCAACATCCCAATTTTGGCTTGTTCAGACCCGATAAGACCCAGCTCATCACGAGTCTGAATGTCGGCTCCCTCCCAATATCCGCTTAACGTAGGAAGATCATGGGTTGTCACAACGGCAAGGGATTGGCCCGGGTACGTGCCCGGCGGCTTCCAGGCTCCAGTCTCGGTTCGCTCAAAATAGAATACCCGATAGGAGAGAACGCCTGCGCTCCTAAGCCTGTCACGCACCCAGTCCGGGACTGTGCCCAGGTCTTCTCCGATCACCAGCGTGCGTGCCCGCGTACTTTCCAGCGCAAGGATCGCAAGGAGATCTTCGGCAGGATAGTGCACGTACGTCCCCTGAGACGCGGGCGCCCCGCGCGGAATCCAAAACAGCCGGAACAGCGCCATCACATGATCAAGCCTGATCGCGCCGCCGTAACGCAGATTATTGCGAAACAACTCGATCATATACTGGTAGCCGCTCTCCCGAAGACGAAGAGGATCGGCCGGGGAAAATCCCCAGTTCTGTCCCTCCGGAGCAAACGCATCGGGCGGCGCGCCGCAATCGGCGCCCAGCGCCAGCACCTCTTGAAAACGCCAGCCGTCGGCGCCATGTCGATCGCTGCCTAGTGCAAGATCGTGGTAGAGCCCGATCGGCATACCGGCCTCGGCCGTGTTCTTCCTCAGCACGCTCAACTGCTCTGCCGCCAGCCATTGGAGATACAGAAAGAAGCGTACCTGGTGCATCTGCCGGCGCTGAAACTCACGCACCGCATCGGATGCCGGCATGCGGTATCCTTCCGGCCAGTCCGTCCACATGGTGGAGACGGAATCCGCTCGTCCCTCCTCTTCCAACGCTTGAAACAGAGCGTAGCGGATCAGCGGTTCTCCTGCTTCCAGCACGTACCTATGGAAGCTCCACCCTCGATCCGTGTGCGGCTTCAATTCCGGCTCTGCCCCTTCAAAGTTGTCCCGGAGGAAGGCCTGGTAACACAGATTCAGAATTTCGCGTTTGGCCGACGCCACGCCATCGTAATCGACCAAGTCGCTTTGCCGGGCGGCCTCAATCCGCGCGCGGAACGAAGGATCGGTCAGCCGCTCCCGCACTTCAGGCGCCGTGCGGCATTCAGAAACACCCTCGACATCGATGTACAGGTCATTAAGAAACAGTCGGCTGCTCGGGGAATAGGGGCTAATGTGATAGGGTATTGAATTCTTCAACGCATGCAGCGGGTTGAGACCGATCATCGCCGCGCCCAGCCCCTTGCCGGCCCACTCGACGACATCGGCAAGATCGTGAAAGTCTCCGACCCCCCAATTACGTTCACTGCGCAAGGAATAGAGCTGCAGCGCCACACCCCAGAGACGGCCCCCCTGCTGAAAGCTCTCCGGAACATAGCAGCGGTCGGGAGCCACGATCAGCCGGAATCTCACATTGACGTCCGCACTACCGCCCTGCGCGTGTACCCGCGCCTCGTAATAGCCGAGCGGCAGATCCGGCGGGAGCCCGAACGTCAGGCGAATATAGCGCCGTCCGTCAATGCTGCGTGTCTCGGCACTGGTCAGCCCTGGCCCTTCTTCCCGTTCATGACAGCGCTCACCGTTCTCTGCACACAGAAACCAATGGACGCGCACGGCCGCATCATCTGCGCTCTCGCAAGGCACACACAACGACCAGAAGCCGGGCGCTTCCCCCAGCCGCAGAATGCGAACCGGATCGCAGCCCTGCACCCAAGGGCGATGGTCCCAGGCTGTCAGGGCCTCCACAAGCCCGGTCCGATGCAACGAACGAAAGCCCATCGCGGCGAGAATCGCACGGCGGGTCTCATCCGTCGTCACATGGTGTATTCCTGCAATGTCGTAGTAATCGGCGGCAATCCCCGCCCGCTCCGCCAATAGACGAAGGAGTTCGGATTCAGGCTGGTCGTACATGCAGGGGCAGTGTGAGTGAAGCGCCGGATCAAGTCAAGGGATCGACGGGCTAATTGAGCGCATGGAGATTGCCGGTCGAGCGGGCGATATGGACCCGGGCAGCATTGAGCTGAAAGAGAGCCGTCACCAGATTTTCTCTGGCGCGGGCCACCGCCGAGAGACCATTGGTCAATTCAAAATGGCTGGCGGCCGTAATCACGACATAGCGCTCGCGGGCCAACTCCAGTTCTTTCGTCGCCATCTTCAGGCCGGTCTGTGCGATACCGACCTGCTCTTTCGCCGCCGCCAATGAGGCCAGCGCATCGTGGACTTCCATCTTGACCTGATTGACGACCGACCTCATCCTGAACACTTCCTGTCGTAACCGGCTCTGCGCTTCTGCGATGCGGCCTTCACGCTGCCCCCCGTCAAAAAGAGGAATTTGCAGGCTCAACGCCATTTGATAGGTATCGAGGGTATTGTTCCACCGGTTTCCGATCAGGCCATAGTCCCCTTGAGCCACCAGCGATGGCAGCCGTTCTCCGGTGATCGAGGAGTAGGTCAGTTCCGACGCTTTAACACGGGTAAACTGCGCCTGGACTTCCGGACGACGTGCCAACGCATCCTCCACGGCATGCTGTGGCGAAGGGATGTCCTGCACGTCCGTGGACCATTCGTCTGCCAGTACCAACCTGCTCTCATGGGGCAACGCCAACAGGTTGATCAGACTGAGTTTCACATGTTCGAGATCGTATCGCACCGAGGATCCCCGCTGCCGTTCCGCAGCCAATTGCGCTTCGAGCCGTGCAATATCCAGTCCGGTGGCCACCCCGCCGCGCTGCCGTTGTCTCACGATCCCCAGTAACTCGCTCATGATCGATTCATTCGCCTCATGCATCTTGGCCATCGCCATGGCCTTCAATCCTTCCATGTAGAGCAACGCCGCACTGGCCATCGTGTCAAACGTCCTCGCATCCGCCTCGAACTCGGTGGCATGCAGAGCTTCACGGGAAGCCCGCCAACGCTGGATCAGGCTGGCGCTCAACAGATTCTGAGTCGCACTGATGCGCGTATCGAAGATACTGAAGGGGTCGGACCGGACCGGATCGAGTCCGAACGTTCCCCGAAACTGCGTCTGCCTGGTCTGACGCACATTGGCGGACACATTGGGCAACATGGCTCCCAATTGCGTCCGTACCTGCCCTTGCGCCTCTTGAATCCGTTCCTTGTAGAGAAGCACATCAGGGTTGTTATCCGCCGCAGCGGCCAACGTGCCTTTTAGAGTTAGAGTAAGATGGAGTGCCGGGGCAGGCAGCGGTTCGGCCAGACCGGCCTCCTCGCCAACTGCAGGGCCAGCCTGTCCCTGGACGAATAGAATCATCCCGGCGAGCAACACGCAGCGGACAAAAGGAACGGACAGATTCACCATCTGATCACCGTTCCCTGAGACTTTCTTGAACGGATTTGAGCAGCGGGCTCAAGAGATACTCGATCACGCGGCGCTGGCCGGTCTTGATCTCCACCGTGACCGCCATGCCGGACGTAAGATGGACCTGCTTCCCCTCGACCTGGATGGTCCCCCGATCCATGCTGACCCTGGTGGGATACACCAATCCCACTTTTTCGATAGGCGCCGCGTCGCCGGAAACCGTCAAGACCCGGCCTGGAATGGTTCCATACAGGGTGAACGGAAAGGCTTCGACCTTGATTTCAACCGGCTGCCCCTCGCTGACAAACCCGACATCTTTGTTTTCGACCTGCGCTTCCACCTCGACCGGATGCTCCTGCGGCACGACGATGAGCAGCGGTTGAGCCGGTGTCACTACACCGCCGACCGTATGTACAGCCAGCTGTTGCACCACACCGTCGATCGGCGTCGTCAGCCGCTGCAGGTCCGCCTTTTGGCCCGCTTTGGTCACATCCTGTGTGAGCGAGGCGGCTTTGGTTTCAAGGATGGACAACTCCGCCTGCTTGGATTGCTGGAATTCCGAGATCATGGCCCGATAGTGCTTGTCGGCCTCCGCAAGCGCCGCCATGTCTTGTTGCAGCCTCTTCTTCTGCCCGGCCAGTTCCTGCGTCTTGTCGATCCGCTGTCCCTCGGCCTGCAGGAAATCCATCTTCGTCACGGCCTCATGTTCGAGCAGGCGTTTGTAAGCCGCCGCGCGTTCCGCCTCCATGGGCACCGTGGCTTCCAAACGGAGGATATTCTCCCGGGTTTGATCGAGCGCGGCCTTGCGTTGATCGGCCAGATGCTGCGCCGCCGCCACCTTAGCCTGGTACTCAGCCAGCTGATCGC
>MSXM01000090.1 GCA_002083565.1 Nitrospira sp. ST-bin4 | reverse complement strand
CCTCGGCACAGGCAGGAAAATCAAGCGCCGGACTGAACAGACCACACAAGGCAACCACAGCAAGGACCAGCGCAAGTGACGTCAGCTTCTCGTTTGAACGGATGATATTCATCTTACGCTTTCGATCCCGGAGCCGGAGCAGAAGGTGCCATCGACGCGCCCATCGTTGCCGACTTTCCAAGAATGCCCATGACAAACGGACAACGCAGCAGCGCCGGACTCAGGCTCCGCCCTTGTTGCTCTTCCACATTTCGGCGATACCCCAAATAATAGCCGTAGAGCGCCATCAATCCGGTGACAAGCGCGCCGCCGATCGCCGCAACGACCATCGGGAACTCCGGCTGTTTCATCACAAATACGGCAACGCCGACCGCAACCAGATAGTACGTAGCCGCAAAGGCCAATCCCGGCCACCACCAATACTTCAGCAACTCGGCAGTCTTAGTCTCGGCCAATCCCGCCATCCATGACGCCTGAGGTTTCAACCCGCCGAAGTAAGCGCAGAGCGTGATCGCACCGCCCAGGATCGTCACAGCGGACAATTGGACAAATGCCGCTTGTTGTCCTCCCACGGCCTGCCCGAACGAAGCCGCCGCTGCACCGATCGCCAATCCGGCGACAACCCAAGGAGCAACTTGTGCGGCATGGCTTCCCAACATCTGACGCAAGCCGGCGCCGTCCGGAAACGTCGGCATCGGCTTTCCCATCAACGCAATCTTTCGCACATGACCGATCTCAAACGCATCGCGCGCCACCGATGTACAGGAAATGATGATCGCCATCATAGCCGGACCGTCGGGGTGCTGGAGATAGCTGTAACCCGCCATCCACAAAATCGCCAAGACCAATAGTGACAGCTGGATACCATAGACTGCGCCGATCCATCCGGCCACCCAGCCAAGCAGCCGACTCCCATCCTCGCGCACCATCGCCGTCCACGAAACCGCTCGTCCGACACGATAGGCAAGCAACGCCGTCACCACCGCCACCAGACTGCTCACCAAGAGCAGCACAAACGCGTCATCGAGCGGCAGGACATGCTTGGCCAACCGATAGATGCCGAACGCGACGAACCCGGGCACGAACATCACGATCCGCTTCTGCTTGCGGACAGAGTCCTCCGTCACCACCAGGCTCAAACTCGGCAATACTCGTAGCGCCATCCGATGCAGCATCTCTCTACTTCCACTTCCCTTGAGCGGGTGGCGTCGACCAGAGCGCTTGCGCGCCCGCAGCGGGGTCCCCACACCGGGCGGGGTGCGAGGACGCGCGAGCTGGTCGACGACAGGACCCGCTCATCCCTTCGCCCCCATTCCGAAATACTTGGCTTTG
Source organism: Nitrospira sp. ST-bin4 (assembly GCA_002083565.1). Lineage (GTDB taxonomy): Bacteria > Nitrospirota > Nitrospiria > Nitrospirales > Nitrospiraceae > Nitrospira_D. The sequence goes on along the minus strand of MSXM01000090.1, from coordinate 14,917 downwards.
ATTTCTTCCATCAGCGCCACGGTGATGCGGAACGTTCCGCGATCCGCCGCCGTACGCTCCAATTCGACCCGCGCCATGGCGCGGACCGGAGCCGGCACGTTCTCCAACCGCCGTTCCGCTTCAGGCTCCCATTCGATCCGTTCCCCGGTAGACGGCCGCAACAATGTCTCATACGTGATCACCCGTTCGCCACGGACACGAGCCACGCTTTCCACATCCGCACGATAGAGAGGAGCCAGATAGGGCGGCATCCGCTCCAGGCGGTGCAGGGCCTCGTCCGTCCACATGAGCCGGTCGACCAATCCATGCATCTGCCCCGCCGGGACATCGATCCCCACGTGTAATCCGCACCCGCGACATTCGGATCGGATGAACCATTGCAACGCCCCGTCGTCATAGGCCCGCTCTTCGATCCCCGCCGTATGCATCCAGCGCCCACAGCCGCAGGTCAACATGCTGGAACACCGTGAAACGTGAGGCGTGAGGCGTGAGGCGTTTCTGAACGAATGCGCATCGTCCTAACCGATCTTGCCCGGGTACAGGATATACAACATCGTATAGGTGAAGCTGCCGGTGACGAACAGCACACAGTAGATGACCATGGTAAAACGGCCGAGCGCGCGATGGCGTTGCCCGCCGTTCGGCCAAATCCGCTGGATCACCATTTCGATCCCAAAGACAAAGGCCACAATGAGCAGAAAGATCAGGTAGACCTCAAACTTCCGCATGGAAAATCCGGCGGTGACGACACGCGACCCAAACAAGCCGAGCACCACGACCGTGATCCCGCCCAAGATCAACCCCACCTTCCTCCATGTCGTCTGCAACAGCGACTCTCGAAGTGATCGTATGCCGTCCACGAACTGTTGGGAGCGAAAACCCAGCACGATCATGTACACGGCCATGACCAATCCGATCATGACCAGAATAATATGGAGCGTCAGCACAGGGATGAACACATAGTCGTACAGCGTCTGTGATCCGCCGAACCCTTCCTTGCCCTCGAACGCCAGCACACCGAGTTGCCGGAACAGGTAATAGGCGATGAAAAAACTGAGCATCGAGATCATGCCGCCCAACATCAACCAATGGTGGGCATCGGCACGGCGCTTCCGGGCCTGAAACCATCCCAGGACAAATAGGGCGGTAAAGAGTGTCGCCATAAACTGGCTCAGGTCAGCCCCCACCGTGGCATGCGTCCCGAAAAATCCAGGTTCCCGTAACCAATCCATCATTCTTCCGACTCCCGCCCGCTCACGCCTTCCCCCTCACCCCTTACTGTTTCATACCCTGCACCACGGCTGTTTTCTCCAGTTCCGTGACGGAGGTAAACCCGCCCTTGGTCAACCAACTCATCGCATCGCCGGTTCGGTAACAGCCTCCCTGCTGCGTATTGACCAGGATATGGATGGCAAAAGCAGTCGTCCAAGCCGGGCCTGTACCCGCCTCGTCCAAAAAACGATCCTTGATGACCAGCCGGCCACCCGGCGCCAGATGAGTGAATACCTTTCCAACCAAGGCGGCATTCGATTCGAAGGTTTGATAATGCAGGATGTCGGACATGAGCGCCACATCATAGGGACCACCCAGGGCATCCCGGTTGAAATCGCCGGGGCGCAACGCAATCCGCGATTCCAGCCCTGCCTCTTTGACAGTTTTCTCCGTCAACCGGAGCGTCGCGGGAAGATCGAATACCGTGGCAGTCAATTCGGGATAGACCTGGCAGAATGCGATCGCATTTGTTCCTGCGCCACCGCCCAAATCCAGCAGACGTTCACGCCCGGACAGCTTCAGCCGCTTGGCCAAATCGGGGCCGCTTTGCTGACCGATGCGATGCAACACCGCCAACACGTTGCTTCCCAATTCAGGATCGGTTTCAAAGACATGCCGGTCGACCGGCCGGTGCCCGGTTCTGATCGTCTCCTCCAACTTCCCCCAGTTGTTCCATTCCGCATCGTGCAGCACGAGTAAGTGCCCGATGTACTGAGAGGACTGGCGGACGAGGTGCTTCTCCGCCGCCGGGGAATTCCCATACGAATCCCCTTCTTTCGTCAGCAACCTTAACGCCACAAGCGCGTTCAATAAAAGGGTAAGGGTCGGCTCATGGGCCCCGATGCGCCCCGCGACCTCCTTCGCCGTTTTCGGCTTGCCATCCAGCGCGGAAAACAGGTCCAGTTTGACCGCCGTCAAGAGGATCTTGGTTTCCCAGTAGTACCCCAACTGGAAGATCTCTGCGAGCGAGAATTCTCGTGACACACCGATCCCTTTCGGCCCCTCAGGCTCATCGTTTTGAAAGCACGGATCTTACCTAGATCGGAAACGTAAAGGCAAGGCAGGGAAAGCCAACAGGGAAATGGAGCCACGCTGCATTTTCCCCATCGCTTGCGTCCACCCATGCAGGATCAATTGGCGAGGCATCGCACAAACACAAAGGGCCCAGCGGGTTTCCCCGCTGAGCCCTTCGTACAGCTTGCGCTGCTCAAGCAAAATGCTTGTTTACTTGATCTCGGCCTTCAGGTTGGCGGTTCCGCCGTCCGTCACATCGACGTCGAACTCGACCTTCTTGCCCTTGGCGGCAAACGGATGCCAGGCCACCACTTTGTGCTTGCCGGCCGGCACGTCCTTGATCTCGAACGAACCATCATCCTTCACCACGGCGAAGTGCGGATTCGACACCGGGAGGAAGAAGGACTGCATGAACTCATGCTGGTCGCACTGTAAGCGGTAATGGCCATCCTTCTCTGCGCCGCCACGGAATACCACCGGCTTGTCGAGCTTATCGCCCTTCTTGGCGAGACCGATGTTGAAACCGGTCGCTGAGCTGGTGCCCTTAACGACAAAGCTATGCGGATTATGCAGCACGCCCTGAACCGACTTGGGGTCGTCCGGATCAGCGTCGGTATTTTCAACCTTGAAGGACTTGTTGTTCACGACCACGCCGGCAAACGGCAGGAATTCGCAGAACGCCGCAGTCACTTCGGTGCCCTGATAGCCGCCCATGAACGCCTGGTCTTCGATATCCACAACCGCAACAACCGCATTCTTCAACCCGCCATCCTTACCGACTTCGATGGTCTTCAAGAACCGCTTGTCCCCGTCGGCCAAGCTCTTGTTCGGATTCTGAGGGCAAAACTTGGGGTTGGGGAACTTCGAGAAGAGAAACTCCTTCTGCTCTGATTTCCCCGCAAAGGTGACCTTGCCGGAAATCGTTCCGCCTGCGAACGAAGTGAGAGGCGCCGCGACGACCGCGACGGCTGCCACGCCCAACACGATGGACAATGCACTCTTCATTGGACTGCCTCCTTGTGATTAATCTACCGCCCTGTAAAAGCTAACCCGCGTATCCCTGTATTCGTTCACCGGCCCATGAGAGAATAATATGGGAACGGCAACTGCTGTCGCATACATGACCGACGACGTGCCGGCGAGGCTGGCTTTCGACCAAGTATGTATATGAAATCTTACCGTCCTCTGTCAACCTATACAAGTCCCCTCCCCGCTTTATTCCTATTAGTTCTAGTTCATCACGACATCTCTTGAATGAGCGTGCGCCCTGAGGACAAGAACTGATCGCTGATGGCCGATAGCATCCGGACGTGAGGGAAGTCGTGATGAGCCGTGCGTGACGAGCGGCTAAGAGCCGGCAACTCAGCACTCATTACTGCTCCCGTCTCAGTACCGCACCAGACATCTGCTCTGAAAATGAATGGCTAATTGCGTCTCAACCTGTTAGAGTACATACTGTCGGCACGCACCGGCCTTCCTGAAGAACCAGAACATAAAGAGCATCGTCGTCCGCATGATCCACCCATCCGAGGATTCCCCTGCATCCGATACCCTCTTGCCGCTGAGTGAACCGGCCGTCCCCATTACAGGGCTCAGGCGCACCTATCCCAGATATGTGACCATGCTGCTCTTCGGTCTGGTCACCTGCAGCGCCATGATCGGAGTGCCGCTCTTCGGATTCTTCTACGGCTACACCTGGCTGGACTGGACCATGTTCGGCCTGTTGTATGTCGTGACCGGGTTGGGGATTACCGTCGGGTACCACCGATTGATTTCACACCGGAGCTTCACCTGTCCGGATTGGGTCAAGGTCTGTTTTCTCATCGCCGGCGGCTGGGCGCTTCAGAACTCCGCCCTCAAATGGGGGGCTGACCACATCCGCCACCATGCTGCCTGCGACCAGGATGCCGACCCGTACAATGCCAAACTGGGATTTTGGCATAGCCACTGCGGATGGCTGTGGTCGGACCAAAGCCATGCCGACCCCAAATACGCGGCACGCCTTCGGCAAGATCCGATCGTGATGTGGCAGCACCAGTACTACGTGCCGATCGTCCTCTCCGGCCTCGCGTTTCCATTCGTCGCCGGATGGCTGTATGGAGGATGGATGGCCGGGGTGAGTTGTTTTATGCTCGCGGGAGTCGGTCGGATGTTCGCCGTCCTCAACTCGACTTTTTGCATCAACTCGATTTGCCACTTATGGGGACGCCAGCCGCACAGCCAGGCGGACTCAAGCCGGGACAGCTGGCTGGTCTCGCTCGTGACATTCGGCGAGGGGTACCACAATTACCACCACACGCACCAAACCGATTACCGGAACGGTCCACGCTGGTATAATTTCGATCCGTCGAAATGGCTGATCTACACCCTCTGGCTGCTTGGCCTGGCTTCCTCGCTCCGCACCGCCTCCGGTGGGGAACGAGGGTAAGTGCTAATGGCAGATAGCCGGTAGCATCCGGGCGTGAGGGGTGAGGCGTCAGGGGTGGCGGACAATGGTGCGGTGCAGCTGATACCTCACAACTAAAAACTCAACACTTACAACTTCTGCATAAGCCATACGCCATCGGCTCTTTCGATCCAACCCCGTCAGTACTTCCTCCATGCCACCGGCGGCAGGTTCCAGAGCTCTGCGCGGACGGCAGCCTACCGAAATCTCCAGAAAATAGCCTTCCCTCTCCTCCGGCCTTCTCAAAAACCTCACTTGGAAGCTTCTGAATCCCCCATCGATTTATCAGGAATTTTGGCCTATCCTACGGGAGGTTCAAAAACAAATGAATTAGAAACCGTTTGCGGTGGGATGTCTTGATTGTTGCAGATACGCGGGAACTGGAGGTTGTGCGGATGCATCCGGCGCGAACGTTCGAAGCTGCGAATCGTGAACCCTCCAGATTTCAATATCATCTTCTGGTAGGATTAATTGTCTCATACGCATTCATTCTGACAGTGACTGTAGGTTGTGCTACTTCGACTGCCCCGACCTTAAATCAGAAAACAAAGATCTTGATTGATCAGTCCACACCCAAAGACGCCCTTCCTGCATGGTTGATATATGCCGGTGAACGTTCGCTTTGGATGAAGACGAAGTTTTACCAAGAGCATCCCTCCGCATCTTCGTATAGGTACACCTTTCGCGAGGAACTTGACGCGCGGAATTATTGCGCAAGGATTTGGATCGAATTGAAGGAAAAGAACGGCCTGCAAAATCGTTACCTTGACGATCTCATTCTGGTCCAGAAATCAGGTTTTTTACCCGAGTATGTATGGAGTTATTTTCGGAGCGATGACTGGGTGAAGCCTGAAGGTCTTCTTCTTGATGATTTTGATAAATGGCGATCCGTGCATCTCACAGAGCATATTCCAGAAACCAGAGCGAATGTACTATTCACGGGCAATTGATTTGCGAAGTTGTATATCGAGTTCCCTGGTTTCGCTAGTTCAGCGTATGGCCAGAAGCAGTTATTTGTGAATCTCCTGTAGAGCTGACTAGCTGCGCGTATTTTCCGTGGCTTATATACCAGACTGATCGAATCTTTATGGTACGGCTTCAGATCACGTTCTTATTCTCTCTCCTAATGAGCCAGGAGTGCCTTTTTGCGGAAGAGCTGCCACTTTCCGCCCGAGCACTGCTACAGGAGGCTAGCAACATAACGCTCACAATGCAGGAACCCAAATCCGATGTTCTTTCGTCCATTGCCATTGCACAATTGCAAGCAGGTGATGTGGAGGGTGCACTCAAGAACGCTTTGGCCATGACCAACAATCGGCCCAATACGCTGGCTTCAGTAGTTGCTGCCCAAGCCAAGATGGGTGATATCGAAGGAGCAACCCGCACTTTGTCTCTCATTGATGACGACATCGCAAGAGCGAATGCGCTAAGGCCCATTGCAGTGGCCTATGCCAAAGCTGCCGATATCCAGAAGGCAATGGAACTAGTTGCTCAACTGCCGGTCAACCATGCTGCACATGTGGTTGCACTCGTTGACATCGCAGTCATACAAGCGTCAGGAGGTGACACAGAGGGCGCATTAAAGACTTTGGCGAGGGAATGGGGGGCCAGCCCCTATGGTATTTGGCAAATCCTAGAGCCAACACTCGCGGCAGGCGATATAGATGCGGCGCTGCAGATTGCGCAGTCGATCCAGGATCAAGATTTTCAGAGTTACATGCTGTGGGGTGTTACAACCCGCGTCAAGGATTTGAACCGTAAATTAGAGATTGCGGCGACCATTCCCAACGGACATGCCAGAGCTGATGCCCTCACCTGGATTGCGGCGGAGCAATCGACGGTCGGAAACCTCCAAGATGCTCGTCACACTCTGCTCCGCGCCATAGAAGCCATTCCGTCGATTCAAAACATTTGGGCCAAAGCTGATGTCCAGTGGCGAATCGCCAAAACAATGGCCGAGGCTAACGATGTCCCAGGAGCCAGGAAGATAGCAAGAGCTATCGACCCAAAGGGCCACCGAGAAATGGCGCTAAAAGACATTATAACGGTTCAAGCCAAAGCCAAGGATTATTCAGGCGCGCTCGAAACCGCCGCACTTGAGGATGGCGATACGAGTCTCACTGATTTTGCACTACTCTCCATCGCACGCACGCAAGTCACATCTGATGGCTTCTCTCGAGCGCTAGAGACTCTCAAAAAGATCCATAATGAGGAAGATCAAGGGAATGCCTTGGCCTTCATTGCGGTTGATGCCGTTGAAGCTGGGAACATCGCTGATGCACTCTGGCTATCAGGACTATTAAGACAGCGAATCGAGAACGCTCCGGAGACCATGTTGTCTTCGAGGAGCGACAATATTTTTATGGCGATTGCCAAGTCGCGCGCGAAAAGCGGGATGATACAAGAAGCCCTCGGCTTTACTACGTTTATCGGTGTTCCCTTCTATCGACACGAAACAATAGAGGCCGTCGCTCGCACTCAAGTAATGGCGGGCGACGGGAAGGCTGCGCTTGAGTGGATTGCCTTAAATCAGGCACCCGCTGAGAGAGCAATCGCACTAGTTGGTGCAGCATATGGCTTGATGCAACAGGCAACAGACTAGCCCTGGCGAGCCATGTGCTCATTTTGTGTTCAAGCCCACCTCATTCCACCCCACTCAGGCCTACTCCAGCCAAAGATATGATTTCTCCCAAAGCCTTGGATGGGATTGGTTTGAGTGAGCCTGAGTGAGCTGGAATGGGATAGCCAAAAAGCTTTCCTAAACCGCGGGTCGGAGAGGCAAGTCTGTCGCCCAACTATCTGATTACAGGGTGCGAGCACAAAGGACTTCGTCTCGGCGGAGGGCTTCAAGGGCAGAGGCAGGAACACTGGTGACTGCTATCGTATCGCCCAGGGCATTGAAGACTTCGATGGAATAGCCCTCAGTTCCGTCAAGAGCCACATGATGCTCGACCAATTTGACGATGTCGCCACGGCGGAGACGATGCTCTGGCACATCACACTTCAGTGCCACATCCGTGTAGAGATCAAACTTCATCTGGTCCTCCGCACCCTTTACCCTCGCACGGCTAACATGGTCCGCTGTTTAGATAACAGGTTATAGGCACGCCGTTCTTATCCTTCAAGACCGGCGGCGCAGCTGGCTCTTTGGACCCGCCCCGTTAGTATTTGCGCCATGCCACCGGCGGCAGATTCCAGAGCTCTGTGCGGACGGCAGCCCACAAGACATCCAGTGCTCCGGTGAGATCCGGCGCAGTCCTGGCCAGAAGTTTGACCGCGACTCCCGGCGCAGCCGGCTGAGACACTCCCCCCAATAGAGACCCGGCTCGCTCGTCCAACAGCAGGCCGATTCGCGCTTCCAAACGACTCCACACCTCAGGCGTGACTGTATCGTTGATGACATAGAGCGATGCGACATAGTCCCATTCGGCCGCAATCCCGACCGATCCCAAGTCCGTCGCCGGATCGAGGGCATACCGCTCCACCAGCAATTGCCCTGCTGCCGTCCTAATGCATATCTCATTCTCCAAACTTGCAAAGGCCCATCGCTCGTTTCTGGCAATTCGACCTGACGCGACGGCATCCCATAAAAGAATAGTTGCGCCCGGTTCTAAAGTCGCATGAATCGTTTGGCGGAATCGCGAACCGGCAAAGGGGATCGTATGTTCAGGCAACCACTCCAAAACCGCACCAGCGCCGAGAGTGATCTTGATATCCTGAATCGACACCTCGCCCTGCGAGCGATAGACGCGGTTCGCTGAAGGTGCGGAGATGAGGACATGGGCCTCCCCGCCCAGCCTCATGTCAATGGACAGCCGATCGCCACCGACCAGGCCGCCTGAAGGATTCACCAGCAATGTATAGGCCGCACCCGTATCATCGAGATAGATCGGCGGAAGCAGATGCCAGGGAGTCGTGCAGTGGGAGCGCGCGATGATCGTCCGCCCGTTGCGCCGGGCATACTCCAGTCGCAACTCTCCGACGCGGCCGACAGACTCGGTCAGAATATCCGGTGAGTTTTTTATTTTTGGTGACACGGGCACCGGTGAGACAATCACACGCGCGGGACCCGCCGTGGAATGCGTTGCTCGACCCAGGCCGAGAGGGTATCGAGTCCGTCCCCGGACAAGAGGTTGGTAAAGACGAACGGCAACTCGCCCCGCATGCGGAGGGTGTCCCGCTCCATCACGGCCAAGTCGGCGCGAACATAGGGAGCCAGATCCATCTTATTGATGACCAGCAGGTCGGATCGCGTGATCCCCGGTCCGCCTTTGCGTGGGATCTTATCTCCACCGGCCACATCGATTACGTAAATCACGTAGTCCACTAATTCGGGACTGAAGGTCGCGGCCAAGTTGTCGCCACCGCTTTCCAGGAAAATCAACTCGATGTCCGGATGCCGCTTGAGCAGATCGTCGATCGCCTCCTGATTATGCGACGCGTCCTCCCGGATCGCCGTATGGGGACAGCCGCCGGTCTCCACTCCCACGATCCGGTCGATCGGCAAGGCGGCGCGTTTCGTCAGAATCTCCGCGTCGATTTTGGTGAAAATATCGTTCGTCACGGCCGCCAAGCTGTAGCGGTCACGCAAGGTCCGGCACAGGGCTTCGACCAGCGCGGTTTTGCCGGACCCCACCGGTCCGCCAACGCCAATGATGGGAATACCCTTCGTTCTGGCTTGCGTCGGATGCATGTCGCCGTGACGGTGCTGATTGCTGTGGTCGTGCATGGAATTACCAAGAGCCTATCGCTTATAGCACCTAGCTTATGGCTAAGAGCTGAAAGCCAATCACCGCTCTCCTTCCCCTTCTTGCCACTTGCTACTCACCACTTACTACTTACTACTTGCTACTCGCCACCTGCCATACGCTCTTAGCTTCTGAAAAGCCGCCACTCCAGCCGGCCGTGGCGCATGGCGTAAATGTCCTGAATGGGGGACCATGAACTCATGGGTGTCTCGGTCCCGACTTCGCGGCTGATACGATCAATCAACGGGAGCCACTCTCCCAGCACACGCTGCCCTTCACGCTGGCCGAGGGGAGTGAGCCGCATCGCGGCCGAGACGAATCCCACCGCCGTCTGGTACAGAAACGCCGCGGCTGTTTCTTCGCCGTTCCATCCACAGGCTCCCAGCGTCAGCCCGAAACTGACGGCTAAGTGGCCGGGGGCCTTACCCGCTTCCACCGCATCGCGATACTCCGTCAGCACCGTCTTGCCCCGGAGTTGATCCGCAGCGACTTTCATCACCTGCCGTCCCATCTGTCGGCTGGCCAGGCGCGAATCACGGCCGAGCTTCGTCGAATCCAATTCCCGATCGACATCGATCGCCGGATCGAGTGTTCCTGCTGCTCCGGCCCGGTTCGCCAATTTGACGGCAATTGCCTCCCGCCGGCTTATTCCTCCGCGCAGCAGATCTTCGACATAGCGAGCCAGCTGATCCGAGTCCTTCACGGCGCCGCCCTGCACGGCCGCTTCCAGACCTGATGAAAAGGCGTACCCGCCCGACGGGAAAAAAGTATCAGTAAACCGCAAGCCCTCAAGCAACCCGCGCGTCTTCATGAATCCTGGCTGACAGGCCTCAGGTCGATACGCTGACAGGAGGGGACGAAGGCCCCGCCCGGGCTTCTCAGCCAGCAACTTGTCAGCGATTCCTTTCCTCAGAATAGGAAATACCGCTGCGCCATCGGCAACACAATGGCCGGTTCACACGTGAGCCGCTCGCCGTCCGCCGTTACGACGTACGTTTCCGGATCGACTTCGATCTTGGGCAGATAATCGTTCAACTTCAGATCGCGCTTCTTCACGGTGCGGCAGTTTCTCACCGCGGCCACGCGCTTCTGCAAACCGAGCTTCTTCGGGATCTCCCGATCCAGCGCCGCCTGAGATAAGAAGGTGAAACTGGTGCTGTGGATCGCCCGTCCGAACGAGCCGAACATCGGCCGGCTGATAATCGGTTCAGGCGTCGGGATGGACGCGTTGGGGTCTCCCATCTGCGCTTGCGCGATGAATCCGCTCTTCAGAACCATCTCCGGCTTCACGCCGAAGAACGCCGGCTTCCAGATGACGAGATCGGCGATTTTCCCCACTTCCACCGAGCCGACTTCATGAGCAATCCCATGCGCAAGCGCCGGATTGATCGTGTACTTGGCCACATAGCGCTTCGCCCGGAAGTTGTCGTGTTGCGCCGAATCCTTCCCGCTCTTCGGCGACAGATGGCCCCGCTGCACTTTCATCTTATGCGCCGTCTGCCAGGTGCGGATAATCACTTCTCCGATCCGCCCCATAGCCTGGGAATCGGACGACATGATGCTGATCGCCCCCAAATCGTGCAAAATATCCTCTGCCGCAATCGTCTCCCGCCTGATACGAGACTCGGCAAAGGCGACATCCTCCGGCACGCGTTTATTCAGGTGATGGCAGACAATGAGCATGTCCAAATGCTCATCCATGGTATTCACGGTAAACGGCATCGTCGGATTGGTCGAGGACGGCAGCACGTTCGGTTCGCCGCAGACCTTGATGATATCCGGCGCATGCCCGCCGCCGGCGCCTTCCGTATGGAACGAGTGGATCGTCCGCCCTTTGAAGGCCTTGATCGTGTCCTCGACGAACCCTGCTTCATTCAACGTATCGGTGTGAATGGCGACCTGCACATCATAACGTTCGGCGACACTCAAACAGGTGTCGATCGCGGCCGGCGTGGTCCCCCAATCCTCATGGAGCTTTAACCCGATGGCACCGGCCTCGATCTGTTCGTCCAATCCTTGCGGCTGGGATGCATTGCCCTTCCCCAGGAAACCGAGATTGATCGGAATGCCATCGGAGGCTTCCAGCATCCGATGAATGTTCCATGGTCCCGGTGTGCAGGTCGTGGCGTTGGTGCCGGTGGCAGGCCCGGTTCCGCCGCCGATCATAGTCGTCAGGCCGGCGGAGAGCGCCTCCCAATACTGTTGGGGACAGATATAATGGATGTGTGTTTCGACGCCTCCCGCCGTCACAATGCAGCCTTCTCCGGATATCGCCTCTGTCCCGGGCCCCACTTCCATTCCTTTGGTGACATTCGGCATGAGGTCGGAATTCCCGGCCTTACCGATGCCGGCGATACGGCCGTTCTTAATTCCGATATCCGCCTTGACGACACCCCAGTAGTCGAGAATCACCGCGTTGGTAATCACCGTATCAAGCGCGCCGCTGGCGCTGGTGGCGCTTGGAGACTGACCCATTCCATCCCGTATCACCTTGCCGCCGCCGAAGACGGCTTCGTCTCCGTACGAAGTGAAGTCTTTTTCGATTTCGACGAATAGCTCGGTATCGGCAAGCCGGATTCGATCACCCACCGTGGGGCCGAAGAGATCCGCGTATTGTTTGCGTGGAATTTTCACCGTCCCCCTCCTTTGCCGGAGAATTTCAGCTCCGCGGCCTTCGCCAGCGCCTTCGTTTTGACTTGTGGATCATCCAGTGAACCGTTGGTCAGGGCATTAATGCCATGGGCCATCCGCCGGCCCGCGAGCGCCACAAGCGTCACCTTCTTCTCTTCGCCCGGCTCGAACCGCACCGCCGTACCGGCTGGAATGTCGAGCCGAAACCCGAACGCCTGTTCGCGATCGAATGTCAGCGCGCGGTTGGCTTCGAAAAAATGACAATGCGAGCCGACTTGAATCGGCCGGTCGCCGGTGTTGGCGATTTTCAATTCCTTCTTCGGACGGCCCGCATTGAGCTCGATGTCGCCGGAAGCAAACTGGAGTTGGCCCGGAATGATCGGTCGGGACAGCTCGGCCCTGATCGCGGCGGCCAGAGAGCCCCCTTTCTTCTGAGGAGCTTTGTGAGCCCTCGCCGGAGCTCGTTTGCTCTTCTTCGGCATATGTCCCCTCCTCCAACAAAGAATATGAAATGGTCGATTGGACCCGGGAGCCTATCGGATAGGATCATGCACGGTCACCAGTTTCGTGCCGTCCGGGAAGGTCCCTTCGACCTGAAACTCGTGAATCATTTCCGGCACACCGGGCATGACGTCGCTACGCGAGAGCAGGGTGGCCCCATAGGTCATGAGATCGGCAACGGACTTGCCGTCGCGGATGCCTTCGAGAATAGCCGCAGTCAGGTACGCAACGGATTCGGGGTGATTAAGTTTGAGCCCGCGCTTCTTGCGGTCCGCCGCGAGCTGCCCTGCGGTATAGATCAACAGTTTTTCCTGTTCCCTTGGAGTGAGATGCATACGTCCTCCTCTCTTCTCTGAACGATCGTTCTTCGTGAAGCGTATCTCGTGAAGCGTGAAGCGCAGGACGGAAAGAACATTTCTGTCTCGGAGCTCTTCGTTTGCGAGATACGAAATACGCTTCACGAGAAACGATCGTGTAGGCCATTTCTCGACGAACCGTCAGATCTCCCGCGCCGCTAGACCGTCAAATGCTGGCGGACCATATCGGCGTTGAGTTGATCGCTTTTGCCGGCGGCCATGACGGCGCCTTTGGCCATGACCACATATTTCTCCGCCAGGCGGGCGGCGAAATGCAGCCCCTGCTCGACCAGGAGAATCGCAAACCGCCGCGACTGCTTAAAGCCGATGATGACGTCCTCGATCTGATCCACAATCGAGGGCTGAATGCCTTCCGTGGGCTCATCCAACAACAACAGCGTGGGGCGCGACAAGATCGCGCGGCCGATCGCGAGCTGCTGCTGCTCGCCGCCGCTTAAGACCCCGCCGGGCCGATTCAAGATCTGCGTGAGCTTGGGGAACAAGTGATAGACCTCGTCGAAGGCCTCCTGTTCGGTGACATCGCCGCTGACCACGGGGCGATTCCAATAGCCCAGGAGCAGATTGTCCCGCACCGTCAGGTGCGGAATGATCTCGCGCCCCTGCGGCACATAGGCGAGCCCGCTCTTGGCCCGGCGATCCGTCTTCTCGTGCGTAATGTCCCGGCCGTTAAAGGTGATGGTCCCGGAGCGCACGGGCAAGAGGCCCGTGAGGGTCTTGAGCGTGGTGGTCTTGCCCACGCCGTTGCGCCCCATAAGGCAGACCACTTCGCCCGGCTCGACGGTAAAGGAGACGTTCCGGAGAATGTGGCTTTCGCCGTAGTACGCGTTGACGTTGGTCAGTTCCAGGGTGAGGGCCATGGTCGTGGTCAGACTCCGTTCGCCGGGCGGGCGCTCAATGCGCCACCTTGGCCCGGCCCAGATAGATTTCCCGCACATGATTGTCGGCCTGCACCTGCTCGACCGTGCCTTCGCAAATCACGGTGCCTTCGGCCAACACGGTCACGATCCGCGCGATCTGCCGGACAAAGTCCATATCGTGCTCAATGACGACGATCGCATGTTTCTCGGCCAGCGATTGGAGCAAGCGCCCGGTCTGCTCGGTTTCTTTATCGCTCATGCCGGCCACCGGCTCATCCACCAGCAGCAGCGACGGATCCTGGAGGATCACCATGCCGATTTCCAGCCACTGTTTCTGGCCATGCGAGAGCGAGCCAGCCCGCGTATGCACGTCGGCGGACAAGCCGATGGTCTCCAACGTCTCTCCGATCCGTTCGCGCTCGGCCGGGGTGGACCGGCCCATCAGCGTGGGGAACACGCCTTTGCTCGCCCGCTTCAACGACAGATCCAGGTTCTGCCAGACGGAGAGGTTCCCGTAGACCGAGGGGGCCTGGAACTTCCGCCCGACGCCCAGCTTGGTGATATCCTCGGCGTTCTTGCCGACCAGGTTGGTGTTCTTCCCAAACCGAATCGTGCCGGAGGTCGGACGGGTTTTGCCGCAGATGACATCGAGCAAGGTCGTTTTGCCGGCGCCGTTCGGCCCGATCACGACGCGCAGCTCGTTGTACTGCACGCTGAAGTTACAGTTGTTGAGCGCCTTGAAGCCGTCGTAGTCCATGACGACGTTCTCGCACTTCAAAATCAGGTTGTCGGCGGTCATGTGACGGCCCCTCCGGGCCGCGGCGCGGTCGGACTCGGGGCCGCCGGCCCGGTTTCCGTCGGCCCTGGCGCAGGGGCCTCGTCCTTGCGGGCACACAGCTTCCGCAGAATCCCGACCAGCCCGTCGGGAAAGAGCGTGACGACGACGACGAAGAGCCCGCCCAGGATGAACGGCCAGGCCTCGGGAAAATAGTTGGTCAACACGCTCCGGCCATAGTTGACGGCCACGGCGCCCAGGACCGCGCCGATCAAGGTGCCGCGGCCGCCCACCGC
>MSXM01000089.1 GCA_002083565.1 Nitrospira sp. ST-bin4 | reverse complement strand
CCAACTGAGCTACCGGGGAACGAAGGGTCAATCGGAAGTGCGGCGTATTCTAGCAAATGGGGATGCCGAGGGGAACGACTTTTTAAACGTCGAAATCTTCGGTCTCGTCCTCGTCGGAAGAGGCATCTGTGTTGCCTTTGGCTACGGCGGCGTAGTGTTTAGCCCAGGTCAGGTACAGATTGCCGCTGTCCCGCATCGTATCGGCTGCTTTGACAAGCTTGTCCACCAGCTCCGGGTCTTTGCCGGTCGCTTGAATGATCGCCGCCTGCCGTTCGATGGCTTTGGGGTAGAGGGTGATCAAGCCGGAAATCTCACTGAGTAGTTCATCAATTGTGTTATCTTCGTTTTCCATTGGTCCCCTCGTACCCAAGAAAAAACCCCATAGCGCGAACGCCATGGGGTTTTGCGAGTCTTACCCCGCGATTGCTTAACCCTGGTAGGCTTGCCCCAGCGCCGCTGATTCACCCTTCTTGGTCATCAGCTGCCCGGTGGCGCTGACGGCTTGCATGGTGATGGCGAAGTGTTTGGCGGCGTCACAGACGATCACGCAGAGCTCGCAACCCTTGCAGCGATCGATGGTGACTTCGGCCACCATCTTGTTGCTGTTCAAGTCCAGACAGTTCGCTTCCGGGCAATACATGATACAGAGCCGGCAGCCCTTCTTTGCGGTGCACTTTTCGTCGATGACCTGCGCTACGTTATACATGCAAGTGGGTTCCTTCTTCTCTTAAGCCGCGACAGCCGGATTTCCGATGCGCAACTCGATTTTGTTCTTGTCAGCCCATTCGCTGGCAATCTCGTAGGCTGCCTTCACGGTTGCCAAGTTTTTGGCCAGCAGCATTTCCTTCTTGGCGAATTTCTTCTTGATGGCTTCGTCCAGGGAGGCGGTTCCTCCGGAAGCCACGAATTTCTTGCCGAACCGCTCTTGGAGCGCGCCGTCGAGAGCGTCCATCGAGACGCACTTGGTAATGCCTGCAACGGAGCCGATCATCGCCATATTCGTCGAGAGCTCGGTGCCGGCCACTTCAATGGCCAACTCGGTACCTGCGATATAAAACACCGCCACATTCAAATCCTTGAGCCGCTCCACATCGTCATCGGACAGCAATGGCTGGGCTGAGTTGATGACGACCACGCCGCCTTCCTTCACGCCGGAGTAAAAGGGCATGGTGTAGCTCTTTCCCATGGTGATGACTTGGGGATGGAAGACCTGAATGACATCGGGGAATACCAACTCGCCGCGGTCGTAGATCCGCTCGATGCCGATGCGGCAATAACTCTCCGCCGGCGCCATGCGCTTCTCGGCGCCGAAGAACGGGTTGGAGATGGAAAACTTACCGTCGCGGTTGGCAGCCATGGCCAAGACGTGCGCAGCCGTGACCGCGCCTTGTCCGCCCAAACCCGACATCCGAATATTTAATCGTCGCTTAATCATATGTCTGCCTCCGGTCTGATTACGCTGATGCCTGGCTCGCCAGCTGTTTGGCAGCTGCTTTCCGTTCCTTGTCCTTCGCCGCCAATTCGGCAAGCAATTGCTTGGCCGGCTCGCTGACGTATTCCTTGTAGGCAAACCGCTCGGTCGGCTTCTCCGAATCACGCATCTCTTGCAGCCCTTCCATGCTGTTCTTGCCGATTTCCAGAATGCAGGGCGTGTAGAGCTGCAGATAGGTCGGGCCGATCTCACGGGCTACATGGACGGCGTTACGGATGACCTTTTCGACCAGAGACGGCTTGCTGACCGTGCAATTGACGACATAGTGGCAGCCGGACTCGCGGGCGATCTCAGGCAGCCGCACCTTGTCGAACAGTTTGCCGACCGGGGCCATCTTGGCGACGAACCCCTTTTGCATCAATCCGCTTTCCTGACCGCCGGTATTGGCATAGAGCTCATTGTCGAAGCAAATCGTCGTGAACTTTTCTTGTCTGAACCAGGCTTGCAACGTCATGTCCAAACCGATGTCGACGGTTGCGCCATCGCCGGCAAGGACGACGACATCCTTGATGCGGCCCGGGAAGCGGACGCTCAAAGCCCGCTTCAGGCCGGAAGCGATCGCATTCTGGTTGCCGAACAGAGAGTGAATGTTATGTACGGCCACCATTGGAAACACCAGGCTGGTGCAGCCTGTGGAGCCGACCATGACGGTGTCTTCCGGGTTCGGAAGCGAGGCCAGGATATAGCGGAAGGCCATGGACTCCGGGCAGCCGGCGCAGAGCGAGTGCTGCTCGATGAGTTCCTTGGAGGAACCGATGTCTTTCCAGCCACGATCTTCCTTGCCGTAGGTGGCGCTCTTCACGAGATCCTGATAGTCCGACGGCATGATGTCGTACAGGTCTTCAGAGATTTGAATACGCTCTTTGCTCATTAGGGCCTCCTCAGGGTCGCTCGTGGGAGCGGCCCGGTTCAATGTCAGTACTGATCAGCTTCCACGACCGGCCAGGGAGAAGGACTTCATCCCGAGGGCCGTCTTGATTTCAGACACGATGATTTCTGGCGGCATCGTCATGCCGCCGCAAACGTGCGGGCCGGCATGGACGCGATGCGGATTCGGGATGGTGGCACGGATTTCCTTGGCCAGCCAGCCGGTTACATTGAACTCCGGGACGAAGATATGCTTGGCGTTCTTCGTGGCTTCACGGATTTCCTCTTCCGGCCAGGGACGCAGTGTTTTTACCTTGACGAGCCCGCAACGCACGCCTTCTTCTTCCAGGAGGCGGATGGCTTCGCGCCCCTGTGAAACAGCCGTGCCGGATGCCACGATCAAGATATCGGCATCGGTGTTTTCCGTGTCGATCAGGCCGTTCAGCCAATGGATTGAGTGTTTCCTCGACCGTTCGATCGCGGCCCAGATTTCCTGCTGCCAGCTCGCGTGGGTTGCATAGCTGATGTAGTTGCTCTTCATCACGAACGGATCGCGCATCATGCGGACCGGCGGGCATTCCATATCCATGCAGGGCACCGGTGAGCGATAGGGGTCGTACGGCGGCAGGCACATGTCGGCCGGCGTGAGATTGACCACGTCTTTCGTGTGCGTCACAAAGAACCCGTCGCAGCAGAGCGCGAGAGGCAGATGCACATCCGGCTCTTCCGACACCATATACCCCTTCAGAATCCAATCAAAAAAGTCCTGTGCTGTTTCCGCATGCCAGACGAGCATGCCGGTATTCAGCAGGTAGGCGATTTCCAGTGTGTCCGGTTGGATCGAGAGCGGCGAATTGATGCCTCGGCAGGTGACGATCATTTGAATCGGCAGCCGCGCACCGGCCCACATCGGGAAGTTTTCCATCGCGCGCATCGTGCCGGGGCCTGCTGTCGTTGTGAACACACGGGCACCGCCGAATGCCGCGCCGGCGCATTGCGACATAACCGCGAATTCGCTCTCGCCGCGGAAATAGTCACCGATATATCCTTCGGCAAACAATTCACCGATCAACGCTGCCGCTTCCGATTGTGGAGTGATGGGATAGGCAATCATCACATCGCAGCTGGATCGACGGACGGCTTCCTTGATGACCTCGGAACCCGTAAAGAACGACGGGGTCCTTGGAGCTTCATTCATGAGCTTCCAGGCGTCTGTGTAGGTTTGTCCCTTTTTGTTCTGTGTCCCGATAACCGAGGGGGGTGTAGCCATGGATCCAGCCTCCTTTTTGGCTTGAGCTTCCGGTTCTTAGCTGGAAGCTCCGTTCTTGGCTGATTCCAGCCGTGGTTGGACTGTTCCTTTTAACCGTTTGATCGTCTCGGCCAGTTTCATGATTTTCTCGACCGATGCGTCGCGGAACGACAGCATCGCGTCTTCGTGGCCGGCTTGTGCGCACATGGCGATCGTATAGCATGAGGTGCCGCCACGAATAATTTTCAGCGACAAATTGGCTTGATGACAATGCACGCCGACAAACATGCAGCAGTCGATTTTGTTGTGCCAGATGGTCAGATTCGGGTGGTTGGGATTGATTTCAACTTCTGGATTGATCTTCGGGTATTTGGGTCGATAATCCGGCATGGGGATCAGCATCGCATGTTGGCCCGGTTGAACACATTCCTTCAATGTGTTGTACAGATGCCGGATGGCGGTTGCTTTCTTTGCCGCCTTTTCATTCCAGGCCCATAGGACCAGCGGGCCGGGAAAAATCGTCGGCACTTTCGCCATCAGAAACTGCCGCGCGGCCTCCTCGTACGCCTTTTCCTCCGGGGCGATGACGCCGTTGATATGGGCTTCGCCCGGGTTCGGCAACTGGATACCCATGCTGGCGGCCGCTGGGGGTAGAAAGTGTTCAGGACCTGGGAGCACACGGTACTCGCTCATTGCGGCCTACACTCCGAGTGAAAGGTTGACTTGACTAGTTTGACTAAAGAGTAACGATTTTTCACAGGCTTACTCACACACTCTAATCTGTTTGCCGTTCTTTCCGCAACCTCGCAGAAGGCCCAGGCTGGCGAGCTTTTGGGCTACAGAAGCAGTGCAGGATTAGGCCTATGGGACTAACCCTTTTGCGAGTGCTCCAGTTTCCAGACTTCCATGGAGGCCATCATTATAGGGGGCCCTATCTTGGGTTGTCAAATGATGCCAGGGCGCTCATTTGTAGCGCTGTGAGTACACAGAATTGAAGAGCATAGTATGGTCAAACCTTGCTAAGGGATCTGGTTGCACGCTTCAGCTGATCCGAGCATACAGGCATGCTCAAAGTCATCCTTTGCCAGGCGTCCTTGGAGTTGTTCACGGTAGAGCGTGGCTCTCGTGAGAAGCGCCCGCATATCTGCCGGCTCGGCTCGAAGCACTGCGCTCAAGTCATCGATGGCTTGAGCCGGCTGGTTCAGCTTTCTATAGAGGTCGCTCCTGAGCAGGTAGGCTTCTTTGTAGTAGGGCATCCAGCCGTCCGGTACATGGGGGGTTATGGATTTTTGTAGAACGGCTAAGGCCGCCGACCACTGTTTGGCAGTCATAAGTTTGCGTGCCTGGCTGGTGTAGAGCGTGAGCAAACGAAGATGCGCAATGTCGAATAGCGGATCTAATGCGAGGGCGCGCTCGTACGAACGAACTGCGTCGTCCGTTCGATGGAGCCATGTGTATACGTCACCCTGGCCGAGCAGAGCCCAGATGTTTTGTGGATCGATGATCAGCGCCCGGTCAAAATCCATGCGGGCGTTGTCGATGTACTTGGAGTATTCGCTGAGCTTGGCTTTCTTGGAATAGGCGGCTGACACGAGTTGTAGATAGGTCTGCCCGCGCACGACCAGGGGGGCTGTAGCCTGAGGGTCTAAGACAGCTGCTTCGGATGTCAGGTCCAGTTTCTGACGGAGGTGTGGTGTCCGGATCGCTTGTTCGAGCAGAGTGCGAGCCTGTTCGCGAGTTCCTCCTCGGCCGGGTGGTTCGATAACAAGCGTATGTACGCCGAGGGGAGTCTTTTTCATTTCCCGGAGCTGCGCCTTGAGTTCGGAATTCTCCTTCTGCAGCCGTCGGAAGTGTTCAGCCAACTGTTGTTCGGATTGCCAGCGTCGAATGGCGTCTTGCAGGTGGTCCAGATCGACGATCGCGCGGATGCGGACAAAAAAGCTGGGACGATCCTGTTCGAAGGAGCGGGATGCTTCAAGAATTTCGGTCTTGGTAATGGCTGACGCAATCGTACGGATCTCCAGAGAGCTGGCTTGAAAGCTTCTGCCGCCAGCAGTTTTTTCAATATCGAGGAGCGTAGACTCGATATACATTCCTGCTTCTTCGATCGCTTTGCGCTTGGCCCGTTGGAGAACTTTTTCTTCGGCCTGAGCCAGCGTATCGCCGTCTGCCATCAGGTAATAGGCCTCTGCCACTACCGTGGTGTCCAATGCCGACGCCGATGGAGGAAGTATACTGACTGTGGCAGTTGCGGCCAGAAGGGCTGCGATATGGCGCAGAGACATATCACAACTATACCACCCCCCTCGAATCGGTGGAGAACGGTGTGCCGTAGGCAATGATTCAGTCTGCTATAGATGGTGACTGTGAGGAGGACAGAAAGGTATGAAAAATCAGCTAGCGAGGTTTTGGCAATACCTGCATAAACGGATGGACTTCAACCCGCTCGAATATTCCCTGCACCGTATAGGGATCGGTGTGAGCGAACCGCTCTGCCTCTTCCTGGGTTTCAAAATCCAGGACCAGCAGGCTTCCGGCCTTATCGGTCAGAGGTCCGGCCAAAATAACCCGCCCTTGTTCGTCCAGTGGTTTCAGGTTGGCTAAATGAGCGGGGCGGTGAATCTTGCGTTTCGCCTCTCCCTCGGGCCCATCGTAACCGATAATGACGAATAGCATGTGGGTTAGGCAGGGTCTTCCAAGGGGCAACGGTCTTTATACCCGGTTGTGACTTCATGCCACCAGCGGATCTCTTTTTCTCCGAGTTTCCAGCATAAATAGACGACCCGGCCGTCACGGACATGCGGAAAATCACAGAGTCCAAGGTCGATATCTTTCACGACCACCCCCAATTCATGGATCGCGCGGAGGTTCGTGCTGATATCCTGAAGGCTTTTGACGTAATGGGAGCCGACTGTTGTCCCGCCTCCGTGGTCGGCATTAGCCGAGGCTTTCTGTACTTCCTCGCGAGTTTCAAGCAGGACCCCTTTTCGCTCTTGGACGGTGGTCAAGTGCGACTGAAGCTGAGGGATCAGCTGATTGGCTTCAAAGAGGGAAAAGACTCGGTCTGGAGTGGTTTCGTCGTCGTCGTGCGCCATGCAACATCCGTATATCTGTGTAACATATTTTGAATTCAGGGAACAAGCGGCATATCGACAAAGGCTGGGATGATTAGGAGGATATGAGGGTAAAGAGCGGATGCCGGGGGAGGGGAGATCGTGGGGGAAGAAAAATAATAGATGTCAGTTGACAACCAGCCGGGTGCTCAGTATGATTCACACCAACATTCCAGTGTGAATACAGTTCTCCCCGATAAAGAACTCAATTCAGGAACCTGTCTCGGACCAAGCTCCAGCAAGTGTGGAGATGAGAGAGTTTGTAGACCAACCCAATAGTTTGTTTATGCCCTGTGTCCCGGTAATCTCGGAGACCACATCTTTATCTGCATAGGTAGGCAAGCGTCCTCCACAAGCTATTCCATCCAATACGCACTGATCTATAGCCGTCAGGACAAGATAATACATTGAGCGCGTTTCGCATGGCCCATCAGTTTAAGCAAGTCGTCGTGATCCGTAACCAACCCAGGGGATGGAGAGGAGTCCTATGTCGGTAGCAAGGGGGGAAGTGATGCATCTCGCAGAGTTGAAACAAAAGTCGATTGCCGATCTCAATGACGTGGCTCGTGAGCTCAAAATCGAAGGGGCGGCCAATCTGAGAAAGCAGGAATTGATCTTTGCAATCCTGCAAGCTCAGACTGAGAAGAACGGGGTTGTCTTCGGAGAGGGCGTTCTGGAAACTCTCCCGGACGGGTTCGGCTTTCTGCGCGCTCCGGACTCCAATTACCTCCCTGGTCCCGACGACATCTACATTTCCCCGTCGCAGATCAGGCGATTTAATTTGCGCACCGGCGACATCGTCTCAGGACAGATCCGGCCCCCGAAGGAAAGCGAACGCTACTTCGCGCTTCTGAAAGTCGAAAAAGTCAACTACGAAGACCCGGAGGTTTCGCGGGACAAGATCCTGTTCGATAACCTGACCCCGCTGTATCCCGAGGAACGGATCAATTTGGAATTCGATCGGGAAGAATATTGCACGCGCGTGATGGAACTCGTCACGCCGATCGGGAAAGGACAGCGCGGGCTGATCGTGGCCGCTCCTCGCACCGGAAAGACGATGTTGCTGCAGGCCATCGCACGCGCCATCATTAAGAACCATAAAGAGGTGACGCTGATCGTATTGTTGATCGACGAACGGCCGGAGGAAGTGACGGACTGGCAGCGTCAGGTCAAAGCGGAAGTCATCAGCTCGACCTTCGACGAACCGGCACAGCGCCACGCACAAGTCGCGGAAATGGTGTTGGAGAAAGCAAAGCGGCTTGTCGAGCATAAGAAAGATGTCGTCATCCTGCTGGATAGTGTGACGCGGTTGGCGCGTGCCTACAACACGATCGCCCCGCCCAGCGGCAAGGTGCTCTCGGGAGGACTCGACTCCAACGCTCTGCAGCGTCCAAAACGGTTCTTCGGCGCAGCTCGAAACATTGAAAACGGCGGGAGCTTGACCATCATGGCCACTGCGTTGGTGGATACCGGCAGCCGTATGGATGACGTCATTTTCGAAGAATTCAAAGGGACCGGCAACATGGAAGTCCATCTGGACCGCCGGTTGGCCGACAAGCGTCTTTTCCCGGCGATCGATATCAGCCAGTCCGGTACGCGTAAGGAAGAATTGCTGGTGGACAAGGACCGTCTCAATAAAATGTGGATTTTGCGCAAGGTGCTGAGCCCGCTGGGCACGATGGAGGCGATGGAGTTCCTGATGGACAAGATCAGCGGCTCCAAGACCAATCAGGATTTTCTGCAGTCGATGAACCGATAGACGGCGCTTGTTTCTTGCGCCTTGCTTCGGATAGAGTACGTTCCTCTTGCGGAGAGCGGAGTGAATGTTCGGTTTTGGTAAGGAGTGATCACATCATGCAAAAAGGTATTCATCCAGTCTATCGGGAAGCTACGGTCCATTGCGCGTGCGGCAATTCGTTCAAGACACGGAGCACCGTCGGCGACATTAGCGTCGATATCTGCTCTAGTTGCCATCCGTTTTTTACCGGCACACAGAAGATCGTCGATACCGAGGGGCGTGTCGAGCGGTTCAAGAAAAAGTACGCAAAGAAGGACAAGTAGCGGTCCGTACGGTCATAGAAAGAGACCCTGCTTCGTCCCGAAGCAGGGTCTCTTTGTTTTTAAGGCCCGGCACGCAGTCGAAGCGAAGGAACAAATCGAATGGACGCTGCGTTAGTCAAGAAATGGGAGTCTGTCGTATCGCGCTTTCATGAGTTGACGGATCAGCTCATGGACCCCTCCGTCCTGACGCAGCCAACGCAACTTCGCAAGCTCACGAAGGAACGGGCGGAACTTGAACCGGGGGTTAAGTTGTTCGAGGCCTACCGCGATGCGGCCAAGCAATTGGAGGATGCCGCGCAGATTCTCGCCGATCCCTCGGCCGGGCAGGAATTGCACAGGATGGCGGCAGACGAATCCGCCGCCTTGGAGCGGGCGCAACGGGACATGGAGGAACAGGCCAAAGAGTTTTTGATTCCCAAAGATCCGAGGGATGAGAAGAGTCTGGTCTTGGAAATTCGTGCGGGCACCGGCGGCGACGAAGCGGCTTTGTTTGCGGGGCAGCTGTTTCGCCTGTACACGAGATACGCGGAAAAAAAAGGTTTGAAGGTCGATACGGTCGAAGCGTCTGAAACCGGCATTGGAGGATACAAGAACATTGTTGCGCTGATCGAAGGGAAGAATGCCTACGGTTATTTTAAGTATGAAGCCGGCGTCCATCGCGTCCAACGAGTGCCGGTGACGGAAGCCTCAGGCCGAATTCACACCTCCACCGTGACCGTGGCGGTGATGCCGGACGTCGACGAAGTGGACGTGAAGATCGATCCCGCGGATCTTCGGATCGATACGTTCTGTTCATCCGGGGCCGGAGGCCAGAGTGTCAACACCACAAAATCTGCCGTCCGGATCACGCACATTCCGACCGGTGTGGTTGTATCGTGTCAGGACGAGCGGTCGCAATTGAAGAACCGCACCAAGGCCATGCGGACCTTACGGGCTCGCATCGTCGAGGCGGAACGTGAAAAGCAGGACGCGGAGATCGCCCAGAACAGAAAATCGCAGGTCGGCACCGGTGAACGGAGCGAAAAGGTTCGGACCTACAACTTCCCGCAGAACCGGGTGACGGACCATCGGGTCGGTGTGACCTTGCACAAGCTCGAATTGGTGATGGAAGGCGATCTCGACGACATTGTCCAGGCGTTGAAGGCTCAACAGCAGCAAGCTGACACGGCAAAGGTGTAGCAGAAGTGGTGTTCCGCATGGCTGAATCGAAGACGATAGAGGCGCTGGTCGTGTGGGTTCGGCGCACACTGGAGCAGGCCGGAGTGGAGACTGCGGCGCAGGAATCCCGGTGGCTTGTAGCGCATGTATTGGAATTGGAGAGCCATCATCTGGCAAGCAAAGCGCAAGAGCCGGTTTCAGTCGAACAGTGGGCGCATGCCGTTTCGCTGGCATCAAGACGGGCGGCGCGTGAGCCGCTGCAGTATATTCTGGGCACACAAGAGTTTTGCGGCCTTGAATTTCAGGTAAGCCCGGCTGTGCTCATCCCACGCCCGGAGACCGAGGTGCTCGTTCAAGAAGCGGTGAGGGCCGTCGATCTCGACAAAGAGTCCGTGCTTGTCGATGTGGGCACAGGCTCCGGTTGTGTGGCCGTGGCTTTGGCGACGATCCTTGGGAACGCGCGTATTGTTGCGGTGGATCGCTCTCCGCAGGCACTGGCGGTTGCAAAGGGAAATGCGGAGCGGCATGCGGTGGCCGAGAAGATCGAGTGGATGGAAAGTGACCTCCTGTCGGCATTGCGCGAACAGGGCATGGCCGGGACGGTGGATATCATTGTCTCCAACCCTCCGTATATCGCCGAGGCAGATTGGGCCGGTTTGCAGCCGGAGGTACGTGAGTTTGAGCCGCGCTCGGCGTTGTTCAGCGGGCCGACGGGTACCGAGTTCCATGAGCGATTGCTGCGCGAGTCCAAGGAGTTCCTTGTGCCGGGCGGAACGCTGGTGATGGAAATCGGTCAGGGGCAATGTGCCGCCGTGCGGCAGATGGCGGAACGCATCGGAGGCTATGGGCCGTTACGGGTCGTCGAAGATGAAGCGGGAATCGAGCGGGTTGTGATCGCAAGACGGCCGGAGTAGGAAACGCGGACGCGATGGATCGCATCGTCATCACAGGCGGGAATCGGTTGCGGGGGGAAGTCCGCATCAGCGGCGCCAAAAATTCCGCGCTGCCTATTTTGGCCTCGACCATACTGGGCGGCGGTGAATGTGTCATTACGAATGTTCCACGTGTGGCCGATGTGCTGACCATGGGGAAACTGTTGGGGATTTTCGGGGCGACGGTCTCCCATGAGGGCAATCGGGCCGTCATCAAAGCGGACATCATCAATTCCACCGAGGCCCCCTACGATCTTGTCAAAACCATGCGGGCTTCCGTGCTGACGTTAGGGCCCCTGGTCGCCCGTTGGGGAGAGGCCAAGGTGTCGCTGCCCGGCGGGTGTGCGATCGGGTCGCGCCCCGTCAATCTTCATCTGGCAGGGCTGGCAAAATTAGGGGCTGACATTTCCCTCGAGCATGGGTATATCACCGCGAAGGCTAAACGGTTGAAGGGCGCGCGTATCTATTGCGATACGCCGACGGTGACGGGAACCGAGAACTTGATGATGGCTGCATCGCTTGCTGAAGGGACGACGGTATTGGAGAACGCGGCCAAGGAGCCGGAGATCGTCGATCTGGCTAATTTTCTGTGCAAGCGGGGCGCTCGCATCGAGGGAGCCGGGACGGATGTCCTTACGATCGAAGGGGTCAGGGAGTTGCAGGGCGGGGAGCATGAGGTGATTCCCGATCGCATCGAGGCCGGCACCTTTTTGGCCGCCGGAGCCATGACGAGGGGCGATGTGACCATCACCCATTGCCGGCCTGCCCATCTGGAAGCCATTCTGATGAAATTGAAAGAAGCCGGGGCGGAGGTGTCTGTCGAAAAAGAGCGAGTCCGTATCACCGCGCCGAAAAGGCTGAAGGGAACCGATATCAGGACCTTGCCCTATCCCGGTTTTCCTACCGATATGCAGGCGCAAATGGCAGCGTTGATGTGTCTCGCCGAAGGCACGAGTATTGTGACTGAAACGGTGTTTGAGAGCCGCTTTATGCATGTCGAAGAATTGCGACGGATGGGGGCGGACATCCGTGTCGAAGGCAATCGGCTCGTGGTGACGGGGCGCCGAAGCCTGACGGGTGCGCCGGTGATGGCCTCGGACCTTCGGGCGAGCGCCGGCTTGATACTTGCCGGTCTGGCCGCCGATGGAATGACCGAGGTGCAACGGGTTTATCATCTTGACCGGGGTTATGAGCGGATCGAGGAAAAGTTGCGAGCCTTGGGAGCGAAGATCGAACGTCAGAAGCCGAGTGCGGCAACTGTGCGCTAGGAGGTCGGATGCTGACCATCGCATTATCCAAAGGGAAATTGATCGAATCGGCGCTGGATTTGTTTCGGCGAGCCGGGTATGAAACCGCCGGGTTATCCGGTGAAAGCCGGCGTCTGGTATTTGTCTGTGAAGAGATCGGCATCACGTTTTTGATCGTCCGGCCCAGCGATGTGCCGACCTACGTGGAATATGGGGGGGCGGACGCCGGAATTGTCGGCAAAGATGTGCTGTTGGAGCAGGACAGCGATGTTTATGAGCCATTGGATTTAGGGTTCGGAGCGTGTAGAATCTCGGTCGCCGCGCTCAAGGGAGAGGGGGTGCGCGATCGATTGTCGTCAAAGATCCGCGTCGCCACCAAATATCCCAAGATTACCGAGCGGTTTTTCAATCAGCGAGGCCTCCCGGTCGAGATCATCAAGCTCTACGGTTCGATCGAGTTGGCGCCCGTGGTGGGGTTGGCAGATCGGATCGTCGATCTGGTCGAAACCGGCAGCACGCTCAAAGCCCACGATCTGGTTGAAGTGGACGTGATTGCGCAATCGACGGCGCGGTTGATCGTCAATCGGGCGAGCCTTCGTCTGAAGCATGAGCCGCTCATGGAGTTGATCCGCAGACTCCGGGCGGTATTGGCGACCCAAGAGTCGGTGCCCGGCAACGGCCGCCCATCGGCCGTGCGGAAGGGCAAGAAAAAGGCGGCGCGCGTATGAAGATCGTCACGCAAGCAGATCGCAGCTTCCTTCCCAGCCTGAAGAAAGTGGTATCCCGCGGCCAAGCGGCCGGGGCTTCTGTGGAGAAGACCGTCCGGTCCATCCTGCAAGCGGTCGAGCGGGGCGGCGACAAGGCGGTGTTGCGCTATACCAAACAATTCGACAAAGTCTCGCTCAAACCGGATGCAGTGCGAGTGACGCCGGAGGAGATCAATAACGCCTACTTCCACATTCGTAAGGATGAAGGCGATGCCCTGCGGCTTGCGGCAAAACGAATTACCGCGTTTCATGAGCGTCAGCGCACGAAGACGTGGATGTATCAGGACAACGATGCCACGTTGGGACAGGTTGTCACACCGATCGATGCCATCGGGGTCTATGTGCCCGGCGGGAAAGCCGTGTATCCCTCATCGGTACTGATGTGCGCGATCCCGGCCAAGGTGGCAGGGGTACGGCGAGTGGTGATGGTAACGCCGCCGCAGAAGGGGCCCATCAATCCGTATCTGCTGGTGGCGGCCGATATTGCGGGGGTATCGGAAATTTATCGCATCGGTGGAGTACAGGCCGTGGCGGCGCTCGCCTATGGAACGAAGGCGATTCCCAAGGTCGATAAGATCGTCGGACCAGGCAATATTTATGTGGCGACCGCCAAGCGCCTTCTCTATGGGACCGTCGGGATCGACATGATCGCGGGGCCCAGCGAATTGTTGGTGGTAGCCGATGACGAGGCCAATCCGGTCCATGTGGCCGCTGATCTGCTGTGTGAAGCCGAGCACGATGAAGACGCACAGGTCTTTTTAGTCACGACATCCGAACGGCTGGCGAAAGACGTGTCCAAATTGATCGAGCAGCAGTTGAAGGGACTTCAACGCGAAAAGATCGCCTCCAAGGCGATTGCGCGCCATTCGGTGGCGTTTGTCGTGAGGACCATGGATGAAGCGATCGACGTGGCCAATCAAATTGCCGCCGAACATTTAACGCTCTCGGTGGATAATCCGTTCGACTATCTCGAACAGATCCGTCATGCCGGCGCGTTATTTCTGGGCCGGTATACGCCGCCTGCGGTTGCGGATTATGTGGCAGGCCCGAACCACGTGTTGCCGACCGGCGGGAGTGCGCGGTTTTTCTCGGCGCTTTCCGTGAACGATTACGTCAAGGTCAGCAATATCGTTCACTATACGAAACAGGAACTGGCAAAGGTGAAAGATCCGTTGATCCGATTGGCCCACATCGAAGGGTTCGACGCGCATGCGAAGTCGGCCCAAAGCAGGTTTTCATGAAGAAGAACGGGACTCCGTCGCGCCAGGCAGCTATCCATCGTGCGACCAAAGAGACAGACATTTCCGTCGAGTGGGCGCTTGATGGTCGCGGCCACGGCAAGATTGATACGGGCATTCGTTTCTTTGATCACATGCTGGAACTGCTGGCCAAGCACGGGTTTTTCGATTTGACAGTCCGGGCCAAAGGGGACATCGACATCGACGAACATCATACCGTTGAAGATGTCGGTATCGTGATGGGACAGGCACTGCATCAGGCGTTGGGGGAAAAAGCCGGGATCAAGCGATTCGGGTTTGCCTCGGCACCGCTGGATGAAACCTTGGCCCAGGTGACGGTGGATCTCAGCGGCCGGCCGTTCCTCGTGTACAACGTGAATCTGCCGGACCGGAAGATCAAGGCATTTGATTTGGGGCTCTTCGAAGATTTCTTTCAAGCCTTTGTCACTCATGGCGGGCTCAATCTGCACGTCAATCTTATGTATGGCCGCAATCCGCACCACATCATGGAAGCGATTTTCAAGGCGCTGGCCAAAGCCCTCGATCAGGCGACGATGCCGGAGGAGCGCCTGGCCGGCAAAGTCCTCTCGACGAAGGGGATGCTGTAACCAAACTGAAATCCAGCAGGAGATTGTAATGGTTCGCAAGGGCAAGCATCTCGTGGGGTGCTTGCCCTTTGTGTTTCATCAGCCGGCAAGGATCTTGTGAATTTGCATGTTTCGCAGAATGAATTCAGAGGCGAACATGAATGCATTTCGACAGAGCAGAGGCATCTATGGCGATGATTGAAGAGCCTGGTGGGTTAACGAAATATCTTGAGCAGGAAGGAAAGGCGGTCCAAACCTCCTGCTCCTTGTATCGGCAGGAATTTGAGCTGTTCTGCCAGTTGGCCGAACTTTATGAACGGCTGGGCGTATTAGCCAAAATGCCGAGGGCAGAAGTTTCCATCTCCGCGAGCTCATCCAAGTTATTTCTTGCGGTCATGAGTCAAATGTACGGGGTTGTGTCCCTGCTGCTCCGTCGCCGTGTGGTGGATGCCGAAGCGCTAAGCCGTCGTGCTATCGAGGCCACTGCAACTGCTTATCGGCTATGGAGAAAGCCTGAGCTTTCAGAAGTGTTCGATACCGCATATCCAAACGCCGGCGATGACGCCAGGCCCCACCAATGGCGCCCGTCGAAAGAATATACGAATAAGTTCAAGACAGGTGAATTGTTTGGTGAGCCAGGAGACGTTTGGAGTTACCTGAAGTCTGTCTACGACATGTTCAGTGCAGTCTCCTCACATGCAGGACCGTTGGCAACTGCATTTCTTCAGGAACGTAATGGAGTAGTTGAGATCCAGTTTATTGAGGCAGACAACAGCACGGTTCGTCTTGCTTGGAATTATATGCTGGATGTTTATTGGGAGATGCTGAGAGTGTTTCTGCAGATTCTTCGTGGTTCTGCCAATGCGGCAACAATCTCTGTGCTAGAGCAAGAACTCAAAGGCTGGAAGGGAAAGGCTGCCTGCGTCCTAAGACAGCGCGATAATGAGACAAGACATCAAGGCACATAAGCTTTTGGTCAAGGGGAATATGCCGGGAGTCTTTGATCCGTTGCTGCCAGACCTTATTCAGTTGGGCTACGCGCACGCCTTCACAATGGTCGAGGAAAATGTCCGGAAATCGTCCAGCTGTTTGGTAATGATGGCCTGGACTACATCGAGATTCAGGCGGGCGTATTCGTGCACGGCGATGTTCCGGAAGCCGACCATCCGCTGCATGCGGGTTGTCAGATCTGCGGACAGGATACCTGCGGTTTGTAAGAGGGTAAATGCGTCGCGGCTATCTTGTGGGACGCCGAGTTTGCGTTGGCTGACCACGTACATGGCCAGATCGATCGCAGTTTCGCAGGCGCGCTGAAGATTTAATACGATCGCATCCTGCTTGGTCTGATTTTCGGCAAGGTTCTGCTTGGTGCCTGCATATTCATCTTGAATTCGCTGCAAGCACCGCTCGATGCTGGCGGCTTTATTGAGAACAACGTCGTCAGCCATACACCAGCCCGCGGTTGGTGATCCCCTTCACAATCTCGCGCCGTTCCTCGTTCAGCCTCGCATAGTCCGAATAGGCGTACATTTCAAACTCTCGGCGAGCCGACTCGTCTTGAGAAACCAGGCAGACGCCGGTAGAGAGCACTTGCATCTTCATCACAGCGGATGCTGTGCGTAGATCGACAAGGTCCACATCACGGTGCAGTTGTGTGGCCAACTCTTGGGCGAGCTCAAATCGGCGCAGATTGGGCATGGGCTCGCGTGAGAGGATGGCAAGGTCAATGTCGCTGGCAGGGCGAGCAGTTCCTTTTGCTTGCGAGCCGAAGCGGTACAGGGCGATGAGTCCTGGGACAGCCTTGCGAATGTATTCACTCAACGATGCGTCATTCATTTCACACCTGGTTGGTTGACCGGCTCAGGCTACTGGTTCATCCATGTCCTGTCAATCTTTGGGCATTCTCAGCCAGATTCGTAGTGGCATGACATCCGCAGATGCGGTATTGTTACACGCTTCCATGAGTGGATGGGGACCATGATTGCGATCATCGATTACGGCATGGGGAATCTCCGCAGTGTCTCCAAGGCCTTCGAGGCTGTGGGGCATCAGGCCGTCGTGACACGTGATGCGCGGGTGATCGGGAACGCCGATCATGTGGTCTTGCCGGGTGTCGGCGCGTTCGGTGATTGCATGGCGAATATCGAGCAGTATGGATTGGTGGAACCGATCCGAACAGCGATCCAATCGGGCAAGCCGTTTCTTGGGATTTGCTTGGGCCTTCAAGTTTTGTTTACCGAGAGTGAAGAATTCGGGCCCCATAAAGGACTCGATATCATTCAAGGAACGGTCCGGCGATTCGAGGGTGGGCAGGCGTTGAAAGTGCCGCACATGGGCTGGAATCAAGTCCATGCCCAACGAGCCTGTCCACTGTTCGACGGGGTCGCGGACGGATCTGATTGGTATTTTGTACATTCGTATTTTGTGGACCCCAGCGACAAGCAGCTAGCCGCGACGATAACGACCTACGGCATCCCGTTCGTATCGAGTGTGTGGAAGGACAATATCGTGGCTTGCCAGTTTCACCCGGAGAAAAGCCAGACCGTGGGGTTGCGGTTGATCAAGAATTTTGGAGAGTGGAAAGCTTAGCCCACATGATTCATGAACACTTCTGCTGCAATCGCCGATCCGCTGCTGCGACACGCCTGCGGCCAGCGGGCTCGCCCATCGAGCCTTCGACGTACTGCACGAGTACGCCTCAGGTTCTCCGGGCTCCGCGCGCCGGTCTCACGACGCGGCTTGGCGATTTCGCGACGAACTGTCACGAATCATGCGGGCTAGAATATCGACTATGAACAGATACGACCTTCGATTCAGCACGATACGCCTGATGTCTCACGTCCTCACGTTAATGGTGTTGGCGTTTGTGGTTGCGGGCTGCAGTGGATGGAAGGTCCGGACGGAGTCGTCGGATCAACTGCCGCGGTATACCGTTCGATCCATGGCGTTGGTGCCGTTTACTGCGATTGTTACGCCGCAGGTGCGGGATCAGGGCAATCTCCATTTCGCGACTCCTCAGGGTATCCGCCAGTCAGAAATGTCCCTGGCGATTCCTTCAGAGGTGGAACCGCCTTCCCGGCAAGCTGTTTCCCTCCCAGGTCATGCGGCGGAACGCATCACGCAATTATTCTGGAAGCAGCTTCAAGAAAGGGATGGACTGCAGATCGTGCCGCTTGGCGATTCGGCCAAGGCTGCAGCTGCAGAGGGCACGCTTTTGGCGGCCAAGCCTGAAGCAGCAGCGGCGTTGTTGGCCAAGAAGCTGAAGGCCGATGCGGCCTTGATCGGCTACGTGTCCATGTATCAGGAACGGGTCGGCAGCCGGCTCGGAGCGAATCCCGCCGCTTCTGTCGGTTTTGAGGTGAAGGTCGTGGCGGTGGACGGACGGGTGCTCTGGATCGGCCACTACTATGAGCGACAGCGGCCATTGACGGAGGATTTTGTCGGATTCGTCAAACGATACGGGATGTTCGTCACAGCAGAGGAACTCGCCGAATACGGCGTCGAGGAAATTCTCAAGGAATTTCCGTTCGGCGCGGGAAGAGAGAAGTAACGTGCTGGTCATTCCGGCGATCGATTTGAAGGACGGCCGCTGTGTCCGGTTGCGCCAAGGCGATATGGCTGCAGAGACGGTGTATTCGGACGATGTGCAGGCGGTGGCAAAACAATGGCAAGCAGGCGGCGCGGATCTCATCCATGTCGTGGATCTGAACGGCGCCGTGGACGGTGAACCCCGTAATCTGTCCCAGATCGAAGCCGTCATCAAGACGGTGAGTGTGAAGGTGCAGGTGGGCGGAGGGATCAGGACGATTGAAACGGTTCGACGGTATCTTCACGCCGGGGTGTCCCGTGTGGTGCTTGGTACGGCGGCGCTCATGGATCGGGCGTTTCTGGAACAGGCTTGCAAGGAGTTCCCCGGACGGATTCTTCTGGGCCTCGATGCGCGCAGCGGTAAAGTGGCTGTGAAGGGTTGGACGGCGGTGTCGGATGTCCGCGCGGTTGATCTGCTGAAAGAGGTATCGGGCTGCGAGATTGGAGCGGTCATCTACACGGATATTGCGCGTGACGGCATGTTGAACGGGCCGAACATTCCGGCCCTGGAAGAAATCGTGGCCCATGCATCCTGTCCGGTCATTGCATCAGGCGGGATCAGCCGAATTGAAGATCTGTTAGCGGTGCGATCACTCGGTCCTCGTGTTGAAGGGGCGATTGTGGGCAAGGCCCTCTACGACGGCAAATTGGACTATCGAGCCGCGGTAGCAGCTCTCGGTAGAGGGTGAAGGGTTCGGGGTATGAAGACAATTCTCGCGCGCACTCCCTACCCCTCACCCCTCACGGACCAAAGATGTTGACCAAGCGCATTATTCCCTGTCTTGACGTAAAAGATGGCCGCGTGGTCAAAGGCGTCGGTTTTGTGGCGCTCCGGGATGCTGGCGATCCGGTGGAAGTGGCCGCCGCCTATGATCGTGAGGGCGCAGACGAACTGTGTTTTCTCGACATCACTGCGTCGCATGAAAACCGGAAGA
>MSXM01000010.1 GCA_002083565.1 Nitrospira sp. ST-bin4 | reverse complement strand
CGAAGGCGACGATGCGATGTTGGTCGCGCCGCAGACGGGTGACCATATTCATGCCCATTTTCCCGAGACCGATGAATCCCAGCTCCATAACGACTCCTTAGTGTGTGTGTCGATGTAGTGGAGGCATGCCGACCCATCCATGCACATGCGCCGGCCGGCGTCCCTATAGTGTTGCGTACAAGCCCGGCCGGAGGCCGGATGTATTCGAACCCGTCAGTCGATGCGGGCGGGGTTCGGAACGTCTTTAAATAGGAGATCGGCAAATTGCCGGCCAAAGTTAAGCCGGTCGGCCAGAGTGGATGCGGTTAGGAACTGCCCGGCAATGTCCGCGAGTGCCGGTTCCCGGGAAAACATGAACCGATGGATATCTACCGGCGCAGTCATCCAAAAACCTCTTAGCCGGAAAAATGCCAGGATGCAGTCCTCATAGAACAGGGTCAGCAGGTAGTGCGCGGTCCCCGGTTTGTCCGCGAGATCCTGCGCTTTGCCCAGCCAGTGCAAGCACGAGGCTTTCATGCGGATTTGTTCATTGATTGTAGCCTGTGGAGGGCCTTGGCGAAAGCGGTGGTGGGCCTTCTCAAGCAACTGGGCGCAGATCCCTTCGTGGTCGAACAGGATGCGTCCTTTCTTGAGCAGCGACGGCAGTCTGAGTGAATGGGAGAGCTCTTCTTCAACGGCCTGATATCCGTGGTACCGGATATCGGCGAGACGGTCGCCGATTCGAAGGATTTCATGGCCGTCGGCGTCCCCTTTGACCAGCGCAATCAGGTCGATATCGCTATGGGGAGTGATGGCTCGTCTCGCTCCCGATCCGACCAGGATGATGCCGACAAGATCGCCGCCGCGCCGGCCCTTGATATGCCGCAGGGCGACCTCCAGGCTGTCTTCGAACCCGGGAGGGTGGGGCGTCTCAGGTTGTTCCGGCGGTTCCGGGACAGCCAGCAGTTCGGCGTTGAGTTCCTCTCGGGTCGGAATGTTCGTGGCAGTCGTTGCGTCCATTAGGAGACCTGCGCCTGTTGAATGCGGATGGGGAGATCGGTGAGCCAGTGATCAAAAGATTGCCCGGCATCCACGATGATTTCGAGTTTGCCGTTGGCCAGGCGGCGGACGTCACCAGGGTGCTCCGGAGACAGGGGAATTTCCACCCATTCCCGATTTAATCCGAGGGCGTCGGTTACTTCAAGAATTCTGCTGATTTGCTGAAACGACACGGCTTGCGAAGTCATGGGTTGTTCCTTCCGATGCGTCGCAGGTATTCTAGGTGCCGTTCAAAGTGGTGTCAATGAAAAGGGTTACGGTGTGAGGACGCGCATAAAGACCGCGCCGGCTTCGTCGATCTGTTTGGCAGAAACATTCAGATGGGTGACGGCCCTGTAGCTCATTCCTCCGATCGGATTGATGAGTACGCCCTGCTCTTTCAAGGCGGCGACGATCTCGGCCGGAGTGCGTCGCTGGTCGGTCACGTCGAAAATCACAATGTTGGTTTCCACATGCTGCGGCGCGATCTGGACCGACGGAATTTGTTGAAGCAGCCGGGCCAGTTTTTTGGCATGGCTGTGATCGTCCGTCAAGCGCGCCACATGGTGTTCGAGCGCATAGATGCCGGCGGCGGCGAGGATGCCCGCTTGGCGCATGGCCCCTCCGTACATCCGGCGAAAACGGCGGGCGCGGTCGATGAGCTGCCGATCGCTGGAGATCAGCAGGGAGCCGACGGGCGCGCCGAGACCCTTCGAGAGGCAGAGCGAGACCGTTTCAAAGTGTTGGGCGTAGGACGCCGGCGGGAGCGTCGTGGCGGCGACGGCGTTCATCAGCCTGGCGCCGTCGAGATGCATCGGAATGTTGTGTTTGGCGGCAAGGGCTCGGATTTTTTCGATCGTCGCAAGCGGGTAGATGGTGCCGCCCCCGGCATTGTGCGTGTTTTCAAGACAGATGAGGGCGGTGGAGATGCTGTGGGGATCAGTCGGCCTGATGGCGGCTTCGACCTGTTCCGCGCTCATGATCCCGCGCTCGCCGGGCACCCAATGCAATTGCACGCCTGCCAGGGCGCCGGCGGCGCCCTGTTCGTAGCGGACGATGTGGCTTTTGCTCTCGACGATGACTTCCTGTCCCGGCTGGGTATGTGATCGGATGGCGAGTTGGTTCGCCATCGTTCCGGAAGGGACAAACAGCGCGAACCGTTTGCTGAGCAGCGCCGCCGCCATTTCCTGGAGCCGGTTGACGGTGGGATCTTCCCCGTAGACATCGTCGCCCACCTCGGCGCGGGCCATGGCTTTTCTCATGCCGTCGGTGGGGACCGTCACGGTATCGCTGCGCAGGTCGATCATGCAGGCCTCGTTCCAATGGGAGAGGACAGTCGGTTTAGGATCACATACATTGCCAGGATCGGCCGGTTAAACGGGACGTCCGCTCTTCCGCCGCGGCATTCTAGCAAATTTTCTCCGGGCAGGCGCAAGGACACCTGCTACACTGCCCTCTATGGCCGAAGCAGATCATCGGATATTGGCTCGATGGGGCGATTTCTTTGGAGCCAAGCGTGAAGAACTCGTCCCGTTGGCCTGGGCGTTCGCCTATTTTTTCTGCCTGCTCTGCGGCTACTCCATCCTTCGTCCGGTGCGCGACGAAATGGCCATCGAAGGCGGCCTCACGAATCTTCCCTGGATGATGACCGGAACGTTTCTCACCATGCTGGCCGCGACGCCCCTGTTCGGGTGGCTTTCCGCGCGATGCTCCCGCTATCGCCTTTTTTTGACCGTCTACATTTTCTTTATCACTAATCTGTTGGCCTTCTATGTCTTGATGACGAGCCATCTGTCTCCGGAATGGGTCGCCCGTGGTTTTTTTGTCTGGCTGTCGGTGTTCAACCTGTTCGTCGTATCGGTCTTCTGGAGTTTCATGGATGATCTTTTTACGCCGGAGCAGGGAGCCAGGCTGTTCGGGGTCATTGCCGCGGGAGGGAGTAGCGGCGCGTTGATCGGTCCACTCCTCACAACGGGACTGACGTTTGTGTTTCCGGTGGCGGTGCTCATGCTGGCTTCGGCGGCGTTTCTGGTGTTGTGCCTGGGATGTATGTCCCGGCTTGAACGATGGGCGCGTGAGCGGTCCGAGCACCATCCGCCTCACCCCGGCGATCCTCTCAGGGGAAGTTTCCTGGCGGGAGTGCGCCTGACATTTTCTTCCCCCTATCTGCTCGGGATTTGCGGCTATTTGGTCATTCTCACCATGACGGCCACGTTTCTCTACTTCGAGCAGACCCGACTCGTTGCGGAATATCTTGACCAACCGGAAGCCAGGACGCGTCTCTTTTCCGGCGTCGATTTTGTCACGAATATGCTGACGTGGATGACCCAGCTCTTCATCACCAATCGGGTGATCGGGCGGTTCGGTCTCGTCGCGGGCTTGCTGTTTCTCCCGGCGACCAGCGTGGTGGGATTTCTGAGCATTGCCCTGTGGCCGACGCTGGCGGTCTATGTCGCCTTCTCGGTCCTACGAAGGGTAGGGGAGTACGCGCTCTCCAAACCGTCGCGCGAAGTGTTGTTTACTGTCGTCAGCCGTGAAGAAAAGTACAAAGCCAAGAACTTCATCGACACGGCTATCTCACGCGGCGGCGATGCATCCACCGCCTGGCTGATCACCGGGGTGAAAGCGTTCGGGGCCACCACCGCCCACATTGCCTGGGCGTTGGTGCCGTTAATGTTCGTCTGGGCCTGGCTCGCCCATATCCTTGCCCGCCAGAAGGAGCGGATGCCGTGAATTGGGCGCGTGCGTCCCGCCAT
Organism: Nitrospira sp. ST-bin4; assembly: GCA_002083565.1. Taxonomy (GTDB): domain Bacteria; phylum Nitrospirota; class Nitrospiria; order Nitrospirales; family Nitrospiraceae; genus Nitrospira_D. The sequence goes on along the minus strand of MSXM01000010.1, from coordinate 32,646 downwards.
GTGTCGCAGATCATGATCGACAAGATCGTCACGGTCCTGCAAGACACACTCGGCCCCCGCATTGGTTCCCTAGACCACGATCTTCTGGTGCGTATCGACCGCTCGCTTGTTGTGTTCCTAGGGATCGTCTGACGTCACTGAGGAAGTTCGTTTGCCGGGTATCGCCCCAGGCGGTGACGTGGTAAAGCACCCAAGGCATGGAATGAAAAGGAGTCCGATCCCTTACCTGCAGAGTAGACAGTTGCTGCCCTCAAGCTGTTCCGGTTAGGCCACGTCTTTCAAGCCTTACATAGGAATTCAGCCGTGATCAGCATCTCTGTGAGCCAGTCGAGCAGCACAGCTTCCGTTGCTCCCGGACTGACCGATAACAGAAGCTCCGTCGGTGTTAGTTGCGACGGCAGCGCGTAGCGCGGTGCGATGTTTCTGGCGGCCAGTGAGGTATCCCCGTTTCGGTGCGCGAAGAAGTTGCGGAAAACGGGCAGATCCTTGAACACGTTCTGGCTGAGCGAGAAGGCCTGGCCGATTTGCACCTGAATCGAACAGCCAACGTTTCCGCAGACGCGCATCAGGACATTGGGATCATGCCATGCAGGCTCATCCCGCCGGTGCCAGACGCCGCGCGTATTTGGCTGGACTCGCCTGTTGATACAGGTGATGGCTGCGCCGAGTGGGTCCGCCGTGGGCGCTGTCGTGACATACTGCTTTCGCTCTGTCAGGGCCCCAAGGGTGCATGACAGGTAAAACGACCGCGAGAATAGTGCCCATGCATTGAGGGCCTCGATCGAGACATGAGCCACCACCATGTCACGGTCCCTATGCTCAGGGTTGGCGGCGACCGCCCTGATGCGCCGCTCCAACCTAGCAATCCGTCGGTTGAGGGTCTTTCGCAGTCGCCTTAAGCGTTTGCATCTCCGCATAGCGGGGAACCGTCACGGCAACAGGGTCGGTTCGAGCGCCTGTGACAGCCAGATAAACCTTGTCTTGCGCTGCTCGAAGCGCGTCGTCGCTTTCGAACAAGCCGCGACATACTTTTCAAGCTGCGGATAAGCCAGGGGCTCGTCCACTGCTGCTGCAAGCTGCGTCAGGTTCGGCAGCACAATCTGCGGATCGATAACGGCCGGTGCGGTCCGCGGATAAATCTCATTGAAGTTTCCTTGCCCGATCGGCGCAAACGCGTGCGAGAGCGCTAGCACCAGCGTGTAGAAGTTATATGACTTCATCAGCGAGGAGCCGTGGATCTCTGGCCAGCCCAGGATACGGTCTATTGCGGCCGACACCCGGCCTCGCAGGGCTTCTTCTTCTGGGAACGTGTTCTCGTTGTCCTCGTAGAATTTGTCGAGGTTGCGGTCCGACGCATGCTTGATCCCTTTCGAGAGGGTGAACACGATATCCGACAGCAGAGCCGCATCGGCCATCCGGCTTAATTGGCGCTCCCCGAACACCCCCAGCTTTTTCAGAGTCTCGGAATACTTCTCCACCAATTCCACCACAAACCATTTGCAATCGCCCTGGTGCGTTGCGTGGCGCTTCTCCTGGGGGTTCAGCGGCACCGTATAGGAATTCATGCGCCGGAATACCTGCCTGATTTCGTGAGGAGTCGCCCCGACGAAGACGTCCACAGTCAGTGCATAGTCGACAAATTGCTGTTGCTGGGGCTCTTCGAGCTGCGAAAACAGTTTGCCGCCAAACTGCCCCTTTCTGGTCAGCCGGAAGGTGCCTTCCAGGAAGTCGAAGATCACCTGACTGCGCTGCTGGCCGTCGACAATCTCCTTCTTTGTCTTCTTGGTCTTCAGGTCGGTTGTCTGGTACAGCGACAGCTTCGGGATCGGGAACCCGAGCAGGATTGTTTCAATCAAATACGACCTCGCAGCTGGAGGCCATACCTTCTCCGACCGCTGGTACTCATGGTTGACGATTATCGACTTCTCCCTCATCTGCTGGTAGTACTCGGCGATTGTGAATGTGGACGAGGTAACTTGCATAGGTCAGCCCTTTGTTTGACGGATCCAATCCGTGAGCGGCTTGAGGTTGCGCGACCAGAACAGCGCTAATTTCCGCTCCTGCGTGTCCTGGAGGTCATGAGCGAGTAAATTGGGGTCGCATTTTGCTGTGCGCACCGGACTATTGGCCTCATGCTGTCACGAGTTACAGGTTCAAGATCAGCTTGCTTCGTCTCTCATGCTTCGGCGAAGAGTCCAAGCTGACGAGACCTTCTCGGTATACTGTTTTGCGGCAGCAAGTCCAGAATGAATGCCGCCGGCACGTTGCTCAGCTCTCGCGGCTCCAGCTTGTGAAGTCCGCCTCCGTACACGCGACCCTCCCCGAGGAGAGTCCCTGCCGATAGCTTATTCAGAGCATCCCAGACCTTGCGCAGAAGCTTCGAGTCGCGCGTCATTTCACGAGCCATGAGGGGCGTGGGGTAGAGCGCCAAATACACGTTGGCCACTGTGGCGCGCGAAGAATTGAGAATGAAGCGGAATGGTCTGCCACTCTTGGTGTCGCCACGTCCGAGGTAGGTGCAGACGATTGGAGCAGGCGGCCGGTTCTCTTGGCCGTACCATAGAGAGCGATGTTTGCAGAGGTATCGCTCGTGCAGCCCCTGTGTCTTCCCTTCTTCCAAGTACGCATAGAGCGCAGGGAAACGCTTGCAGATCTCTTCCTCTGAAAGTTTCGTGTCGAGGAGGAATAGCCGGCGGTCGATGTCAGGCGAGCCGTCTTTTCGAGTCCGTACTTCGTCTTGCTGTAAGTAGCGCGGACTCGGAAGGATCGGGGTGAAGACTTCCCTCGGCAGGCTTCGCGCGGCAATCTCTTCCTCAGAAAGGATGAAAAAGCTGTTGTCGCCCGTGGCGATGCCACGCTTGATCTCGAAGAAGTCCGCGAGCGTCGGGACGGTTTCTCGGCTGCGTATATCGGACACAGGAAAGCGTGTCCATTTCGGTTCGCGCCCTAAGGCTCGGGTTGAGACGAGGCGTGAGAGCTTGGGATGGAGCAGGGTGCCGCCAAAGGTAAAGTTCACCTTATGGTCGGGGGGCGGTGACTCGTTCTTGAACCAGACAACGGCTGAAGAGACCAAGGCGTCGGCGAATTGCACGTCGTTTGGGTCGAACCGGTGGATGTGCAGCAGCGTGACACGGTCAAGGAGGTACCGCTTCACAGCCTGGCCGTAGTTCACGTCCATGAATTCACTTGGGATGAGCCAGCCGGCGATGCCGCCTTCAGCCATCCAGGCGTGGGAGAGCCCGAGAAAATGGCAATAGAGGCCGGCAAGGCCGCTCATCTTTATGCCGCTCGCCTGCTGTGTGCGGAGCTGAAGACGGGTCTTTTCGCCGTTATGCAGGTGGTGGTGCCGCACATAGGGCGGATTGCAGATCATCAAATTGAAACGCGGCGACGGCGTCGCCTGTGTGAAGTCAGCGAGCTTCAGCGCTAAGCCCGTGTCTTTCCAGAAGTGTGTGGCCGGCTTGCCGTAGTGTGGGTCGAGTTCGAAACCAAGCGCTTCGGCGATGCGTTTCTTCGGGAACACCTTGAGCAAAGCGGAATAGAAGGAGCCGGTGCCGATGGCGGGATCGAGAAACTGAACCTTCACAGCCGGAGGGAGAAGGGACTCGGCGTATTGCAGAACGTCCTCGGCGAGGGCAGTGGGCGTGGCGAATTGCCCGAGACGGTTACGCTCGGGCTGCGTTTTCTCCGCGTCGAGAGCTGCCTGCATCGCGAGGCGGTCGTGCTCTTTGGCTTCGATGGTTCGTGACATGCTTAGATCCCAAACTTGGCGAGGTCGTCGATCCGGTGCTCCCAAACCCAGTCGATGCCTTCGGCGGCTTCGTATCCAAGGTACCCGCTGTCGAAGTACCCGCAGAGAAAGAGATTGAACTGCACCTTCTTTCCGTAGGTGCTGCGGAGTTGCGCCATTTTCATGGCTTCTTCCTTGCGTCGCTTGTTGGTGTTGGTGAAATCACCTGCAGATTTCGCTTCAATGAAAAGCGGGAACGTGCGCGGCTTGGCCGTTTTGGGATTGATAACGGCGTCGATGGGAATGTTGACGGACTTGACCCCGCCTTCCAGCGTTATCGAGACGTTCATGCGAAAGCTGAATGTGTCGGGTGGCATTGCGTCGAATTTTGCACCGTCGCCGGCAGAAAGCTGCTTGTAGCCACGTGATTCAAGCCATGTCTTAATGGCGGCAAGTTGCCGCTTCTCTTGGGCATTACGGATAATGGGGTTTGCGACTGCGCCGCAGAGCCGATCCGCGACGATGGTGGCGGCGCGGTGGATTTCGGTGTCGGTGGCTGGCTCGCTTTTCCGCGAGAGCCAGACGAAGATGTCCGGGTCGGCCATCTTGACGATGATGGCAGCAATGCGGGCGAGCTCGGCGTCGGCTTCCTTTGTGGACATCTGCGCGGGAAGCTTCTTTTTGAGCTCCATGCATTTGACGAGGTTGGTGGAGACGGAGGCAAGGCCGATGAGACGGTCGACAGCGAGCGGTGGACACGTTGCCATTCGGAGCGTTGGCAGGATCTCCGGGTGCGTACGCATCGTAGACGGCGCGATGTTCGTGAGATTCCCGGTCGAGCGTAACGCTTCCTCTACATCCCTGGTCGTCTGAATACGCGTCTCGCGGAAGGCCTTTGGCGCGAATTTCATGAACCAGTCGTTATACATATCGACCGATCGTGCGATGTCGGCCTTCCATTTTCCCGGTTTGTCTCGATTGACTGTCATGCGCTAAGTGGTCTCCGCTTGCCCGCTAACCATGTACCATCTGGCTGTGTATCGGATGCCGTTGGTTTTGCGATATCGAACAAGACCGATGCGATAGTTTGCCAGGATTCCAACCTAACGCCAAGTGCTTTCTTCGCGGATCGTCTGAATCTTTGGTGGGAATAGGCCGGAATAAGCTGGAGTGGGTTGGGGACTGGCTCCGTCGTTTGCGATGAGGCCCATCTCGAGTCGAACGGGATAGACACCACGTGCGGACGTGGGGATGGGTGTCAGTCCCGCGGATGCGGTCATGTCGCTTTGTCTGAAGTCAGTTTGGGTCGTACAAGCAGATCGATGTCACAGTCCAAGACATGCAAGAAGGACACGAGTTGATAGACCGATTTGCGGTTGTTTGTCTGGGACAGCAAACGGCAGAACTCCGCTGCGGATGTCTCAAGCCGGCGAATGATTTCCCGTTTTGAGAGTGGACTGGCGTGCCCACGCCTCTACGCTTCGACCGTCAGCGTATACAACCACGCCTCGCTCAAGTGGTGCCTGTCCTCATGGTATTCCAATATCGGCTCGAAGCGCCTGTTTGACTAGCTTTTGCTCCAGGATTGGAGGAAAGCATTTAGCGAGACTTGGTTGTCTCCCTCCATGTCGATAAATTCCACACCGATATGATTTCCCCGGACCCACTTTACGGCAGCCAGCAGAATCTCGATCGGTGGTCGGTTCCATGGGAGGGTCACGGTCAAGGCCAGTTTCTGGTCTCGTCGAAAACTCTGATCGATAGTCAGGCGAACTCCTTTACGGGAAATATCCACGAGAGTTCCCTCTGCCGATTCCCTGGTCAAGATAGAGCGGAGGGTCACGTGCGCTGTGATGGCGCTGCGGGGCACATTTCGACCGTGTGCCATAGGCAATATGGAATTGGATTCCTCTGTGAAAGCACTATGATTCAGCATGCTTACGATGTAACTCCATCTGTCGGACAATCAATACAGAGACTTGGTGCTGATGTCTGCGCGCCCGGGCTGCGAGACAACAACTAAACCAATGATGTCAGCCTAGAGAAAGAAATGCGGAGGATCGCAGTAATGCACAGTGTAGAAGGCTGTCTGGGGATGATGCATTGTAGTGTAATTTTCTGGAGAGCATAGTCGTAGTTGCTTGGTGGTCGATATAGGTTACATATTTTGAAACATCGTGAACGCCCGCATCTTAGCGATGCCCAGTCGGACAAATCAAGGTGTCTCATTGTGAGACTACGTTTGTCTTCAGGAGGGGACCTGCTCCGCGTCACGTCGCCTTTACTGCCTCAAAAATCGCGTGCTATAGTCGCCGCGCCGCTACGAATGATAGCTGTTCATGGAACGAGAGTGAATGGAGAGTGACGTCAATGCAGGAAGTGCCCGTTAAGCTGTATCTAGACAAACTGTTGAAAGACTGCCGGAGCGTGGCGAGGCGGTTGGCGCTGGTGTCGGGGCCATCCAAGGAGTGCGCGTTGCGGGCGATGGCGGATCGATTGGCGGCCGACGAAGAGGCAATTTTGGCCGCCAATACGAAGGACGTCGACGCAGTCGGGAAGTCGCACGAGGCCGATGTTAAAAAGGATCGGATGAAAGCGTCCGTCGCGCGTGTACGGATGACGGCCGACTCGATTAAGGAGATGGTCGAACGGCTTCGCCTCATTGCCGAATTGCCCGATCCGGTCGGTGCCGTGACGGCTCGGTGGGAACGGCCGGACGGGCTCCAAGTCAGCCGGATGCGGGTTCCCATCGGCGTGATCGGGGTCATTTCCGAGCTGAGTCCGCTGGTCATGGTTGAGTCGATCGCTCTCTGTCTCAAATCGGGCAATCACTGTGTTTTTCGTGGCGCGTTGGAGTGGAACCTCACGAGCCGAGCTATTGAAGCGGGATTACGTGAAGTGGCTGAAAAAAGTGAAGTGCCGGCAGGCGCGTGGATTCTGATCGATCGCCCGGAGAAGGACATCGCCGTCGAGTTGATGCGGTCTGTGAAAGTTCTGGACGCCATCATCCCGCGCGGTGGCGCGGGTCTTCGCAAAGCGGTGATGGAGCAGGCAAAAGTGCCGGTGCTGTGTCATGACGGCGGGCTTACGCAGCTCTATGTCGACGGGGATACCGATATTCCCATGGCGCAGAACATGGTCATCAATTCCAAGGCACAGCTGTTCGGCGCGGCCAACGCGCTCGATACCTTGCTGGTGCAGCAGGTGATCGGGCGGCAGTTCCTGCCCCCGCTGATCAACCGGCTTCTGGACCAATTCAAGATCGAAGTGCGCGGTTGTCCGAAGACGGTCGCGCTGATGGGGCAGATGGCGATGACGGGCCATACGTCGATCGTGCCGGCGACGGATGCCGATTGGCGCACGCAGTTCCAGGAGCCCGTATTGGCCGTGAAAATGGTGGAGAATCTGGACGAGGCCTTGACGCATATCGCGGAGTACGGCTCCTGTCTCACGGCTGTCATTGCGACCACCCGCTATGAATCGGCCATGCGCTTCACGCGTGAAGTCGATGCCGGCGCGGTGTTCGTCAATGCGTCGTCCCGGCTCAACGCGGGGGATAGTTATGGGATGGGGGTCGATATCGGACTCAGCGGTTCGCGGCTGCATGCGAAAGGGCCGATCGGGTTGGAACAGTTAACGTGTGAGAAGTACGTTGCGTTTGGGTCCGGCCAACTGCGCTTGCCGCATCCGGTTCCGGAGACGTACTTTGACGCGATCATGCTGAAAAGGCCGTGATTCGTCGTTGGAGGAAAGAGCTGATGGCTGATGGCGTATAGCCTATGGTCCGTACAACGAGGAGCATGCAGTTACCCCGCGATCGACCATAGCCTAATAAGCCATACGCTCTTCAATCCTTTCGCGCCATTTGCCACATGCTTTCCTCCTCAGATGAGCTACGAACTGCGCTGCACGAACACCTTGCCCGGTGGGGCCTCAAGCGATTTATCTTCGACCGCGACTATTTCGCTTGGCAACGACGGCAACTATCTTCCGCGGATCTGAATCATCTCAATCGACAGGTCGAACTGAAACGGAGCGGCAATTGCCGCGAGGAAGTCGCGTTCTACGATCTCACCGCTCAGCCGACCATCCTTTCCGTCATCCACAGCCAACGGTATGACTACTATGAAGCGGTCGGTTTGCCTGTGGCGTCTAGACTTGGCGACGCACGGCGCGTTCTCGATTTCGGTTGCGGCACGGGAATTCTCACCACTTTTTATGCCCGTAGATTTCCTGACAAAGAGTTCATCGCAGTCGATCGATCACCGGCATCGATTGCAGCCGCCCGGAAGAAATCAAAGGAACTGGGCCTGGCCAATGTTCGTTTTGACTGTCTCGATGTGGAGCATGAATCGCTTCGAGGCTCCTTCGCGCTCATTTTATCAACGCATGCGCTGGTGCAGGCAGAGCGGGATCCGGGCATTCCCAGTGAGAGTTGGCAGACTTTCACGCGGGCTCATCACACAGAACGGCAAACAGACTTCGAGCAGCGAACGGGGATCGGTGTGCGGCTGGACCGGCTCGGCGCGGTTCTGGACTTATCTGGCCGCATGGTCATATGTGAAAAAGTGAGACAACTGGCCAGGCGAGTGCCATTCCAGCGAGCATTGGCAGAAAGGGGTTTTCAGTTGATGGAACCACCCGGACCGATCCGGTATCGACTGATCGAAGAGGCGGTAGACGATGGACCGTTGTATGTAGTGCAAAAAGGGCGCGGATCCTCTGTGCTGTGGGACGAATCACCGGAGATTGATGAAGGCCATGTCTTCGATCGGAATGCCGGGGTTGCCGCACCAACGGATTCCGACAGGCCCTTGTATGAGAATCATGGGCCTTCGGCCCAAACGGCATGGGAGAGATTGAAAGATCGGGCAGTGACCCAGGAAATGACACGCCAGCAACCGGACGGTCGGCAAGTGCATGTCGAGCTGGGGACATCCGGCGGGGTACGGTATCTCTACTGCGCCAACACGTTCGACCAGCGGCAACTCGTGATCGTTGAGCCGGTTCGCGCGGCGATCCTCGAAGACTATTACCGGGAAATCCTTGGTGGCATGACATGATCAGGCCGCGCACCGGTTCAATCCTTCTCCCTGTGGAGTTTTCGAGCGAGTGGCACGAGGTATGCTTGAGAGCCGGAAAGAAATATTGACTCGCATACGTTGACACAGGTGACGAAGAGGTGTACACAAGAACTCGTCAGTTGTTTGCCTCGGTTTCCGCTCTGTGACAGGTTACGGCTTCATAGTCCTCTCGTTCATTCCGAGCAAGGAGGAGGTGAAGATGGAAGACCTTAGTCCACCGGATCACAATGGCCCGCCGAGTTATGGACGGGCTCCTCGTCAGTCACGCTAGCCGGTTTTCCATCGGCTGCTGTTATCCCGCATAGGGAACAATACGTTTCAGTCAGCCTTTGTGGAGAACTTCCGGCGCGTGAGGAACACAAGCGCCTGGGATTGATGTATTGCCCCTGACGAACCGCTCGTACTCCAACTCCTCGAACGGGTCTGTAGAATCAGCACGAAATAATCGACTCGGCGTCCCAAGCGCCACACACGGGCGACCTCTCAATATTCGATATTGTGGCGGGTCGCCCGTGCTGTTTCGTTGATGAACAAGGTGAACGCACGGGATACTCAAAGCGATCATGAGATCAAAGTTTCTCACAATGTCGTATCAAGAATGGGTGGCTTAATTGAAGGGAGCGGCTATGGATACCACATTCCTCATATTCGCCGGTGTTATGCTTGCGATTCTGGTCGGTGGCATTGCCGTCTACAAGAAGAGTCAGTAAGCGGCGGAGGCAGAGTGATCTGCCTGGCGCGTCTGGGCTCGACAGCTGGTCAAGCAGTTTGGTACGGGAGGCGGGTTACGCCTCCCGTCCTCTCGGAGTATCTGTATGCCTCCATCCGTTCTCATCTAGCCTGAACACTTCGCTTCTGCCGTTTGTCCTTGAGGCTGCGATCCAGCCGATCGCTGTTTCACAGTTTATCGCCATTCCCCATGCTCAAAGTTGCCAAGCTGTTGAAATCATAGTGAAGTGGAAAGGTGTCGTTGTTCAAATCCTTTCCTTGAACATTAGAAATCTCGCTAATCGGTCCATAAGCGCGTATGGTCGGTCATAAGGAGGGCGCTATGGATATCAACACTATTATATTCGGGTTTGTGATTGCCGCGCTTCTTGTCGGCGGAGTGATTGTCTACAAGAAAGGCCAGTGAGCCGTCTTCATACAGTGGACCGCTAGGGTCCCGGATTCTCTCTCGGGGGGCGTACCTTGTAGGGCCGGTCAGTCTGAATGCGAGGTGCGTTCCCCGAATTTCACAACCATCGTCCTGTGGAGCACCGGCCATCCCGAGCATATGCGATGCCGATGCTCGAGCTGTCTTTAATCCGCCCGGTCAACTCGCCACGAATTTCAGCGAGACTCCGTTGATACAATAGCGCAGACCTGTAGGAGGAGGGCCATCGTCGAAGACGTGGCCTTGGTGACCGTTACAGCGGGCACAGTGGACTTCCACACGGGTCATGAAGAATTTCGAGTCGGTACGTGTCTCAATCACTTTTGGATCGATCGGCTGCCAGAAGCTGGGCCAACCCGTACCGCTGTCGAATTTGTGCTCGGACGAAAAGAGCGGCAGGTCGCAGCCGGCGCAGTAATAGATCCCGGTCTGGTGATTTTCATGAAGCGGGTTTGCAAAGGCCCGTTCCGTATCTTCGTGCCGCAGCACTCTGTAGGCCAGCGACGACAAGAGTTTCTTCCATTCTGCATCGGTCTTTGAGACCTTGACGATCGGTCCAATTTCAACTTTGGCCGGCATAGGCGATCTCCTTTGTGTGACAGGAGTGAGTTGCTCGTCAGTCGAATCGCACTGACAATCCTTACATAAGCCATCGGGGAAGGGCAAGGCGGGAGGGGCAGGGACCTTCAGAAGGGGGGTTGTATTTTTTACCGCAGGATTTACAATACGGACGCATTGTCAATGTCGGTCCGGCTAATCCACCACTTACATAGAGAGGCGTAACCGTGAGTTGGAAAAATATTCTACGACTTGTTGTTGCGGTGGGTGTCTACGGTACCGTTGGTCCTGTCTGGGCATACGACAGCAGCCCGTACGCTCCCGGCAGCCTGGATCCCTGTACCCAGGTGTATTTTTCTGCCTTCACGCCCATCCCATTCTCCATGGAAAAGAATAATGTAGAGGTGGCGCCGAAGTCGGATTTTTCATTTCTTGCATCCAAAACCACCAACTGGCCAACGATTACCGTGAAGGTGAAGGACGAAAAGGTCCCGGTCACTGTCACCACGATCACGAACGGGTACCTGGTTAAAGGAAAACTGCCCGCGACCGTGAAGGGCAGCTACATCCGGGTCGAAATTTTTGCCAAAGGACCCAACGACTGTGACAAGGCCGATGGCTGGCTGCTGAAGGTGGGGAATTGACCGTATCCGAAACAACGTGGACCGGGGAGTTCCGGTCCACGTTGTATTGTCAGCGCGAGTGTGAATCCTCCTCAGGACTCTTCGGTGACTCGATCGGTATGTGCGGCTGAATCACACAGGGTCAGTCGCCGTTCCACTTCCAGAGGCAGGGCGTGAGCACATAGGCTGCGCCGGAAATCAGCACCCCAAGCACCACGCCGAGAAGTCCAGCCACGTAGAGCCCGGCAAAGGGCGCCACGAACACAATCAGGATCATGAAGAGGGCCAGTGACCGATGGCCTTCGTAGAAGGTGCGGCGGGCTTCGGCCGAGAAGGGCGCGGCGGAGTCTGAGCGATCAGGCATGCCCGGAGTATAGACGAAACCCACTGCCCTGTCTGTCACGGCAGTCCCGATGAGGAGCGTCCTTGTATGTGGGTAGTGTTCGCCGGTAGCCCTTCCACAAAGAGCGAGAACCCTTCACGGGGCGGGGGGGATGGCGTCTTGAGCCAATGTTTGGGTTGGGCGGATAAGGCAGCAGAACGCTTTTGAATCTATGGCTTAGGCCCCGGTGTTGAGCCGGGGCCTGTCGAGTTTATGGCGTAGTGGAGGTGGCTAACGGTTCATCCCGTTCAGCTGGCGGTGCCGTCGGCGCATCCTGATTGAACGCCGCGGGCAGCACGTCTTCGATACGCTCGGCCAGGATGAATTTCAGCTCATCCCGCACTTCCTGCGGCACGTCTTTCAGGTCCTTCTCGTTCGCCTTGGGCAGAATGATCCGCTTGATACCCGCGCGATGAGCCGCCAGCACCTTTTCCTTGATCCCGCCGACCGGCAAGACCAATCCGCTCAAGCTGATCTCGCCCGTCATCGCCGTATCGCTCCGGACCGCTCTGCCTTCGTACGAGGACGCCAACGCCGTCGCCATGGTGATTCCGGCCGAGGGGCCATCTTTGGGAATAGCTCCCGACGGCACGTGGATATGGACACCGTTGCGTTTGAAGCGCGAGATATCCAGCCCCATGCTTTCGGCATGCGACCAGAGGTAGCTTCTTGCCGCGCGCGCCGACTCCTGCATCACGTCGCCCAGCTGACCGGTCAGGGTCAGCTCGTGGCTGCCCGGCAAGAGGGTCGTTTCGATATAGAGCACGTCGCCGCCTGTGGGAGTCCAGGCCAGGCCGGTGGCCACACCGGGAGGCAGGTTCTTTCGCGCCTCCTCGGGCATGAACCGTTCGGAGCCCAGCCACTCCCCGAGCCTATCGGCCTGAATCGTCACGGGCGTTCTCTCCTGACCTTCCGGCAGATCGGCAAAGGCCAAGGCTACTTTTCTGGTCAGGCGTCCCAGCATTTGCTCGAGCTGGCGCACACCGGCTTCTCTGGTGTACCGGCTGATGACGAGATTCAGCACGTCATCCGGCAGCAGCGTCTGACTTGCGTCGAGGCCGGCTTCTTTCAGCCGTCGCGGCCACAGGTAGCGGCGGGCGATCTCGGCCTTCTCCCGTTCGCTGTAGCCCTGTAGGCGGATGATCTCCATGCGATCCAACAAGGGCTGACTGATGGTGTCCAGGGTGTTCGCCGTCGTGATGAAGAACACCTTCGACAGATCGAACGGCAGATCCAGATAGTGGTCGCGGAACGTGTGGTTCTGCGCCGGATCGAGAACTTCCAGCAGCGCCGAGGCGGGATCGCCCCGGAAGTCTTGTCCCATCTTGTCGACTTCGTCGAGCATCAAGACGGGATTATTGACGCCGGCCCGACGCACGGCTTGGATGATGCGGCCCGGCAGCGCACCGACATAGGTCCGGCGATGGCCGCGCAATTCGGCTTCGTCATGCACACCGCCAAGGCTGAACCGCTCGAACGTTCTGCCCATGGCTCGCGCGATGGACTGCCCCAGACTGGTCTTCCCGACGCCCGGAGGGCCGACCAGGCAGAGTATCGGGGCCTTGGCCGTCGGATTCAACTTCAAGACCGCGAGGTGTTCGACGATCCGCTCCTTTACTTCTTTGATGCCGTAGTGATCTTCCTCCAACACCTGACGAACGGTGGAGAGATTCAGGTGGTCTTCGGAGGCCTTCTTCCATGGGAGCTCAAGCACCAGTTCCAGGTACGCTCTGAGCACCTGATGGTCAGGCGATGACGGCGGCACCTTGGCCAATCGTGCCACGTCACGCTCGACTTCTTTGCGGATATGGTCGGGGAGGTTGGCCTCCTGTACCTGTTTCTTGAGCAAGGCGAGTTCGCTCTCTTCGCCCTCGCCTTCGCCCAATTCTTGCTGGATCGCTTTCAGTTGTTCGCGCAGAATGTATTCCCGCTGGCTCTTGCTGATCTTCTCCTTGGCGTCGCTGGCGATCTTGTCGCGCAATTGCAGAATTTGAATCTCTTTCGACAGCGCGGCATAGAGCCCGCGCAGGAGGTCGGCGGTCGAAGAGGCTTCCAACAGTTTTTGCTCTTCGGCGACGGTCAGGTTGACGAGTGAGGCGATGCGATAAGCCAGCGCGACCGGGTCCTCTTCATTGCTTAAGACGACGCTCGCCTCCTGAATGCCGGGGGCCTCGATCAAGCGCGGAAGATCTGTGACGAGTTCCTGGATAGCCCGATGCAGCGCCTGCACCTCCGTTCCGCTGTCCGAGGGGCGTTCGATCGGGCGCACTCGGGCGAGGATATAAGGAGTTGGCTGTTCTTCCTTGATGAGGGCGACGCGCTCGACGCCTTGTGCCAGGACATGAATGGCGCCTTCCGATGCGTGCCCGATCTGTTTGACGATCGCTTTAGTGCCGATGGAATACAGATCACCGAGGCGGGGCTCGTCGGTCAGCGGGTCCCGCTGGGCCACGACCACGATCATCTTTTCCTCGGTCTTCATCGCGGCGTGGACTGCGGCCATGGACCGCTCCCGGCCGACCGTCAAGGGCATCATCGTGCCTGGAAACAGGACCGTGCGTTTGATCGGCAGTACCGGCAGGATTAGGGGTAATGTGGCATTGCTCATGTGGAACCATCCCTCTGTTCAGTGCAGTCTACGACAAGGCATGACTCGCTTTCTGTATGATAACAGAGGTAGGTACCGCTGTGAGTAAGTCAAGGGGAGGCAACGGTCGCGACGGACAGTATCCTAGGGAAGGCGAGGCTTTCTCCTCATCGGGCCGTCCACGATTCTGAACTCGTACAAGCGGCATTCAAGCGGCCCATTGAAGAGAGGTGTTTTTTTCGACGGGGCCAGGCCGATCGATTTCTGTGCGCGCATGTCGCCGGTCAACATATAGACGCGCCAGCCAGCAAACCGCTGCTTAAGCCAGTCGCCGAGCCGGGGGTAGAAGGATGCCAACTCGTCCGGTTGGCTGAGGCGGATACCATAGGGAGGGTTGATGACCATCACGCCCCGGTCAGCAGGCGCTTCGAGCGAGAAGATATCGCTGTGCTTCAGACGGATATCGCCGGTGACTCCCGCGCCTTGAAATGTCCGTTGCGCGATCTTCACCGCGGCGGCGTCGCGATCTGAGGCGTAGATGAGTGCAGGCGCTTCGGCCAGCTGTTCAGTTCGTGATGCTTCCCGCAGACTGTTCCAGATAGTGGCATCGTGATTCAGCAGCCGTTCAAAACCAAAGCTCCGCGCCATGCCCGGCGCAATCCGGCGCGCGACCAGGGCCGCTTCGAGTGGAATCGTTCCGCTTCCGCACATGGGGTCGAGCAGGATGTCGTTCGGTGTCCAGCCGGCGAGCCGCAGTATGCCGGCTGCCAGATTCTCTCTCAGCGGCGCGTCGACGGACGCCGTTCTGTGCCCGCGTTTGAAGAGGGGCTCGCCGGATGTATCAAGGTAAAATGTCACGGTGGTCGGATCGAGAAAGGCGTCGAGGCGGATATTCGGGTGTGCCGTATCGACGCTGGGCCGCTTGTGGCGTGCGGCAATGAATTTGTCGCAGACCGCGTCTTTGATCCGGAGCGTGAGGAAGTCCAGACTGGGTAGTGGGCAGCGGTGCGCACTGACCTTGACCTTGATGGTCTGTGAAGGGGTAAACCATTCGGGCCAGGCCAGCGTGTAGGCCGCGCGATAGACGTCGTGCTCGGTACGGTACGGGCTTTGTCCGACTTCCCAGAGGATGCGGCTGGCGATGCGGGATTTCAGGTTCGCCTCGTACATGACTGCCCAGGGGCCTTGGAAGCCGACGCCGCCGTCTGTTTTGGCTGTTGCGGACGCACCGAGGTCACGGAGCTCCGTTTCCAGCAGAGTCTCAAGTCCGCGAGGGCAGGGTGCAAAGAATCGGTGGTTTGTGCTATCCATTTTCCTGCCGGTTATCGTGCCAGGAGGTCCGTTCATGAACTTTTGCAGCGCCTGCGGGAAGTCGGTGTCGAAGAAGATTCCTCTCGGCGACAACGTAGCCCGATTTGTCTGCGATAGCTGTGAGGCTATTCATTACCATAATCCGAAGATCGTTGCGGGCTGTATTCCGGAGTGGGGGCACCAGATTCTTTTATGCCGCCGCGCGATCGAGCCCAAAATCGGACTCTGGACCTTCCCGGCCGGATTTATGGAAATCGGTGAAAGCACCGAGCAGGCTGCAATGCGCGAGACCAAGGAAGAGGCGCAAGCCGACGTTGAGATCACCGCGCTCCATGCCGTCTTGAGCCTGCCCTACATTGGACAGGTCTACATGGTGTTTCGCGGACGAATGCTCACGCCGGGCTATGAAGCGGGAGCGGAGAGTTTGGAAGTGCGGCTGTTTTCTCTTGCCGAGATTCCGTGGGACCACATCGCGTTTCCGGTTGTGCGAGAAGCTCTCAAACGCTACGTGGACGACAGTAAGACCGGTCGCTTTCAACTGCATCTTGCCAGCCTTTCGGACCGTCCTCCTTTTTAGCCCGCCGGCGTTGTGAGTGCGTCTGCTGCCACCGCCGATCCGTCCTTCGTCGCCCGTATCTCGTGAAGCGTAGCTCGCAAACAAAGACAGACATACTCGCCTTTCGTCCTGCGCTTCACGCTTCACGAAATACGCGCGCCCCGCATCATCGGCGAAGCGAGCTTCACGGGAGGCGCTGTGCTATCGCGGGGCAGCAGCAATATTTCATTGACGGAGTACGGATTGCGAGCGGCGGGATGAGGAGCTGGGCTAGGCCGTCCCGACTTTGGCTGCAAGCTGTTCGAGAATTCGGTTGAGCCGTGCTTGATCGGAGGGCGAGACGGTCAGAAATTCGAATCCGATACCGTGGAATCCGGTCCATCGCACCGTCGCGTTGGTGATCGTGATCGGAGTGGCCTCTCCGGGCGGTTGAAGCTGTAACTCAAGCTGCATACCGGTAAATGGCCGAATAACACTCTCGATCCGGCACCCCTTCTGGGACAGATCCTTCACTGATCCGGTATACCGCAATCTATCCCTCTGAATCAGAGTGCTGGGTAAGGTCACGGAGAGCCGTGGGAACTTGCGGACGACCATAGTGTTTCCTCGTATTTTTTTGTCTCTCTTTTGAGTAGGCTATTGGTCCATGGCGTTCTTGTCAATGAAAACGCCGATCTGAGCAGCTGCGCGACGGTCGAGAGAAAAATGTGAAATTGACAGGATGCACGAGGGGTTCCGTTTGCCTGAGAAGAGGCATTGTTTTATGAACGGATCGCAGGTTTGATTTTGAAAAAGCGGACCCCTACAATGCCGACGATCAGGAAAGGTGAAGATATGGCCCGGCGCGCATCGGCTAAAATCCGTACTTCCAAGAGGGCGCCCCGCCGGTCGGTTTCACTCGGTGCGCCGGCCAAGCGCCGGTTTCAGCAGCGCCTGCTGAAGTGGTATCGAGAGTATGGCCGGGATCTGCCCTGGCGGAAGACCTCGGATCCGTATCACATCCTCGTGTCCGAGGTGATGTTGCAACAGACCCAGGTCGATCGGGTGATCCCCAAATACCACGAGTTTTTGGAACGTTATCCCAGTTTCGAGGATCTCGCCGAGGCGCCGGTGGCCGATGTGAAGAAGACCTGGTATCCGCTGGGGTATAACATTCGGCCGGAGCGGCTGCACAGCATCGCGTGCGAAACCGTGGAGCGGTATGGAGGGAAACTGCCCAGCGATGCGGAGGAGCTACTGTCTTTCAAGGGAATCGGCCGCTATACCGCCGGCGCAATTCGCTCCTTCGCGTTCAATGAAGATGCCCCGATTTTAGACACCAATGTCATACGGGTGCTACATCGGGTTTTTGTGGCCGAGGGTGATCCCAAGACGCAGAAGGCGATGTTGTGGGATTTGTCCGAAGCCTTGATCCCTCGCGGCAAAGGCTATGACTTCAATCAGGCGATCATGGACTTTGGAGCGACGGTCTGCACGGCGCGCGACCCCTATTGTCTCCTGTGTCCGATGAAGTCGTTCTGCAAAACCTATCCGTTCAGTCCGGCATCCGGCGGCTAGAGGATATAGTATGCCTGTCGTCGAAGTCGCAGCCGGGATTATTCATCGTGACGGGCGGTATCTGATCGCTCGCCGGAAGCCAGGCGTCCATCTGGGGGGCTTTTGGGAATTTCCAGGCGGGAAACGGGAGACGGGCGAATCTCTGGTGGAGTGTTTGCAGCGTGAGCTGTTCGAGGAGTTGACCATTCGAGTGGATGTTCCCATTCCGTACCGGATTGTCCGGCATGAGTATCCGGAAAGGACCGTGGAGCTGCATTTCTTCTGCTGCGCCATCGAGGAAGGGGAGGCCGCGCCTGTCGATTGTGAGGAAATCAGATGGGTTCTTCCTGAGGAATTGGCTCGCTTCGAGTTCCCTCCGGCGGACCGGGTCATCATTGATGCATTGCAGTCTGATGCGAAGAAAGAAAGGGCCGGGCAATGAAAGTCGTGCTCGACATCGAGACCATCCAGGCCCCGCGAGAGGAATGGGCCCGTTTGACCGGAAAGGCATCGGGGAGCAGCGACGCCGTCCGACTTGAAGAAGGCGACGATCTTTTTACGATCGGGGCGGCTGAAGAGCAGAGGCATGCGGAGGATGAGCAGTATGCCAAGTCGGCATTCGATGCCACATTCAGTCGTGTGGTCTGTATCGGCCTCTTGGAGTTTTCCGATCAAATGGAAGTTCGGAGTGCTGTCGCCTGGTACGGCGGGAACGAGCAGGAATTGCTTCGCCAATTTTGGGCGCGGCTCGCTAAGGATCGCCCCACCCTGTTCATTACGCACAACGGTCTGGGATTCGACCTCCCGTTTCTGAAGAAGCGGTCGATTATCCACCAGGTGAAGCCGAGCTTCGATGTGAATCTGGCAAAGTTTCGAACGGAACCGGTCTATGACACGATGGCAATTTGGAGTAATTGGGATACGCGGGGCTGGGTCAAGTTGGATGTGCTGGCCAGGGCCCTACAGGTCGAGACGAAATCTGGGAGCGGAGCGCAGGTGGCCGAGATGTGGGAGAAGGGGCAGAGGGATGAACTCGCCCGATACTGCCTCCAGGACACCTATGTTACGTATGCCTGTTACTGCCGGATGAATTTCCGGCAGCCCCTGTCCCGGGAAGTGGTGTTGCTGCAGCCTGAGATTCTCGATGTCGGCTGATCTGCCGCTCGATCAGCGGGTCCGATAAGCTTCGGCCGGCTTCTTTTTCGGCGCCAGGCGCCCCGATGCGGCGCTGGCTTTGGCGGCCTTGAGTTCTGCTGTGCGTTCACGAAGCTCCCGCTTCATCCACTCGACTTCCCGCTTCAGCATTGCGAGCTCGGAGTCTTTCATTTTACTGGTTTCGCGCATTTGGCGGAGTTCGTCCAGCTTCTTATTCAGCAGCTCGTCGTTGCTTATCGCTGGAGCCATGGGATCGCCGGAAGCGGCAGGAGTGTTGACTACGAACGCCTGCGCAGCTGCAGGGGCCTCCGGTTTGAACGTTGACGTCGCAGCCTGAGTCGCGGGTGTCCCTGAAGCGGGTGGAAGTTCCGACGCGGCTGCAACCGGGATGGCCGTTGGTGTCTGTCCTTTGGCGAGTACCTGATGGTCGATCACAATCGCGAGAGTTCCGGGAGCCCCTTGTGCGGCATAGGACGGAGCCCGTTCGATACGGGCTGCCGCGCTCGGCACGAATCCCGATACTTTTTTGTTCCTGGTCGGGGCGATTGTCAGATAGAGGGAGTTCTGAGACGCGTAGATGGTGCCCGCTACGGGTTCTTCGCCTGACCCTGCCGATGGGGACACCGTGAAACCGACAATCTGCTCCGGTTTCGCTTGTGATAAGCCGTGGGCTAGCAGGGGAGCTAGAAACTCGGCGTCCTCATCGCTGAATACTCTCATCGGCTTGCTGCCGCTGGCAGGCATTTTCATGGACTGTTTCGTCGCTTCATCGGCGACCACACCCTTGATTGCGCTCAGGAGCGTCGCCTGGTCGATCTGGGCCGGGTGATTGGCTTCAAACGACCAATCCGCCACTTCCTTGACGTACACCATTCCCTTGGCGCTTTTGTGAATATTCGACCATCCATACAGGCTTGAGCATCCGGTTGCCAGGAGACTGAGGGAGAGTAAGGCACCGGTGTAGCGGAGAACAGGGGTTTTCAAGCATGCGTACATGGTGACTCTCCTTAAGGTAGTGGGTCATTTAGAAAAAACAATTGCATTTTAGTCGGACAAAAAATGGTCAATAGTGAACAGTCTTTAACTGAGCCCGGGCGCCGTACCATCAGCTGCACCCTCTACATGCGGTGGCGGAGCTGAGTTCAAACTGACCCACTAGCCTCCTTACCACATGATTGATTTAGTGGTGATGTCTTCTTAGTAAAGGGCGATTGCCGGCGATGGTGAACACACCGGTCTCTCGAGCAAGCACAAGCACTGGTTCGTTACGTCGGATTACCAAATCCCTAGGCCCATGAGCACCATGCCCATGGCGAGCCATCCCAACACACCAATGGAAATAATCGCTTCAAGTGTTACGCCAGATTCCGAAGCAGCAGTCTTTGCCTGAGTGTCGAGCGGCTTCATAAAGGGAAAACCTCCATCCTTGTATTGCCTGTCCTGTGTGCGTGACTCGGAAAAATATCAAGCAAAGTTCATGCCTTCAGAATTTTCATGAGATACGGTTGGAGTGTGGGGGGATCTCTGGTAGGTGAAGATCACACTCTTGTGGTGATTATAGCTTTCAATAGCATTGATATAATCAAAATATCAGTAAGCGATTCATTTGAAATCAATCTGTTAGCATTGAGTAACTGATTAATTGACCGATAGGTCTGATCGGTCTCTGTGGATCGATGGGTGATTGAATCCAACAGTTAGAGGAAGCTAGGTCGAGCAGAGTGATCCTGGAGATTGACCGGAGGGTAGCTCAAAAGTGGTCAGCCATTGTAGGTGAACGCGCAGAATTGTTCCGGACAACCGGTAGCTGAGTGGCAGGAACTCGGTAGTCGATTGGACCTGTCGAAGATTTACTTTCCGTAGAGGGTGGCTGCAGAGGCGTCGAAGATCCGTTTTGTAATGAAGGTCCCTGGCTCGAACAAACCGGTTCCCTTCTCCCAGACTACGGTGATGTTCCCATCTGTTTTGCCCATGCCTTGAGCTGAAGAGCGGGTGGCATCGCGCTCGATCAGGATCGCGACATCCTTGCCGATGTAGTCCCGGTTGCGCTCCAGGGTAACACGCCGTTGGATCTCCAGCAGCCGTGCCACGCGGGCACCTTTGATATGTTCGGGCACATCATCGGGATACTTTCTGGCCGCGATGGTGTTTTTTCGTTCCGAATATTTGAAGATGTAGGCCGAGTCGAATCGTACTCGTTCTATCATCCGGCAGGTATCCTGAAAGTCTTCTTCCGACTCCGAGCAGAATCCGCAGATGATATCAGTGCTGAGCGCGACATCGGGAATAGCCATTTTAATGCGCTCGACCAGTGCGAGATAGTCGTCCCCTGTATAGCCTCGTCCCATGAGGTCGAGAACGCGGTCGCTTCCCGATTGGAGTGGAAGGTGGATGTGTTTGCAAATCTTCGGATGGGCAGCGATGACGGCAATCAGGGCCGGTGGAAAGTCTTTGGGGTGAGGTGAAGTGAACCGCACCCGATCGATGCCGGGCACATCTGCCACGGCGCCGATCAGCCGGGCAAAGTCCCATTCTCCATCACGGTAGGAATTGACGTTTTGGCCCAGCAGGGTAATTTGTCTGAAGCCGCGGGCGGCGGCATCGCGCGCTTCGGCCAGCACGGCCTCAGGGTCCCGGGACCGTTCGCGTCCGCGGGTATAGGGGACGACACAGAATGAACAAAAGTTGTCGCAGCCGCGCATGATGGTGATCCAGGCGTTTACCCCGTTGTCGCGATCCGGCAGGATGCCTTCATAGGTTTCATATTCCGACAAGTCGAGTGCGAATCCCTTTCCGGCAAATCCTTGTTCCTGGGCTTCAAGGGCGTTCGAGAGCAGCATGGGCAGTTGCCGGTAGGCATCCGGTCCGGCGAGGACATCGATGAGCGGTTCCGTTTCTGCCAGTTCGGCCTTGAGATTCTGAGCCATACAACCCAGCACGCCGACGACCAGGGGACGCTGGCTCTTCATCTCCTTCAACTCGGAAAGATGCGCGTAAATTTTCTTGTGGGCGTTCTCGCGAATGGCGCAGGTGTTCACGAGCAGCACATCGGCCCGTTCACGATCGGGCGTGAACACGAATCCTTCCTGCTTGAGCATCGAGCGGACGAGCTCGCTGTCGGACTCATTCATCTGACAGCCGAAGGTTTCAATATGTACCTGTGGTGCGGAGGGCCTCGGCGTCATAGCTGTATCACCGGGGTGGACATCGGCTGTCGGAGCGCGGGATGACCAATGGCCCAGCGGTCGGTCGCAGCCGTAATAGTAACCGGTTCGATCCGATTCCGGAGATCATCGACGCCTGTCACCGCTACTTTTGTAAAGTTCGGTGCGCAGCCTTGTCGGTAGCCATCCTGCGTACCTGCTTCAAAGAGCACAGAGAGGGTGGTTCCGATCTGCTTCTGGTGGAACGCAAGCCGCTTTGCGTGTCCGAGGTCGAGGAGCAGTGCGCCGCGCTTCTTGACGGTCGCAGGCGTTGCCGCCCGCTTCATGCGAAGAGCGGCGGTTCCAGGTCGTGGCGAATAGGGAAATACGTGAAGATAGGAAAAGGGAAGGTCTGTTGCGACGGCCAGTGTATTCCTGAACGCCGCTTCAGTTTCGCCCGGGAATCCCACCATGAGATCGGTCCCAAGTCCCAGGTGAGGAACTTTGGCGACAGCTCGCTCAATCAAGTCGAGATAGGCGCGTACAGTATGGCGTCGATTCATAGCCATTAGGATGTGATCGTCTCCGCTCTGAAGCGGAATATGAAGATAGGGGCAGAATTTTGAGGAACCGGCCAGGAGATCCAGCAGTTCGTCGCTGACGGTCGTCGGTTCGATCGAGGAGATGCGGATACGTTCGAGGCCTGCTATGCGATCGAGTTGACGGAGCAGCGAACACAAGTCCAGGCCGTTATGAAGATACTGGCCGAGGTTCACCCCCGTGAGCACGATTTCCCGGTAGCCACGCGCGCCCAAACTGTGTGCCTCTTCCAGGATGTCCTCCAGCCTTCGGCTCCGTTCATGCCCCCGCGAGAACGGAATGATGCAAAAGCTGCACATGGCGCTGCACCCGTCCTGAATCTTCAGCGGCGCTCTCGTCGAATCGGGCTCCCCGAAATAAGGAAGGTCGAACTCCTCGCGCGACATTGTTTTGGTGTGGCGGACCTCCGGGGAGGCGCGTTTTTGTAAGGCATCGGCCGGGGGAAGATAAGACGGCAGGTCCAGTTTAAATTGATGGCCGACGATGAGGTCGATGCCGCCTTGGCGCTTGAGTCCTTCAATTCCGGTTTGGGCGTAACAGCCGGTCACTGCGACGAAGGCGTGGGGAGAATGTTTGAGTGTCTTGCGGATGAGGTATCGCGATGTGCGTTCCGCATCTTCCGTCACCGCGCAGGTATTGAGCACCAGCAAGTCCGTCGGCCGGCCGAACTCGACCAGCTGAAATCCTCTCTGACGGAGCCCTTCGCCCAGTACCGCTGTTTCGGCATGATTCAGTCGGCATCCCAGCGTGTGGAGGGACGCGCGCGTGCTTGTCTTTGTCATAGCAGGGCATTATAGGGAGGTGGTCCCGGTTCCGGCAAGGGAGCGTTCGGCGGCTCAGCGCGTTCTTTGATTGCCGAGAGTGAGCATGCTAGGATGCACGCATCTTCGTGATCTACATGGCCGCCGGTGAGCGTGAAGTGTGAAGATGGCCTGTCGGTTTTACCCGGTTCTGGTCCTTCTGTCTGTCCTGGGCGGGTCGCTCTCGATAGGAGAGGCCAAGGATCTGCTTCCTGTCGAGCCTGATCTCAGTACCCGCCTCGATGAATTGTATGACCATGAGGCCAGGCTCTTTATCACACTCTATTCTCTGGCAGGGAACGGCCGGATCGATTACGTGACGGCTCGACTGGTTCAAGAGTATGCCCGCAGTGCCTACGGCAATCCCGTCTACCAGACCGAGGCCCAGCCGCTGTTCTATTGGTGGAACCATACGATGTGGAACGATCCGGAGCAGGACGGCGTCAACGGCAATGAAAGGGTCTACCAAGAGAATACGGACTTCGACATCTCACGCTACAAACCCTGTCTTTTCAACGGCCAATCCTGTTGACGCTCTTCGTCGTCGACGATGCCTCCTGGTATCTCTTTGCCGTTTCCGGCATGTTTTTTGATTCTACTGAGGAAGTGGGAAGCGGCGATGGTATTCTGCCTGTTCGCTAGTCATGGGCGTCGTGCTCTGCCGAAGCCCGATGGTCTCCGTCCATTTTTGACATGTGAGCACTCCAAGTGAATGAACATCCAACCGGGCTGGCCGCATTAATGAACCGGCGTCTTGCCGTGATGTTACCGCTTGGCTTTGCATCCGGTCTGCCCCTGGCGCTCACCGCCGGGACGTTGCAAGCGTGGCTTACCGTGGAGGGGGTCGATCTGAAGACGATCGGTATTTTCACACTGGTTGGTCTTCCCTATACGTTGAAATTCCTCTGGGCCCCGCTTATGGATCGGATCGTGCCGCCCTGGCTCGGGCGGCGGCGTGGCTGGATGATGCTGACTCAACTGTGCGTTGCGGTCGGACTGGGGCTGATGGCATTGACCAGTCCGCGCGCACATCCGGAACAGTTAGCTGCGTTCGCACTTCTGGTCGCGTTTCTCTCTGCATCACTGGACATCGTCTTTGATGCCTATCGCACGGATACGCTGCATCCGCACGAACGTGGCTTAGGCGCGGCTGTGTGGGTCAATGGGTATCGCGTCGCTCTCTTGGCAGCCGGCGCCGGTGCGCTGGTGTTGGCGGATTATGTGGGCTGGCAAGCAACGTATTTTGCAATGGCGGCCGTGATGATGGCGGGGCTGTCGGCCATTCTGTTGAGTCCCGAGCCGACCCGTGTCGCCGATCCGCCCAAGAGTCTTGCCGAGGCCGTCGGAGCGCCGCTCCGGGAGTTTTTTTCAAGGCCCCAAGCGATCGGGTTTTTGGCCGTCATCGTTCTGTACAAACTCGGGGATGCCTTTGCGTCTTCATTGCAAACGGCATTTCTGATCGGAGGAGTGGGGTTCTCGGTCACGGACGTCGGAGCCGCAAAAGGCATCGGAGTTTTCGCGACACTCTTCGGCGCATTGATCGGAGGCGTCAT
Source organism: Nitrospira sp. ST-bin4 (assembly GCA_002083565.1). GTDB lineage: Bacteria > Nitrospirota > Nitrospiria > Nitrospirales > Nitrospiraceae > Nitrospira_D. The sequence continues at coordinate 7,872 of MSXM01000010.1, read as the reverse complement.
GATGACCCGGACCGGGCTTGTGCCGTCACTGCTGATCTTCGGTCTGTTACAGGCCGTCTCAAATCTCGGCTTTGCCCTGTTGGCCATGGTGGGAAAGAGTTCGGCAATGCTAATGACGGCGATTGTGATTGAAAATGTGACAGGAGGAATGGGCACGGCTGCATTTGTTGCGTTGGTCATGTCGCTGTGCGATCCGCGGTATACGGCCACCCAATTTGCGCTGTTGTCTTCACTGGAGGCGTTGGGGCGGGTATTTGCCGGCCGCCCCTCGGCGGAGATCGTTGATGCAGTGGGATGGACGCAGTTCTTCGTCTTGACGCTTGTCGTGGCCTTGCCGGGAATCCTGGCGGTGTGGAGCCTGCGGCACCGTATCGAGCAAGAGCAGAAGGAGCGGACGCCGGCGTTCTCCCCTGCGGCATGAGTCTGCCTGGTAAAGGAGCGTCATGAGTCTTGTTCGTTTGGCCATCATAGTGTTGACGCTTGCCGGGGCGGTCGGCCTGGCCTTGTCGAATCCGACGATGGACGACTACTTGCAATTTGTCGAACAGGAATTGGGTCGGGCGATCGATCGAATGGACCAGCACACACCCTCTCGAGAGCAGCAACTCATTCGGGGCGTCTTTAGCTCCCAGAGTAAGAAGCTTATTGCAGGCGTTGTGCGGCCGGCTACCGTCCGGCGTAACTGGGGGTTGGTAAGCCAATACGAGACTCAGATAGCCGATGCGAAGGTCGTCGTACTTGGGGTCGGTGGCCGGTTCATTCCGATCAAAGGCCTGGAGGAAACAACGCTAAGAATCGGACGGATGGCTTTTTAATTCTGACGGTTGAAGCAAGAAGTCAGATTTTTGAGCCTATTGGGACCCCGTTTCTGTGGATAACTCACCTGTGCCAGGGTGAGATTCGGCTCCGAGATACGATTCTCGGCTATCCACAGCTTTCCCTCGCATTCCCCAGCCTGGCCACAACATTTAGTGTTGACAAAATATCTGCATAGCTATATGTAGTCTCATCACGACCGGCACCGATTGTTTAGCGGTAGATATTGTCTGTGTCTGTATGAGCGTCTCCCAATCTTGTAAGGTATAAGCCGATGGTTTCTATGATGCCTCTGGAAGGAGGGCTACTGTGAGGATTGAACGTAGATTCACACGTCGCGGCCAGAGCCCCTATGACGGTATGACCTTCGTAAAGCGGTCGTCCGAGATTCGCAATCCCGACGGATCGACCGTATTCAAGCTCGACAACATCGATGTCCCCGATCAATGGTCTCAGTTGGCGGTCGATATTTTGGCTCAAAAGTACTTCCGGAAAGCCGGAGTTCCTCAGCGGGATCAGAATGGACAGCCACTGACAGGATCTGACGGCAAACCGGTTCTCGGCGGGGAACGTGATGCCCGCCAGGTCTTTGAGCGAATGGCCGGGTGCTGGACGCATTGGGGCAAGTCCTACGGCTATTTTAAGTCATCCGAAGATTCCGAAGCCTTCCACGATGAAATGTGTTACATGCTCGCCCGCCAGATGGCGGCTCCGAACTCTCCGCAATGGTTCAACACGGGACTGCATTATGCCTATGGATTGTCGGGGCCTGCGCAGGGGCACTACTACGTCGATCCTAAGACCCAAGAGGTCGCCAAAGCCTCGAATGCGTTCGAACATCCCCAGCCGCACGCCTGTTTTATCCAATCGGTTGAAGACGACCTTGTCAATGAAAACGGGATCATGGATCTCTGGATTCGTGAGGCGAGGTTATTCAAGTACGGGTCCGGAACCGGCACGAACTTTTCACGATTGCGCGGCGATGGGGAAGGACTCTCCGGCGGAGGAAGATCTTCCGGCCTCATGTCCTTCCTGAGGATCGGCGATCGGGCTGCCGGCGCCATCAAATCCGGTGGAACGACCAGGCGCGCCGCCAAGATGGTCTGTCTGGACCTGGATCATCCCGATATCGAAGAGTTCATCGAATGGAAAGTCGTCGAGGAGCAGAAGGTCGCGTCGATGGTGACCGGGTCAAAGATCTGCGCCCAGCGGTTGAATGCTGTTCTGAAGGCCTGTCATATGGTCGACGGCGAGGGCTGTATAAAGCTCGATCTCGACCACAAGACGAATTCGGTGCTGCGGGAAGCCCTGGCGTCGGCCCGGCGGGACATGGTGCCGGAAGCCTATATCCAACGGATGTTTTCCTATGCGCAGCAGGGGTTCACACACTTTGTCTTTCACGAATATGACACCAATTGGGACGGTAAGGCCTATCAAACCGTGTCCGGGCAGAATTCGAACAACAGTGTCAGAATTCCCAATCAGTTTTTCTCCGTGCTTGAGGCTGACGGCGACTGGCAATTGAAGCGACGTATCGACGGCAAGGCCTGCAAGACTATCAAGGCCCGTGACCTCTGGGATCGAATCGCGTGGGCGGCGTGGATTTGCGCCGACCCCGGGACACAGTATGACACCACGATCAATGAGTGGCACACCTGTCCGGACGACGGCCGTATCAATGCGTCGAATCCCTGTTCGGAGTATATGTTTTTGGACGACACGGCCTGCAATCTGGCGTCGCTCAATCTCGCGACGTTCTATACGGCGGACGGCCAATTTGAATTGGAACATTTCCGGCACGCCGTGCGATTGTGGACGATTGCATTGGAAATCAGCGTCTTGATGGCGTCGTTCCCGAGCCGGTCGATCGCCGAGAAAAGCTATGAGTTCCGCACGCTTGGATTGGGCTATGCCAATATGGGCACGGTCCTTATGCGCCAGGGGATTCCCTACGATTCACCCAAGGCCCTGGCGATCTGCGGCGCTGTGACTTCCATCATGACCGGCGAATCCTACAGCGCCTCCGCTGAAATGGCCGCTGAGCTCTCGCCGTTTCCGGGCTATGCGAAAAACCGCGAGCACATGCTGCGGGTGATCCGCAATCACCGCCGGGCGGCCTACAATGTTTCTCGTGAAGAATACGAAGGGCTCACGATCGTTCCGGCGGGGATTCATCCGGAGCATTGCCCGCCCGACCTGCTCCTGGCCGCCAGGCGGGCATGGGATCACGCGCTCGAACTGGGGACGGCCTATGGATATCGCAATGCGCAAGTCACGGTCATCGCTCCGACCGGCACGATCGGGCTGGTCATGGATTGCGATACCACGGGCATCGAACCGGATTTTGCGCTCGTGAAGTTCAAGAAGCTGGCCGGCGGCGGATACTTCAAGATCATCAACCAAAGCCTGCCCGCCGCCTTGGCCACGTTGGGATATACGGACGAGCAGGCACAGGACATCGTGCGCTATTGTGTCGGCGCGCAAACGCTCAAGGATGCGCCGTTCATCAACCACGAATCCTTGCGTCTCAAGGGATTTGATGACGCGGCATTGGTTCGATTGGAAGGAAACCTGGCCCAGGCTTTTGAAATCCAGTTCGTGTTCAATAAATTCACGTTCGGGGAAGCCTTTTGTCTGGAGAAGCTGAGGTTCACCCAAGCGCAATTGAACGAAGCTAACTTTAATATGCTCAAGGCGCTCGGCTTCACGCAGGAAGAAATCGCGGCTGCGAACGATTTCTGCTGCGGCACGATGACGGTGGAAGGGGCGCCGCACCTGAAGGCCGAGCATCTTCCGGTATTCGACTGCGCCAACCGATGCGGCCGCATCGGGCAACGGTCGATCGCCGTCGATGCCCATATCCGTATGATGGCCGCGGCGCAGCCGTTCATCAGCGGCGCGATCAGCAAGACCATCAATATGCCGGCTGATGCCACATTGGAGGACGTCAAGGCTGCGTATCTGTTGGCCTGGAAGAGCATGGTCAAGGCGGTGGCCCTCTACCGTGACGGGTCAAAGCTCAGCCAGCCATTGAGCGCGTCAACCGACAGCGGCAAGACGGTCGAGGCTGTGAGCGATGTCGTGGCGATGGCGGAGAAAGTCGCCGAGCGCGTGCTCGTTCGCTACCTCGCCAAACGCAGGCCGTTGCCGAGCAGGCGCAACGGCTATACGCAGAAAGCGATCGTCGGGGGGCATAAGCTGTATCTCCGCACCGGCGAATATGAGGACGGCACGGTCGGAGAAATTTTCCTGGATATGCACAAGGAAGGCGCGGCCTTCCGAAGCCTTATGAATTGCTTTGCGATCGCCATTTCTCTCGGCCTGCAGCATGGTGTGCCGCTGGAGGAATTCGTCGAGGCGTTCGTCTTTACCAGATTCGAGCCCAACGGGCCGGTGAAGTTGAACGACCGCATCAAAATGTCGACGTCCATCATCGATTATATTTTCCGGGAATTGGCGGTTACCTATCTGGATCGCTATGACCTGGCGCAGGTCAAGGAAGAAGACCTGCGGATGGATTCGGTGAAAAAAGACGAGATGGACCCCGAGTGCTTCGACGAGGAAGCGGATCTCAATGCTCTGGCCAAGTCATCGGTCATTACGGAGCACCTCCCGATCCGACGGAACGGTGTGAAGGGGAACGGGCATGGCAATGGACACAATGTGTCCCGGCAGGTTGAGATCACGCGTGAAACGCTCACCCTGACCGAAGTGCAAAGCGCCAAGGTGAAGGGGTACGAGGGCGATCCTTGTCCTGAATGCAAGCAGTTCACGATGGTGCGAAACGGCACCTGCCTGAAGTGTGTCAGCTGCGGCTCGACGAGCGGCTGCTCGTAAACTAGAGATGGCTCCGCTTCGTTGAGGGAGTCTTGGTCTATTCATAAGTGTGTCTGACGGATGAGGCCTACATGGCGATATGCCATGTGGGCTGGTTCGCCCTATAAGTTTTCCCCTCAATAAAATGCGTCTTGTGAAGAACGACTGACTGCTGAGTGCGGTTCCTTGAGTCGTGTGCAATAACCGTCCGGTCATTGCCAGACGCGGGTTCAAATTCTGACAGTTCCACCCGGCTCTAGCTCCTGGCAGTCCGTTGGATGGGATGTGAACCAAATACGGGAAGCGTGTTATGCGGCCCCGTATAAGACCCCGTGAGAAATGGGCCAGTAGTCGTATCTCATTAAAACGAGAACAGTTATGGCGTATGGCTCGCGAACAGTAACGGCGTGTTATACGGACAGGTGCTGGCAGATCGGCTCTTATGCGGATCAGCCTAAGCATAGTTAGGGGGGTATCCAAATATGCTGAGAAATATCGCCATCAACATACAGGCCACCGGCCCTGCTGCCGTACTCATTGCGTGGTTGCTTTGTTTTACCGCGCTCGCACTCTGGGGAACCAGTGCTTTGGCTGGCTATGCCCAAGGCGTGCTTGGTGCCTTCGGCGTTTTTCTGTTGTCTGTGATTGGACAGAACGTCAAATAGCACAAGCACCAGCAGGGGCGCTCCGTACATCACAAAGCCAAACAATATTGTTTCCATGAACAAACTCCCTAACCCTACTGTTAACCCCGTTCGCTTCGCTCTCTGGACGCTGCGCGATGAAGCTGCGCAGCGCCGGCCACCTACATGTTATGCGGCATTGGGACAACGCCCAACCTACGTGATGTCCCATTCGGTAAGAGTTGGATGGTTTATCTGCGCTCAAAGGTATTCGCACGCAAGTCCGAAGGATACTGAATGCGCTTAGCTGCCTTAACTGTGAAGGACATTGGCGGACTCGACCGCGTCGAAGTGGCCGATCTTTCAGATGTGGTGGTCTTCGCGGGCCCGAACGGGGTTGGCAAGACCCGCCTCATTCACGCGCTAATACAATTCTTCCGCGATCCCAGAGCCGGCAGCAACAACCACCTTATTGTCGAACCTACCTCCGACATTGAACGCACCGCCTGGCCAGGCGGCCGCCTCGATACGTCAAACGGCGATGACGCCCAGAGACTTCGGGAAGTTCTCCAGCGTCCTCAACGGCGCAACCGATATCGGTCGACAGTGCTTAACTTCGAGAGCGATCGCTCGATAAGGCAGGTAAAGCCATTTACCTTCTCATGGGATTTCGCCGACCCCTACGAGGAAGATGTCGGCTGGGTCCAGTCGTATAGCTTCCTTCACGATCGCTTTCAGGATGTTCAGCACAGCTTGTTTAAGTTGGTCGAGAGCCAACGCCGCAAAATCGCTGAACAGGCAGTCCAACTGCGCGCAGAAGGGAAGGCGACGATGCCTCTGGATTTTGCGGACCCTCTCGAAAAATTTAAAGATGCCTTCTCGAGGTTGCTCGCTCCGAAGAGACTCGTTGATGTCAACGTGAAGACGCAACAAATCCTCTATGAACTGGACGGGGAGAAACGGCCTATCGAGACCCTGGAGGAGATAAAAGGGGTCGGGAGTCGTTTCTTGACATGGAGGAGTCGCTTCCGGTAGAAGGCATTGTATGCCGCGTCGTCCACGTCTTGCTGCGGGTGCGCTTGCCTACCATGTCCTGAACCGGCGCGTGGGACGGCTGCCGCTGTTTGAAAAGCCCGCGGATTACATCGTCTTTGAGCAGATCTTGGCTGAAGCTGTGGCCACGACCCGCCTCCGAATCGCCAGCTATTGCCTGATGCCGAATCATTGGCATTTGCTGCTGTGGCCACGCCAGGATGGGGAGCTCTCGGAAGTGCTGCGGTGGATCACGGTGACGCATACGCAACGGTGGCACGCCCATCATCACACGGCCGGAACGGGACCGGTCTATCAAGGGCGCTTCAAATCGTTTCCCGTGCAGACGGACGAGCATTTTGTCACCGTGGCCCGCTACATCGAGCGCAATGCGCTACGGGCCAATTTGGTCACGCGAGCCGAGGACTGGCAGTGGGGGAGCCTTTGGCGTCGGGCGCACGACGATCCGCGACGTGCTGCGTGGCTGAGTGATTGGCCCGTGGATCAGCCGCGGAATTGGACACTGTGGGTCAATCGCCCGCACACCATGTCCGAACTTGAGGCCGTCCGCACCAGCGTGCAGCGGGGGAGGCCGTTTGGTGACGAGGGCTGGGTGCGACGGATCGCGACGCGCTTTGGGATGGAATCGACGCTGCGGCCACGCGGGCAGCCCAAGGGCTCCTGAAAAACGACTCCCGACCCCTTTCCTGTCTCGACCCCTTTCCTGTCTTATGCACACTCTTTGGTCTTGATGCGAGTCATCGGCCCATCGGCTGCCCGCAGAACCTGGAGGAAAAGTAGAATGCCCCCGTCCTTTTTTTCCAAACAGCACAAGATCCCAGGGCGCTTCGTCTTGCTCGTGCTCGCATGTGTCTTGGCCATCTCGAGCTGCGCATCGTTTCGCCACTATGACTTACTGGGCAGCGCTACGAGTCTCGCGACCACGAAGAGCTTCTACGTTGTCGTGAACGGCGCTACCGAGAAGGTTGACTATGACTATCTCGGTGCTGCGTTGATCCCTGGATACACGCTGGATTATGAGAAATACGCGAAGGGTCGCGTCCGCGGAGATGTGAAGCTGGACGTTCCGCTTGAGATCGTGAAATACCTAAAGGAGCAAGGTAGGAGCGCAGCGATGGGCCCAGCCACGCTGGCGCCGCGTGAGGACGCTGTGATCATCTCCTACGATGAACTGTGGGGATGGGACATGCGCCCTATCATCAAGGCTCTCACAATCCACGCTCACCCCGCGGGGCAACCGACAGAAGAGGCCTCCGTCAAATTCCAAGAGATGACCATCTTCAATACGCAACCGGTTGCCAGTTCGGTTGTGCCGGCAATGATGGATGTCCTCTTCGGATCGGCGGCCAAACCTGGAGCCAGCTGACAATGAGAAGAGAAAAAGTGTCAGCAACTGTCTTGCGAGTTAAGCATGTTGGGCCTCCACCACTCGCCAGGGTGTCCGATGCTTCAGCATCGCGTTGAGGATCGTGAGCAGTTTCCTCATGCACGCCGTGAGCGCGACCTTCTTCGCTTTGCCTGCTCGCAGCAAACGCTGATAGAAGGTCCGGATCACCGGATTGAA
>MSXM01000088.1 GCA_002083565.1 Nitrospira sp. ST-bin4 | reverse complement strand
TCCCCAGCCAGGTGGCCACGGGGCAAAAGACCGGCTACTAGTGCTAACACAGTCACCGAGACGGTTCGTGTAATAGTAAACGGCCTGGAACTCCATTTAAGGAGTTCCGGGCCCAACTTTGTTTGGAGGACTCATGGCGATGCAAAAGCACGGAATCATTCTGGTCGGTCACGGCGGCATTCCCAAGGGATGCCCTCAGGAATTGGTCACAAAACTGAAACGCTTGGAAGGTCAGCGGCGTGCTGCGAAGCTTCCGCCTTCGGCGGAAGAACTTGAGCTGGATACCAAGATCCGCCAGTGGCCGAGAACCGCGGAGACAGATCCCTATCAAGCTGGTCTCGAAACAGTAGCGGCACGCCTGCAAGCCCAACTGAACGGCGCGCTCTTTGCCGTAGCCTACAATGAGTTTTGCGCACCGACGTTAGAGGAATCGGTTGAAGCCCTGATCAATCAGGGGGCAACTCGTATTACCGTAGCGACGACCATGTTTACCCCGGGAGGGTCACACTCGGAGGTGGAGATTCCTGAGATTCTGGATCATCTGCGGCCGCAATATCCAGAGGTCGAAATCCGTTACGCCTGGCCGTTCGATCTGAATCTTGTGGCCAGTACCTTGGCGGAACAGGTCAAACGCTTTTCCTGAATTGATTTCGGAGAAACCATCGGAAGCTCTTCTCTATTCACCAAAATCCATATCTAATGCGAACGGCCCACGCGAATACGCTGTGTATATCTCCTCGCTTCTTCGAGCGCTACAATCTCGCTGGCCGACCTTCTTTGGCCCCCGGCATCACAACCTTTGTCAGAGTCCGGCATTATCAATCCTCGGGCTACAAGCCTGCATGAGCATTGTTGACTTACCCGGTTTTTGGTAGGATGCGCCCGCCGAATAGATTGTGGAGCATTCCATGAAAATCGCCACCTTCAATGTCAATTCCCTCCGCAAGCGCCTGCCCATCGTGATGGAATGGCTCGACCGCCAGAAGCCGGACGTTCTTTGCCTCCAGGAAACGAAAGTGCAGGACACCGAATTCCCGCTACTGGCCTTGACCCCGTCCGGCTACGAAATCACCTATCGAGGAATGAAGTCATACAACGGTGTGGCAATTCTCAGTCGAAAGAAACCTGAGGCGGTGTTCTACGGTTTCGATGATGGAGGAGAGCCGGAGGACGCGCGATTGCTCAGGGTCGTCATCGACGGTATTCCCATTGTGAACACTTATGTGCCACAGGGATTTGAAATCGACTCGCCGAAATATGCGTACAAGCTGGGGTGGTATGAGCGGCTGCGGAAGTATTTCGAGAAACACCTCTCACCGGAAGCCCCGGCGATTTGGTGCGGGGATATGAATGTGGCACCGAGGCCGATGGACGTGCACAGTCCGGACAAACATTTAAACCACGTCTGCTATCACGTGGATGCCCGCAAGGCGTACGAAAAGACTCTCGCGTGGGGATTCCAGGACGTGTTCGTGAAACTCTATCCGACCAAACAACAATACACGTTCTGGGATTATCGGGCACCGAGTTCACTGGAGGCTAATAAAGGCTGGCGCATCGACCACATTCTCTCAACCAAACCGCTGGCGGATAAATGCGTGCGGGCTGACGTGGACGTCGAGCCGCGGCGAGCGAAAGACCCTTCGGACCATACGTTTCTCTGGGCAGAGTTTTCGGTCTAGCCGCGCACGCAACGCCCACCCCCCGCCCGGTCCGATCATGCAGGCTAACCACCCACCTGGCCGGACAGGACGACAGTCTCACGCCGCATGAAGCAAGGACTGTTTCTCCTTCAGATGATTGAGGCGGTTCGCTAACAGCATCGGATCGACGATCAACCCGCAATTGATACAGCGATGGACAATGAGGCCTGGCGACAATTCCGGCTGCCGTTCTTCGATCATGAGACCTTTGCACTTTTGACAAGTCATGAGCGCTCCTCCTTTTTATACGTGCCGGTATCGAATCCACCCGCACACGGGAGGTAACGTAACATCGTAAGATTAACTCCATGTTAACAGGCAGTTAAAAGTGTCTAATGTCCACCACTTACTTGCGTCAGCAATCGACAGATTTCTTCAGCCCAATCATTCGTTACAATGCGTTACGCACTCGTAATCCGCTCGTAGCACAAGCTGGATATCATACGCTTACATGGTCGGTGGATTGGCCTATTGCCAAGACGCATTCTATGCAAAGTGATACCATGTCAAATCGAACACCGAAACAAATTCATATCGTCGAAGACGGGCCTGATATCGCCCAGCTCGTGAAACTCTATCTGGAGAAGGACGGATTTCGGGCAAGCGTCGTAAAATCCGGGGTCGAAGCCCTCACGGTGATTAAGTCTGGAATTCCGGATCTGCTGATTCTTGACCTGATGCTTCCGGAAATCGACGGGATTGAAGTCTGCAAGAGACTTCGCAACGCACCGGATACCGCGCTCCTTCCTATCATCATGCTGACGGCCAGTTCCGAGGAGTCCGACACGATTATCGGCCTTGAACTCGGCGCCGACGACTATGTGACGAAGCCGTTCAGCCCCAAAGCGCTGATTGCTAGGGTCAAGGCGCTCGTTCGCCGCCTCGAACGGACGGATGACCAGAAACACTCGTCCTTTAGCTTTGGCCCGCTCCTGTTTGACCCAGCCCGGCACGAAATTACCGTAAAGGGCAAAGAAGTGTCGCTTACGGCCAAGGAATTCGGCCTGCTCGAACACCTCCTGCGCCACCCCGGGCGAGTGCTGACACGCGATGTCCTGCTGAACGCCGTGTGGGGCTATGATTACTATGGCACCACGAGGACTGTGGACGTGCACGTCCGTCGGTTGAAGATGAAGATCCCGCTGCTCGACAACGCCATCATTTCGATCAAATCGCTAGGCTACAAGCTGTCGGATCAACCCTCGGCCAGCTAACCGGATCCGACACAAAGCCCGGCGCGCTTCGCTCTCATCCGCTCGCTCGTTCTTCGAGCTCCGCTTCACGCACGAAATCCTAATCAAAACTTAACGGGCGATTCACCGCGATCTTACGAGTTCGTTACACGGCCTTGCCAGGCGTGAGGGAACCCGATCTCCTTGAAAAGGAGGAAAGATCATGGACGTTCTCACGATGGGGACCGCGCACCGCTCAAAGCTGGCCGTTTCTCTGAGAAAATCCGCCAATGAGGTCCACGAGGCGCAGCGGTTCCAGCACCGGATGTTTTCCGAGGAATGCGGCGCCCACTATCCCGGAAGAACTTTTCAACCTTACGCATCGGTCAGAGTCGGCATGTTTAACTTCATCGATTCAGGCACGTTGGGGGACAAGCAGATGGTGCAGGGCTTGAATGCCGCCGACGAACTGACCGGGGCGTCTAGCATTTCCCACCTCATCGGCGGTGTCGCCTCTCACTTCCGTTCTCCCAAACTTCCTCCGCTCTGTGTTTCTCAACAGGCCGTACACTCTCCCTCCGGCTTGCGATTCCCTGATCGCGACACAGGCCTTAAGATCAGGTATGATCTTCTCACCCTGCCCGTTCCCATCATGAAGGATCCCGCGATGACTCGATCCGACCGCCGTCCCGCTGTTCGCCCTCGCCCTGTTTCGTCCAAACTCGAGCACGAGATCAAGCTGTCCGTCGATCCCGACTGCCGCCTGCCCCGCCTGCCCGGTACGCCGCTGCCCCGGAAGATCTTGACCTCCACCTACTACGACACCGCCTCACACGATCTGGCCCGCGCGCGCATCACGCTCCGGTACCGCGTCGAACAGGGAAAGAAGGCGTGGCAGCTCAAGCTTCCGTTGGGCGACGACCGGCAAGAAGTTGAAATTCTCGATCAGCATCAGCTCCCACCGGCGGTCTTTCGCGACCTGCTCGTCCTGCACCTGGGAGAACGAAAACTGACCCCGATCGCGACCTTACGGGTCTGGCGAACCGGCCTGCTGGTGCGGCACAACCGGATCCCGGCCGCCGAGATCGCACTCGACAGCGTGTCGGTGGTGAAGAACGACTGCGTGATCCAGCGTTTTCGCGAGCTCGAAATCGAGCAAGCCGGTCCTGATGAGGAGCTGCTGCGGGGCCTGGAACGCCAACTGCGGCGGGCCGGCGCTCATGACCATGACGGGCGGCCCAAATTGTTTCGCGCGCTGTCGCTGCCAGCTCCTGCGCCGGAGGCGCCGCCGGCCCCGAAAGCGCCGCCGGCCGACCATGTGAAATGGGTGCTGACACAGCACGTTCGCTGGCTCCTGGCCCATGACCCCGGTACGAGGCTGGGCACGCAGATCGAAAGCCTGCATCAAATGCGCGTGGCCACGAGACGCTTGCGCGCGGTGTTTCGCGCCGCTCAGCCGATGTTCGTGCCCGAATGGGCCGCTTCGCTGGCAAACGAATTGGCCTGGCTCAGCGAGTTCCTGGGCCAGGCCCGCGATCTCGACGTCCAAATCGCTTACTTCAACGGAGAGTCCGCCCGCTTGGATGCGCGAGACCGCAAGCCGCTGGCACAGTTCGTTGCTCATCTGCAGACTCAGCGGGAGCGTCTGCAACAGGTGGTCTTGAGCGAATTGAAAAGCGCGCGGTATTTCGAACTCATCCGGCGGCTCCGGCAGGCCGCTCAGGCTCCCTCCATCGTGGACACCGCTGTGACGTTGCACGAGCTCGCCGAGCGGGAGTTCAGAAAGCTCCGCAAAGCAATCCGCCGCATGGGCCCGTCACCGAATCACGCCGTACTCCATGCCATCCGCATCAAGACGAAACGCGCCCGCTACGCCGCGGAACTGGCGCTGTGGTCGGTCGGCAAACCGGCCGCTCGATTCATGAAGCAGGCACGAGCGGTTCAGGGTCTTCTGGGCCATTACCAGGACTCCTTCACCGCGGGCACCTACATCCGCGCGTTTCTCAAACAGTCGACCGGCGTCCGTGCCGGATTTGTCGCGGGGAGAATGATCGAACGCCAGCGGCAGCGCCGCGATGCGATCCAGAAGAACCTCACCCCATTGCTGAAGACTTTGGTAAAACGGGGCAAGAAGGCCTGGGGCTAGCCCGCTGCTGCGACCTGCGTCGCTGGTATCTCGTGAAGCGTGAAGCGCAGGACGGAAAGAGGGTGCTCACATCTTTGTTTGCGAGATACCATCCGACTGCCTCACCGTCCTGAGCGCAGTCAAAGGGACAACGAACGATCACAAATGATCCGAACACTTTGCCGCTGGCGTTCGCGCATAACACCACACACTTGATGCAACAAGAAGAAATCGACGCAGTAGATATCGCAGTCATTGGAGCCGGGGCTGCCGGGCTGGCCGCTGGAATCTTTGCCGGTGAGACGGTCCGACGGGCTGAGCCCCGGCGGATTGTCATTCTCGATGGATCAAACACCATCGGCGCCAAAATTCTCGTGTCCGGTGGCGGGCGCTGCAATGTCACGCACGAGGTCGTGACCCCGACCGATTTCTTCGGCAATCGCCGGATCATCAAGAATGTGCTGGCTTCGTTTTCCATTGAGCAGACAATCGCCTGGTTTGCCTCTCTAGGCGTTGATCTCAAACGCGAAGAGACCGGCAAACTGTTTCCTGTGACCGACAAGTCACGGACTGTCCTGAACGCGCTCATCGAGCGTTGTCGCCAGTTGGGTGTGGAGATTCGTCCGGACCACCGTGTCCACGTGATCGAACGAGCCTCTGGCGAGAAGGCGGAATTCCAGGTGCAGCATACTCATGGAACTCTCGTTGCGAATCGGTTGATTCTCGCAACCGGCGGCAGGTCCATCCCCAAGTCTGGCAGTGATGGATTCGGCTATGAGCTGGCACGACTTCTTGGCCATCAGGTGACCGCCACGGCCCCGGCGCTGGTGCCGTTGGTACTTGCCGACGCCATGTTTCACAAGCCACTCTCCGGTCTTTCGCATCAGGTGGAACTCACCACAATGGTGAGGGAGCGCACGGTCGACCATCGGACCGGGAACTTGCTCTGGACACACTTTGGAATCAGTGGTCCGGTGGTCATGGATGCGAGCCGCTTCTGGTGCCTGGCAAAGGAGCAAGGAGAATCAGCCGAAGTCTACGGCAACTTTCTGCCTGGTCAGACTCGAGAACAGATGCGGCAGTGGTTCATGGAGGAAATGAATGACCATCCCCGGCGCTCATTGGTCAACACCCTTGCACAGAAGCTACCTCTGCGCTTTGCCGAATCTCTCGTTCAGTACGCGAAATGCGACAGCCAGGCGGCCATTGCGCAACTGCCACGGAAAGACCGAGAGCACCTCCTCACTCTGCTCACGAAGTTCCCGTTTCCCATTGTGCACGATCGCGGATGGAACTATGCGGAAGTGACCGCCGGCGGTGTGCCGCTTGAAGAGATCAACTTTCGGACCATGGAATCAAAGATTGCGCCGGGTCTGTATCTCGTTGGCGAAATTCTGGACTGCGACGGTCGCATCGGGGGCTTCAACTTCCAATGGGCCTGGACGACAGGACGGCTGGCCGGAAGAGCAGCCGGCGACTCTTAAAAATCCGTCGTTGCGCCATTCCAATAACTCCTCGATCAGAATCAGCCGGACTCACACAAAACATCCGGCAAGAATCACGGCGTTACCGCCGCCGGCTCTACGAAGCTGACGTCGGTTACCGCCGCGGTTCGGACCGGTGGATGGTCCCCCTCGTACCTGGTCGGAAAGACATAGAGCCGCTCCCCGACTGAAAACAATAGCTTGTACTCCGTCACTTCATCATCGCGCAGATGCACCCTCAGCAAAGCGGACTCTGCTTGCTTATCGACCCGTGCCCAGTTCACACCAAGCTGTACAGGGACAACATACAGGCTGACGGCAATCACAGCGAACGAGAGGTACGCCATCGACAGATCGATGCGACGGTCCGCCTTGTTCAGCCGTACGGCAACCAATTCAAGGGCCGAGCCAAACAACAGCAGCAGAAGGACAACGGACACGATCGACAGAACAATGGCGGCAGCAGCAAAATCGAATGCGCTGAGCAGTGTGGTGACCGCCAACAGCAGAAGGAAGAGCCACGGGCCATAATGGACCACGGCTACCGACACCTTGAACCGGGTGCTCGCGGTCAGGTCGCCTGAGTCCTCGACCACAGCGAGGTTCGTCGTGGAGAGGTAGACGAAAAAGAGAATCAGGAGCAGAGGAATCCAGCTCTGACCGAAGTAGGTCGCCATTGGAACTTCATCCAATATCCATGAGGCTCCAAATTCTGAAAAGTACGATCTCGTATAGATCGCTCCTGCGAGATACGCTAAGCCGCCGATTCCAGCCAAGCCAGCCAATACTTTTGGCGCATTCTCAACAATCCGCCGAGCCCCGTCACGAGCCGATTCGACATTGTGGTGATCGTTATGCGACATAGCTCACGATCCGGAACACCCCGGCGCGAGACGGTCACTCACGCTCAAGTCGGCTACTGACTCCGCTTACTGATGACCTTGTCTTATGGCTCGCGCAACAATCCGACAATCACTCCTGCCATGACGACGGTCGCGCCCAGAAAGAGGAGAAACGACTTGGTCTCAGGAAGACTGGGCTCACTCGGCGGCGCCCACTCGACGAACAGAGCCAGGGCAATGAGTAACACCCCAAGGGCGGCCAGCAATTTCCCGCGCAGCGCCATGCCCCGCATGTTACACCTCAACCATGCGCCGGTCGACCGGCGGCTGAGGGACGAAATCGCATGAAGCCGCGTTGATCGTGAAACGTATCTCCTATCTCGCGAACAAAAATGTTCGATACCGAACGCTCTTGCGGTACTGAGCTTCACGAGATACAAGCGACGAAGCACGGAGCAACGGACCGGCGATTGCAGCAGAAACACTCATGAATAATGCGGGTTAGGGCTCTTGTTCTTCAATGTCTTCGATTGATTGCTTAAGTGCGGCAACGAATGCATCCGGTTGAGCCAACGCCTGCTCTGTGAGTTGGAACTCAGAGACCAGTACACCAGCCTTATCGACCACGATCAACCGATAACCCTGTTTCACAATGATGCTCTCTTGGGATGTGATCCAACGCGAATCCAGCGAACCAGAATATCGCTCAACAAGGACCCGCTCGATGAGGCTGACTGGCCTGAGCGATGGCCGGAGAGGACGCGATTACCTGCGACAAAAAGACTCTCGACTCCCATATATCTGACACCAAACTTAGGTCAGAATCTTATTCGTGCGGCACTGAGACACACGTTCTAGGCTTTAAAGGCGGCTACGGCCTCTTCTTCCGTATTGCACAGCTGAATGTTATCTCCATACACGCGGGTCAGAAGATGAAAGCCGCTGGCCTCAAGGGCTTCTTTGACCATTCCCTTCGCAGCGGCGATTTTCATCCCCCCTTGAACGGTATTGAGCTGCTTGCACGTGAGAATGAGCACCCGTATGCCTCCGCTGCTGATATAGTCAATATCCGCGAGATTGGCGACAACCTTTTTCGCCCCCCGGTCCAAAATCTTTTTTATTTCCTGGCTCCCCTTTTCGGCAGTGGTGGCGGAGAGACTGCCATGGAGCTTGATGATGGTGACCCCATCATTCTCGTGAGAAGTTACTATCAACGTGTGTCTGGTTCCTTGCTCCATCTTTGCGCTCCCTTCCTTATTGAGGATCGCCATTCTGTCTCAGTTGAGCGACAAATCAACGAGAAGACAGAAGCAGTCGCCTCATGGCAGCTATGCCACAGATCATCCGACAATATCAACTGCACGTTCCCTCTTGCATCCCCTGAACCACAGTATCCCAAATCCAGAAAAGTAGATACACATTCGCCGCAGCATATCATCAAGTATCAGCGCGCCTCTTGTGCCTTCGAGATGGCTTCATCAAGCGTGGGGGCATGGAGGCTCATAATCATCACCCCGCTCAATTGAAACACCGTACGGACTTGGTCATTGCCCCCACAGAGCACCACTTTCCCGCCTTTTCGGATCATCGCCATCACAGTTTTCAGGATCACCCGCAGCCCGATCGAGGAAATATACTCGATTTGAGAGAGATCAAGCACAATCTGCCTTGCCCCACGCTCGATGTGATCTGCCAGGACACGCTCGACTTCAGGCCCGCCGTTCGTGTCGAACCGGCCCTGTGGAGTGACAACCATGACGGATCCGCTCTGACGCGATACGACAGTCATCTCCGCTCTCCTCCGATGTTGGCGTAATCATTACCGAGGCCGCCCGGCTTCGCACGCTCTGACCCTGACCATATCGGTTCGTCCGATCGGAACTGTTGCATCAACCAACCAGCCTCTTTTTCACCGTCAGAACATTGTGCCCTACGGCGCGATGGTACGACACCTCGTCAAACATGGAACGCACCAAGTGAATCCCTAAGCCGCCGATCTCACGCTCATGCAGCAGCAGCGACAGATCCGGAGCCGCCACCGTCAAGGGGTTGAAGGGAATGCCGTCATCCGTAATGGTCAGGATCACGTAGTCATTGCGCACTTCGCCTTCCACCTCGATGTGGTGCTCTGTCGGATCATTGGGGAAGGCATACTGC
>MSXM01000009.1 GCA_002083565.1 Nitrospira sp. ST-bin4 | reverse complement strand
AAACTCAGCGCGCCTGAAGAGGAAGGAGGGGCAGGCGGCCAACTCGAACCGCTGATCTTCGCCAAATCCGCGGCTACACCGTCACGAATCATGATCGGACTACAAGCTTTCGCTGGTCTGGCCGGACTGATCTTAGGCGCACATCTGTTTGTCAGCGCAGCAGAATCAATGGCCGGGATGTTTGCGGTTTCGCCATTGATCCTTGCATTACTCATCGCACCACTGGCAACCGAACTGCCGGAGATGTCCAATAGTTTTCTCTGGCTCTATCGCAAAAAAGACCGCCTCGCCGTCGCCAATGTGACAGGCGCAATGGTTTTTCAGGGGACCATTCCGGTCTCGGTAGGTTTGCTGGGAACCGAGTGGGCCATCGCCTCCTCTGCATCGGTGACGATGGTATTGGCCGTGCAAGCAGTGGTGTTCTACCTGCTACAGCTCTTCATCGGCGGCTATTGGCGGGCATGGTTGCTGAGCAGCGGAGCGCTGCTGTATATAGGCTATACGCTATATTTGGCTTTGGGACAGTGAGTCTCCACCCAATGAAATCGACATCGGCCAAGAGGACATCAGCGCGACTTCCCCTTCTCGGAATCACGATGGGAGATCCAGCCGGGATCGGCCCGGAAGTGATCGCCAAGGCGGTTGCCGGACGAAGGCTGCGAAATGTCTGCCATCCAATCGTCATCGGGTCATTTCCTGTGATGGAGCAGACAATTAAGGCCCTGAACCTAAAACTCAAAGCCCTGCGCGTAGATAGTCATGAACGACAGCCCTGGCGAGAAGGAACGGTCGCGGTGCTCGATCCGCTTGAGCAACCGCTGAAACGATTTACACAAGGAGTAGCGGCGGCGGCAACCGGGGCTGCGTCGGTCGCCTTTATAAAAAAAGGGGTCGAACTGGCTCAAATCGGTTGCATCGACGGGATCGTCACCGCACCGATCAATAAGGAAGCGATCAACATGGCCGGCTGCCGTTATCCGGGGCATACGGAGCTGCTGGCTGATCTGACCCGTGCGAAAGAATCCGGCATGATGATCATAGGCGGGCCGCTGCGCATCATGTTTGTCACGACTCACGTTGCGATCAAAGATCTCCCATCACTTCTCACTCGGGCAAAAATTGAAAAGGCGATCAGACTGGCACAACTGGCGCTGACTCAACTCTTTGGAATCAAAAGGCCCAGGATCGGCATCGCGGCGCTGAACCCTCACGCAGGCGAACACGGCCTGTTCGGCAACGAAGAATCCCGCGTCATTCTACCGGCGGCGCGGGCGGCCCAGGCACAAGGCATCCTCGCCAGCAATCCGCTGCCCGCTGATACGCTGTTCGGCAAGGCAGTGCATGGAGAATATGACGGAGTAGTGGCTCTGTATCATGACCAAGGGTTGATTCCTCTGAAGCTCATGGCGTTTGGCACGTGCGTAAATCTCACGGTCGGTCTGCCGATTATTCGCACATCCGTCGATCATGGAACAGCATTCGATATCGTCGGCAAAGGCCTCGCCGATCCCGGCAGTTTACTCGAAGCAATCACATTGGCCGCCACCATCACAAGGGTCCGGCCATGACCGCTCAGCCGGCCACAGCGCTTCAACGGCTCCAGCGACAACTGCACGAATTGGATGCGCTCGCCAAGCAGACACTGACTGATCTCAACACCGTCGCAGGAATCGAACGCGTGGCGAAATGGAGGACCGCAACCATCGCAGTCCTTACAGAATCAGTGGGAGCCCAAGAAGGACAGACCTTTGCCGGGATTCACCCGGGACCGTGCTTCACCAACGATATGATCGAAGAATATACCGATTTAATCGACTGCTATCGAACGCCGCTGGCCGCCTTGATTCAACGGCTTTCACGGCCTTCTCCCATTCCGCCGGTGCATGGCGCGTGAGTCGCCCGGACCCGCCTGCTGCGATCAAACGTCTCGGACAGAACTTTCTCATCGATCCGAATATCGTCCGCAAGATTGTCGCAGCCGCCGCATTAGACTCGAACGATTCCGTATTGGAAATTGGACCAGGCCGCGGCATTCTCACAGAAACGCTTTGCCGATCGGCCAATCGTGTGACGGCGATCGAAGTCGATCCGAGGCTCCATGCCTATCTGAGCGAACAACAAGTGCACTATCCCAATCTTACGCTGATCCTGGACGATGCGATGACCTACCCGATCGACGGCCTTCCAATCGGCACCATTGTTGTCGCCAATCTTCCGTACTATTTGTCCACTCCTCTTTTGTTCCGGCTGCTCGATCAGCGTGATCGATTTCCCCGTATGGTACTGATGCTGCAAGATGAAGTGGCTGACCGGCTCGTTGCCAAGCCTGGAAGTCCCGCCTACGGAGTGCTGTCGGTCATGGCACAGTATGCGGCGGAGATCACGAAGGCGTTTCGCGTCTCTGCACAGTGCTTCCGACCCAGACCGGAAGTCGGCTCTGCTGTGGTTCAGCTAAAGACCAGATCTCAGAGAGCACTGAACCGGGAACAAGAACCAAAATTCGCCGCCCTGGTCAAAGCGGCCTTCGCGCACCGACGCAAAACACTCATCAATTCGCTGAAGGATGAGGGCTACGCTCAGAGCAACACGGCTGAAATTTTGACATCATGTGGGCTCGCATCAACCGTCAGGGCGGAATCGATCTCGATCGTACAGTTTGTCGAGTTGTGCCGGCGATTCAGCTCCACACATCACTGATGGTTCCTGGCCCATTGAGGATCATGTATCCATCTACCCCGCACGTCTTCTTCCGTAGACGAAGAATCTTTGTTGCTCCCCTCAAGTTCCGGCATCAGCGCATAGGCATCAGACTGGCCCTATACTCGATTCTATTCGCTCTCATGCCGGTCTGATAGCCATGGTAGAACCCGATGACCTTCTTTACATAGGCCCTCGTTTCCTTGTACGGCGGAATCTGGCGATAGCGGTCGACCTTCCCCTCTCCTGCATTGTACGCAGCGAGTGCAAACGGAACATTGCCGTGAAATCGATTGAGGAGATATCGGATATGTCGAGCGCCGCCGGCAATATTATCCCTCGTATCGTACATATTCTTTACCCCATGCCGGATCGCTGTTTCGGGAATCAGCTGCATAAGACCGACAGCGCCCGCCTTGGAAATTGCCAATGGATTAAAACCTGACTCCGCCTTCATGATGGCCATCAATAACGCCGGAGACAACCTGTTTTCCCGGGCATAGTGTGCGACCGCCTCTTCAAGTTCTTGGTCCGATACTGCCGCATGATACCGATGCCGATTCGTGACCGATGTGAGTTTCCGGTCACCTGGCACGCTCGCCACATGAACAGTTCCAGCAGAACTAATGGACCGATGATCATCGCCCTCCGCATGTGCCGGAAAGGCTGCGGCCACAACGAGCAACGCTGCCGCATACACCTGTGTTCTTCTTTTCGATACTTTCTTGTGACAGAGGCCGCCTATCCGTTCAACCTGCCGATCACTCGTTCGGCACAAGGCAAAGGATGTTGTCATCGGTGCGCTCCTCTCAATCAATTACGGTCATTATCCGATTCTGTGAGACCTCTCCAGGCTGAAACGCCCTCACACAGTCAGGACTGACATCCGCAGCTTTCATGCCAAAACGACTTGGGGCGCATCGATACAACTATCTGAATTACCAACCGTTTAGATGCTGTCACCCCTCCCAACTTTCGTAGGGAGGGGTGACAGCTCGGATCGAGTTTTCCGCTCTTATCGACGCATTTTGCGTCTCTACCGCATCGCCACTCTCCGTGCAACGTCGAACAATACTCCGTCTCTTATGGTATGGTTGGCCGATGGATAATAGGCGCCTCATGACCGTGCTTATCGCATCACAAGGTTAATTTCTGATGAATAGCCGGATGTCCATGCGAGGGATCACCTGCCTGTGCCTAGTGCTAGGGCTCATGACCGGGTGTGCCGGGGAATTTGTTGTGTTTCATAGTGCATCGGGAGACCCTCTGCTCATCTCGCGCCGAGCCTTCACATCCGAGGAATGCATCGAAAAATTGAAAGAGGATGCTGTGCGCCTGGGCGTCACCTTTCGACATATTCACATCCGAGGAGACGTTGCGGGCCGCTCGTTGCTGTGGCCACTCCATCCAGGCTACGCCTGCGAAGCAGCGATCGGCTCAGAACAACCACCGGCAGGTGCCTATCCGATGAGAACAGACCTCTTTCTAAGGGGTCATGATGCCCGTTAGCCAGGCAACTTCCCTCAGTACGCCCACTCCGTAGAACAAGATTAAGAATAATTTCTCCTTAACTCATTCGATTCATTGACATCCCTTAATCTAGTGGGGTATTAATCCGTAGCCCCATCCTGTTGTGGACTCATATGGTAATTGGCGTATGTCCGTGCCATTACGAAAGGAGGTCAAATGACGGATCGGGGGAAATAGCTCTCCCCTGGCCAGGCACCATATGTAGGACATTCCACGGTATTGCGAGGCAATATGTTCCGTTCAGGCTGGGTAAACATTCAACCAATTGAGATAATCCCCACTCACGTGACCGGATTGGCAAAGGAGTAAGAATGGAAGACCTGGTAATCGAAGATGGCGCAACATCTGCACTTGAAATTACGTTGGGCGACTTTCTCGTCTTTATCAATTGGATGAACCAAACAGAAAAATCCCTCGACCGCGCAGAACCCTTGCCGGCGTTGCCCAACCTGGATTCGGCAAAAGTCCGCGGGTGGATTCAATTGGTGCAACGGCTGGAAGAACGTTTCCGCCGGAGTGAGGAAAAGAAGTTGGCGCTGGAAGCCAATGTGATCGCACAGGAAGCCCAGCTCGGGCAGTTGTTGTCCCATCTCCACACAAATATTGCCTCTCTCTATGAAAACCTCGGGCAGGTGCAGAAGGCCGAGGATGTCCGCCGGCGAGCTGAAGCATTGCACTGCGCGTAATCGTGATTAGATACCAGGCCCCCTGGAGAGGCAGCTTCTTGTTTTACCTCTCCAGGGGGGCACCTCTTTCGTAGCTCTCATTTTCACTCATAATTTCGTAGCGGCCTCACGTCCCATCCTTGACATCGGCATGGGACGATTCAGGATTTTCCTTGTTGAACCAGTAACTTAGGCTATACTTGCCATCAAGTAAGAACATCAGCCATGAGGTTGCGGCTGCGCCGAAAAGTTGATGCTCCAGCAGCGGAGAGCGATGCTCAAAATTTTGTTAGTCGAAGACAGCGACGTCGATGCTCATTTGACGCAGGATATCCTGGCGGAGTGGAGCGTCGAGCAATTCGATGTCACTCATGTCGTTCGCTTAAGTGAGGCCTTCGGTCATCTTGCGCAAACACGATTTGACGCGATTCTCCTGGATCTTTCCCTCCCCGACGGGTACGGGCTATCGACGCTCAGACAGATGCAAGCCGCTAACCCGACTATTCCCATTATCGTGCTCAGCGGATTCAGTGATCAAACGCTGGCTGTAGAAGCCGTCCAAAGCGGCGCCCAAGACTATCTCGTCAAAGGCCAGGGTCAGCCGGAGATGCTGGCCCGTTCCATTCGCTACGCAATCGAGCGCAAGCGAGCCGAAGAACGGCTGACCTACCTTGCGCAGTACGATCAACTGACCGGGCTGGTGAATCGTACGCTTTTCCGCGACCGCCTCATTCATGCGATGGCGAGAAGCAAGCGGCTCCAACAACCCATGGGGCTGATGCTGCTCGACCTTGATCGATTCAAGGCCGTAAATGATACCCTGGGGCACGATGCGGGAGATCAGTTATTGAAAGTCGTCGCAGACCGGCTTCGTGAATGCGTGCGCGAAGTCGATACGGTTGCACGCATGGGTGGAGATGAGTTTACGATCATCCTGGAGGGCTTCTCGCACGAAGACGACCTCGTGGTCGTCGCGCGAAGAATCACCCAGTCGCTGGGTACACCCTTCAACATTCAAGACCAGCAAACCTCAATCGGGGTCAGTATCGGAATTACCACCTATCCAACCGACGATCACGAGATTGACGATCTGTTACGCCATGCAGATGCTGCGATGTACCGCGCCAAACAACGGGGCGGGAACTCCTTCGAGTTCCATATTTCGAACGATCCGCCCCCTTCCACACTCTCTTCCAAATCATCGTACCCTGCATGACTTCTGAACACTTCTGCTGCAACCGC
The DNA here is from genome assembly GCA_002083565.1 of Nitrospira sp. ST-bin4. Lineage (GTDB taxonomy): Bacteria > Nitrospirota > Nitrospiria > Nitrospirales > Nitrospiraceae > Nitrospira_D. The sequence goes on along the minus strand of MSXM01000009.1, from coordinate 33,061 downwards.
CCGGCTGTACGCCGAGACGCGGCCAATCCGTTCTTCGTCGTTCGTGAAGCGTATCTCGTATCTCGCAAACAATGATGAAAACCGTGGTCTTTCTGTCCTGCGCTTCCCGCTTCACGAGATACGATCAACGAGGCGCTGAACGCGCCCTAGCCTACCGGCCGATGTCGGCGAGAGGCTGATCCGATATGGTATAGGCGCCGCGCGGATTCCCATCGAGACGATTCATCTCAGGAAGCTCCGCAGGCGACGGGTTGGGATGAGAATCCGGCGTCACCAGTAAGCCCCAATGTTGATTGCCTCGACAACTATTGTCCAGGATTAAGCCTCCCCCGTGGTGAAACAAGAGCATCCCGCTGAGCATGTTTGTCTCACAAAGGTTGCGCACAATCTCCGGATAGCTGCCCGAATCGCGAACCGCAATCCCAAAGTGGTGATTGTCGACACAGCGATTTCCGGCAATTCGAGGTTGTGCCCCGGCAAAAACGAAGATGCCGGACTCACGATTGCGGCACACTTCATTGTCCGAAAACGTCGCCCGGCATTCCGGCCCATACAATAATACACCGGACAAAATCCCTTCCATCGCCCGGCACTGCGTAATCACACAGGTGGAATCGAGCACATTCATGGCCGAGTGTTGGTCACTGCCGACATAGCGGAATGTGATGCCTGAAATTTGGCCGCCCGTGACCCGCTGCAAATACAGCGGACCGCTTCGCCGGCTGAAAATTTGCACGGCATCACGCCCTGCTCCCACAAGCCGAACCGATCGCTCACTGACAAATACCTTGTCCTCATACACGCCAGGACGGATGTAGACCTGGTCCTGATCAGCCGCTTCCTTGAGGGCCTCACTCGGCAGAGCATAACCCCGCTGACCCAGCGCGTCTACAATCAACGTCTTCCCACCCAAGGGATTCGGTGGAATAGATTCTTCACTCATACCGCTTTGCCTCTGACCGGACAGTCGCTTTCATTGATGCGTCTGCAACTATGACGAATCTCAGAGTATGGCCCATAGCTATGATCTGGTAAGACTCCCCATCTCGGCAGAAAAGTGCCAGGACTCGTACAAATCTGTCTTGGAGACGCAGATTATAAGTTCGGGCTCATTTCCAACCGAGCGAGAGGCTTGGAACTTCATGTTTTGTATAGGGTTTCCAGCTGCAAATGGTGTGACGTGTGGCATGGCGATTGCGTGATGATCCTTTGGTCCATTACCTACTCAAAATGGAGTTTACATATGGTACGGAACATACTGGGCATCCTCCTGATGCTCATCACCCTCTTCTCGCCGAATGTGTCCATCGCAGCTCCCGGCCAAATGCAGGATACTTCCCGGCGCCTGTACGATCGCATTATGAGCGAATTCAAACAGCGCGACTATGAAGCCGCGCTGGCCGGGTTCCGTCTATTCATCGAACTCCATGGGCGCTCTGCTCTGGCAGCCAATGCCCAATATTGGATGGGAGAGTGTCAGTATCGCATGGGACGCTACCAGGATGCGCTGAATTCCTTCTACAACGTTGTCTTATCCTACCCGCTCAGCCCAAAGCTGGCGGCTTCGACACTCAAGCTTGGCCAGACCTACGCAAAGCTTGGTGATCAGGACAACGCACGCATCATGTTCGGTCGCGTCGCCAATCAGTACCCCGACAGTGCGGAAGCGGAAATCGCCCGGAAAGCTATCGACGTAGTGGACGGCCTGAGTAATGCGGACCACAGCCAATCAGAATAGGCAAGGGACCGCTGCCTGCCGTCGCACGTCGGTTTGCGGATATTACTCTTCCGTTGCAAGGCCCAGAAGCGCAGTGATTTCGGGAATCGTATAGGATTTTGTCGCCCGTACTGTCACCAATTTGATTCCAGCCGCATCCAGCACCGACTCGATCACGCGTTGGCGCTCTATCTGATGAGGCCCTGGAGACAGGTCTTCGAGCTGTACCACCTGTTCCACATGCCGTGACCCCGGATGTACCAATACAAAATCAACTCGTTTGAGGGCCATATGGTTCAACAGAGTAAATCGGGACTTCCCCATTGCTTCGACAGACACAAAAGACCAGAGCGGCACATCAGCGAACACGAGGTACCGATCCTGGGCAGCCATCTGCAGAAGATTGTAGAGGGCAATCTCAGCTTCCGTCAGCAATGGAGCGGATGCCACGGCAATCCCGGGCGGCAGCGAGAAACCGGTGGATGGGCCGGTTGACTTCTTTGATTTTGATACGGAAAAGATCCTCCGGATAGCATCCATCATCGATCGTTACTTTCGCCGTCGAGGAGAACGCAGCCGAGCAAGCCACCCTGGTCCGCTGGGAACGATGCAGCCCAACAGAGCCGGGTGAGCAGCTCCGGTGACGGAGGGAACATTTCCACACTGCTCCATCACAGTTTGATAGGCCAACACCGCAAACGCGACGGCTTCGATGGCCTTGCTGTCCCACCCCTGCGATTCGAACGCGCTCACCGGGACAGGCGCAAAGACATCGGCGAGATGCTGCATGATGGCGCGATTCTTGACCCCGCCGCCGCCGACAATCACTTCGTCGATTCCACCGCGAATCCACCGTCTGGCTGAGCCAACGGCTTCGGCCGTCCATCGGCTGCACGTCGCCAGAAGATTTTCCATCGGTAGCTGCTGCGCCTGCTGCATCGCCAAGAGCTCATCCAGCATCTTTGATCCGAAGACTTCCCGCCCGGTGGATTTCGGTGGAGCTTGCGACAAGTACGGATGTGCGAGCAGTTTGGCCAACAATCGTCCGTCAACTTGCCCGCGAGCGGCCCCACGCCCCTCACGATCCATCGACATGCGCCCATTCGTAATCCGGGCCATCAATCCATCCAACACCATATTGGCCGGACCGGTGTCGAACGCCATCAGGCCGTCAAAGCCGGAACCTCGCGGCAGGTAGGTCACATTGCTGATCCCTCCGAGGTTGACAATAAGCCGCGCGCGGCGTGGATGGCGGAAAAGCAGCGCATGCACTCCCGGAGTCAGCGGCGCCCCCTGCCCGCCAGCGGCCATATCGCGCGGTCGGAAATCGGCGACCGTGGTGACTCCCGTTCGTTCGGCAATCACGGCGGGTTCGGCGATCTGAAATGTGGAACGAATGGCGCCGACTCCCGCATCCTTGACCCCGTACGGAAGATGATGGACGGTCTGGCCATGAGAACCGATAAGATCGACGTCCTTCGGGTGTAACTTCGCAGCGCGAATGGCGCCGAGCGCGGCATTCGCAAACCACTCACCCAGGAGCGCATTGAGATGGCACAGTTCCGATACGGTGCCCGACACGGACGCGGATAAAATGCGTTGCCGAAGCGAACGCGGATACGGCAACGGATGAAACGCGATCATCTTGATGCGAAGGCCTGCCTTCCGAGGGCCGATTTCGACCAGCGCCGCATCGACGCCGTCACCGGACGTTCCTGACATCAACCCGACAACTTTCATGACTGAGCCATCCTTTCCCACCCCTTCAACCAGGAATCGGCTTTCGAATGTGCTACGCTAATAGAACTTTCGCCGCCGGTCAAGCCAGGCAGCGCAGAGGGAAAACCGTGTGGGGAGCGCCTGCCGCCTGTCACGTTGACATGGTAGAACCTGAGTGTTACCGTCCCCAGCCCATGTTTTCGATAGACCAAGCAAAACGATCGCCTGTTTCGATTGCCCTTTCGAGCCTGCTTGTCCTATTCAGCCCGGCTTTGCCGTCTTCCGCAGAACCCGCTCACAATCCGATCAATATCGTGGTAACCATTCCAGTCCTCAAGGATCTCGCCGAGCAAGTGGGAGGGCCCCATGTACGGGTGAAGTCTTTGCTCAGCGGCTATGAGAATGAACATACCTACGCACCGAAACCCACCGATTTGGTCGCAGTGCGAAAAGCCCAATTATTGTTCGAAATCGGCACCGGTTTAGAGGTATGGGCCGCCTCGCTCGTGAAGAACGCCGGAAGCCCGTCGCTGCGTGTCGTGACCACTTCTCAAGGCGTCGGCCTGATTCGTGACCACTCTGACCTGCATCATAATGAACGCCAAGAGAATGACGAACATGCGTCGGGCGGGAATCCCCATATCTGGCTGGACCCTGAAAACGTCGCCATCATGCTGCGCCATATCACTGCAGCCTTGATCGAGATCGACCCCGCCCATACAGAGACCTACCGCAACAACCAGGCGGCCTATCTTCAGCGATTGGACCGGCTGCGTAACGAATTGTCCGATCGCGTGAAGTCGTTATCGGATCGTCGCTTCGTCGCGCACCATCCGGCCTGGCCCTATATGGCCAGGCGATTCGGCTTCGAGATCGCCGCAACGATTCAAGTACAAACGGGCACGGAACCATCCGCCATTCAGTTGCAATCGCTGATCGCCAAAATCAGGAAAGACCGCCTCAAAGTCGTTGTGTCGGAAATCCAACTCAGCCAAAAACTCCCCGATCTCCTGGCCAAGGAAACCAAGGCCCGGGTGGTCGTCCTGACCACCTTGCCGGGAGGCTTACCGGGAACCGAAAGCTACCTCGACATGCTCCGCTATAATGTGCTCCAATTGGCCAACGCGTTGGAGACCCCCTAGCAGTATCCCTTGATCTCTGGTGGCCCCGTGATGGAAGGAATGCCTGATTCCGTGCCGACAGATTCCCACGAACCGATCATTCGGTTCGACCATGCATCATTCGGATTTTCCGGCGTCATTGCGCTCAAGGACATTTCGCTGTCCATCGATGCCGGCGAGTTTGTCGGAGTCATCGGTCCGAATGGATCGGGGAAAACCACTCTCTGCAGGGCGGTCTTGGGACTCATGGCTCCGATTGAGGGCCATCTTCACATTTTCGACTGTGCCTGCGACAAATTACGATGTCATCACCGTGCAAAAATCGGCTATCTCCCGCAGAAAGGCGTTGTGGATCGGAATTTTCCGGTCACGGTGCTCGAGACGGTCATGATGGGCCGTTACGGAGCACTCGGGTTGTTCAGGCGTCCAGGCGCCAACGACCGTGAAATCGCCATGGCGGCACTGGCGCACGTGTCGATGGAGGGACACAAAGATACCGCACTCGGCCATTTGTCAGGCGGCCAGCAGCAGCGTGTGTTCATCGCGCGGGCATTGGCGCAACAACCGAAAGTGTTGCTGTTGGACGAGCCCACCACCGGGCTGGATATCACGACGCAACACAATGTCATCGAGCTCGTTCAACACCTGCACGAAGAATTGAAGTTGACCGTACTGTTGATCACGCATGACATCAACATGATTCGCTCCCGCGTCGATCGCCTGGTGCTCCTCAAGACCAGGCTCTACGCCGCCGGCCCACCCGCCGATGTCCTCAAACCGGACATCCTCAGCGCGGTCTACGGCAAAGACCTGGTGATCACGGACAAAGATCTTGTGATTGTTGAGGATTATCACCACCATCACTGAAGTGCCGGCAGATCGCGATGTTGGAACTCCTGACCTACGACTTCATGCAACGGTCCCTCCTCGCGGCGGCGATGGTGGGGGGACTCTGCTCGGTCGTTGGCGTTTTTGTCGTGCTCCGGGGCCTCGCCTTCGTCGGCGCAGGCACCTCCCATGCGGCGTTTGCCGGAGTCGCACTGGGTTATTTGATGGGCTGGCCGCCATTGTTGATGGCCATTCTGTTCGGGCTTGCAACCGTGTGGATTACCGGGTGGGTCGAAGAGAGAGGCCGAATGAAACTGGACGTTTCGATCGGCATTCTCTACACCGCCACTATGGCGCTGGCGATCCTGTTCATCGGCCTGATGAAAACTTATAACGCCGAAGTGTACGGCTATTTGTTCGGCAGTGTGCTGTCGGTGAGTAGCGATGAACTGCGCGTTATCGGAGGATTGGCCATTCTCGTGCTTGGACTCATCCTGATATTCTCAAAAGAACTGTACTTTATCGCCTTCGATCAAGAGATGGCTGATGCGTCCGGCATTCCGGCCCGCGCCATCTTCTTTCTCCTGCTGACGCTCGTCGCCCTCACCGTCGTCGTGTCGCTGAAAACCGTCGGCGCCATCCTTGTGTTTGCCATGATCCTGATTCCGGCTTCGACGGCGTATCAACTCACACATAGCCTCATGACGCTGACCCTCTATTCCGTCATCATCGGCACCACGACATCGGTGGCCGGCGTGATGATCTCCGCCTTCTGGGACGTGCCTTCCGGGCCTGCCATCGTGCTGCTTGCGACCACGGTGTTTTTCCTCTCGATCTTGCTCTCTCCCAAAACACTCAAACGTGCCGCCTCCGCCCATGCCCACTGAAACAACTCCTCGCGCAGCCCGAACGCCCCATGAGCCGGCCTGAGGTAGCTGCTTGATGTGCGAATCAAATTCGGCTATTTACAGGCTGTCTTTTTGACCTATTGGAGGAGGAACTATATGCGAATTCCGGCCTTGCAGGCTTGTGTGATTAGCTGTGCGATGGTGAGTGCCGTCTTCATCATGACTCCCGCTCACCACGCGTTGGCGCAAGAAGGAAGACAGGGCTTCGGTGGAATCGAGGCTAAGAAATGGGTGCTCGGCGCGCGTGCTGGGTTTTCGCCCTTGACGCAATCGCTGACCGATGATGATCCTCGAATTTCGAGCGACGTTGGTCCCTTGGTAAACTTCCAGGCGCTGTACAGCCTGAACACCTGGCTCTTAGTGGGAATGATGCTCGAATGGGAACGCCATGGCTTCGATATAGAGCGGCGGTCCGGCGACCTTGATTTGGGACATCAAGACACAGTGTCGGTATTGCCGACCCTTGAGCTTCGGCCCGTCAGGCTTGGACCGGTCGTGCCCTATGTGAACATGAGTTTCGGCGTGAACGTCAATAGCTTCGGTGAAGACAGCGGCAATCGCATCAGTCCCAGTAATACCTTCGCCTGGCGGCTTGGCTGGGGCGCGGACTACATGCTCAATCGACAGTTCGCCCTCAACGTAGAAATGGGCTACAAACATAACGACGGCCATGCCAGAATCGACGGCACTCGCGTGGATGATTGGAATGCGTCGTCGTTCGGGTTCTTGTTTGGCGCAAAACTGTTTTTCTAACCCGTAGCCTTTATGCCGGTTTGCTGCTCAATCCCTTTAACGCCTGTATCTCGTGAAGCGTATCTCTCAAACAAAGATGTCCGATACGGACACGCTTTTTCTGTCCTGCGCTTCCCGCTTCACGAGATACGGTGGAATATTATGGACGACGGATCGGCGCTGGCAGCAGAGATGTACGCGCTGTTATTCCGTCCGGGCCTGCTTGCTCCGGCTCCAGACCATCCCGGTCTGTTCTTGAGAGCTAAACCCCAGTCTTTCATAAAAACCGGGTCGCCTGGTACAGAGCCAAAACAGCTCGATTTTCTTGAGGCGAGGGTGGTCGAGAATACGTTGAACGACAGCAGTACCGATACCCTGCTTCTGATAGGCCTTATCGACGATGACATCCCAAATCGTCGCCCGATAGACAAAATCCGTCAGCACGCGACCGAATCCGACTAAAAGATCGCCGTCCCATGCGCAGAGCGCGACATCAGTATGACGGAGCATCTCCTTGGCGTCCTCGATCGTTCGATGCGTTGCCCAGGGGGCTTGATGAAACAGCCGAACCAGCTGAGCGGCGGAGAGATCTTTCTTTTCTGAAAAGGTAATGACGGGCTTGAGGGTTGGAGGCATCTTGTACTAGATTATCTTGTACGTATGGACATTCGCCGCAAGCGGAGTGTACGAGGAAAACTATGTCAACGCAAGTCCGTAGCTGCCACAAATGTTTCCAGCTCATGTGGCTCACAGCTGATCAGTATGAGCTCTTGGACGAAGGCACAATCCGTGCGAAATGTCCCCACTGTGGCGCGCTTGTTCGCTTCAAGCTGGTGACAGAGGGCCCGAATGCTACCGGTCCAAAGATGGGACATTGAGTAGGACAGGGTGAGGGGGTTAGGGGAAACGTTCCGCTTCACTATGTTTCACATCCCGCGTCCTGCACCGTCTAACTCAGGTTTGTTGCCGGGTAAAATCTTGTGGAGAGCGGCCCGGTAGTCGGCCACGTGCTTCTCATCGAGTCGCCCGACTTCGATCTCCTGGTCCAGTTTCATCCGTTCCAATTGATCGAGCAAGGCTAACAGGGACTGCACCGCCCCCAACAACCTGCCGGCTTCGAATGCTTCGAGAGATTCGATCAGCGAATCGTTGAGACTTCTATATGGAGTCCCTGCGCTCTGCGCCCTGATGCGGGACACCAGCTCCTCATAGTCTTCAATCGCTTCCAGCTGAGGCTTTATGCCAGCCGGCACAGTCGACAAATGGACAATCGGAGGCAGTTTAGCGGCATACAGCTTGAGCCGAGAGGTCAAGCCTCCGATCACATCAAGAATGTCGGCAGTCTGCATAGCTCTTCCTATGTAGTCGCGTCCGCACGGCCGTCATGAGTCAAACGTTCAATCCCCTTAGAGACAGTCTCCATATCCGCTGGAAACGGCCTGGTAAACTCTTGATTCTCTCCGGTCGTGGGATGCTGAAACCCCAATGTCCTGGCATGAAGCATCACGCGCGGAATCTCGATGGAATCGACTGCACACACCTTCTTCCCACCGTACGTCTGATCCCCTAGAATTGGATGCCCCAGAGATGTGAGATGAACCCGCAATTGATGCGTGCGCCCCGTACGCGGATAAAGCAAAACATGCGCGGCCAGTTTGCCATACCGGCGGTCCACGTGGTACTCGGTCACGGACTCTTTCGGTCGCGCCGTGCGGGCTGAAAATTTCTTGCGTTCCTTCGAGTCTCGCCCGATGGCCAACTCAATCAAACCGCGGCCTTTCTTTGGGACGCCCCAGATCAAGGCTTCGTACACTCGCGTGATGGTGTGGCATTTAAATTGTGCGGCGAGGTGTCGGTGAGCCTGATCGGTCTTGGCAATGACCATGACCCCGGATGTCTCCTTATCTAGCCGATGGACGAGACCTGGCCGTTCTTTCCCGCCGATGGACGAGACCGTGCCGCCGGAAGTTTGGAAGTGATGAAGCAGTGCATTCACCAATGTTCCAGTCCAATTACCTGGAGCCGGATGCACGACAATCCCCGCCGGCTTGTTCAGAATGAGCAACACGTCATCTTCATACAGGACATCCAATGGAATGGCCTCGCCCTTGAGCGCGAGCGGTTCCGGCTTCGGCACATCCATCGTAATCTTGTCGCCGGGCTTGATCTTCTGACTGGGCTTTACAATGGCATTGTTGATGCGTATACGGCCGAGTTCGATCAACCGCTGAAGCGCAGACCGCGACATATCCCGTTCGCGGTTGACGAGAAAGACATCCAGCCGTTTCGGCTGTTCACCGGCCGTGATAAGGAATTCCGTGATCATGGAGACCCACGCTACTGGAGGGAACCGTCAAATTCAACTGGGCTCGTACGGAGGAAAACCTGAGGGTCAGGCGTGTCCGGTCTTACGGGTGCGTTCGGCAATCTTCTTGCGAAGGCGGGCTTTTTCGAGACTGATCTGGGCTTCTTTGACCTCGGAAGGCAGGCCTCCTGCCTGGAGCCGGTGTTCGGCCTCTTCCACCTTGGCCGTGGCGCGCTCGACGTCGATGTCCTCCGCCTTCTCCGCAATCTCAGCCATGACGGTGACCTTGGTCGGCGTCACTTCCGCGTAGCCCCAGAGAATCGCCATATGGCTCGTTTGATCGCCCACTCGATAACGAAGCTCTCCGATCTTCAAGGTCGAGAGAAAATGACAGTGTCCGGGCAAGACGCCGAACTCGCCTTCCGAGCCTGGCGCAATCACTTCATCCACCTGCTGGCTCAGCAGCTGTTTCTCCGGCGTCACCACTTCTAGCAGAATCTTTCCCGCCATATTCTCTCCGTAAGGCGTGAAACGTGAGGCGTCAGGCGATGGGTTTCGGCGCTTTGCTCACCTTACCCCTAACCCCTCACGCCTAACGATCCTATACCTTCACTCCCATCTTCTCCGCCTTCGCAATGACTTCTTCGATCGGTCCAACCATGTAGAACGCCTGTTCCGGCAGGTGATCATATTTGCCTTCCAGAATCTCCTTAAAGCTGCGGACGGTGTCCTTCAGCTTGACATACTTCCCGGGAGCACCCGTGAAGGCCTCGGCCACATGGAAGGGCTGTGAGAGGAAGCGCTGAATCTTGCGCGCCCTGGCTACGGCCATCTTGTCGTCCTCGGACAACTCGTCCATGCCGAGAATGGCGATAATATCTTGAAGGTCCTTGTACCGCTGCAACACCGACTGCACACCGCGAGCCACCTTGTAATGTTCCTCGCCGATCACCTGCGGGTCAAGAATGCGTGAGGTGGAATCCAGCGGATCGACGGCTGGATAAATGCCCAACTCCGCCAATTGCCGTGACAACACCGTCGTTGCATCCAAGTGCGCAAAGGCAGTGGCCGGCGCCGGATCGGTCAAGTCGTCGGCGGGCACATAGATGGCCTGAACGGACGTGATCGATCCGCGTTTCGTCGAGGTAATGCGCTCCTGCAACGCGCCCATTTCGGTCGAGAGGTTCGGCTGATACCCGACTGCTGACGGCATCCGGCCCAACAATGCCGACACCTCAGAGCCGGCCTGAGTAAACCGGAAAATGTTGTCGACGAACAGCAACACATCCTGATTCTCTTCATCACGGAAATATTCCGCGACTGTCAACCCGGTAAGACCCACGCGAAGACGCGCACCCGGCGGTTCATTCATCTGGCCGTAGACCAACGCGGCCTTGGATTTTGAAAAGTCATCCGGATCGATGACTTTCGACTCCATCATTTCGTGCCAGAGATCGTTTCCTTCGCGGGTCCGTTCACCGACGCCGGCAAAGACGGAAAATCCCCCGTGGTGCAACGCGATGTTATTGATGAGCTCCATGATGATGACGGTCTTGCCGACACCGGCGCCGCCGAAGAGCCCGACCTTACCGCCCTTGCTGTACGGCTCGAGCAAATCGACGACCTTGATGCCGGTTTCCAGCACCTCGGTTTTGGTCTCCTGATCTTCCAGCTTCGGAGCAGGCCGGTGGATCGGATAGGTTTTCTTCGTCTTGATCGGTCCTTTTTCGTCGACCGGTTCTCCGAGCACATTCATGAGACGACCCAGCGTCTCACGGCCAACGGGAACAGAGATGGCGGCGCCCGTATCCGCCACATCCATTCCGCGTGTGAGCCCGTCAGTGGTGGACATTGCGATGCTGCGGATGCGGTTTTCACCCAGATGCGAGGCCACTTCCAGGGTAATCCGAATGGCGGGAGTTCCCGCCGCCTTGTTCTCTTCCTTCGTCACCTTGAGGGCATTATAAATATTCGGCAGTTGCCCGGGAGGAAACTCGACGTCGACGACCGGTCCGATGACTTGAATGACTTTTCCTGTACTCATGTCGCTCCTCTATTTTCTTATGCGTTATAAGTTTTGAGTTGTGAGCTTTTCGAAAACTCAACACTTACAACTGAGCACTCAAAACTTTACTTTAGAGCCTCGGCGCCGCCGACGATATCCATCAATTCCTTTGTGATCGCCGCCTGTCTGGTCTTATTGTAATAAAGCGTGACCTTCTTGATCAGCTGGCCGGCATTGCGCGTCGCTCCATCCATCGCGGCCATGCGGGCGCCATGTTCGGCCGCGGCCGATTCCAGGAGTATTCGATACGCCTGAACCTGAAAGTGCTTCGGCACCAGAGCGTTGAGGAGACCCGCTTCATCCGGCTCGTAAAGGTAGGCTCCTGAGGCGACTCCCTCGGCCGGAGCTGCGCCGAATTCGGCTGCCGTATCCACCGGAAACAGCTTCTCCACGATGACGCGCTGTTGAATGGCCGACTTGAATTCGTTGTACACGACATGAAGTTCGTCGAACGTGCCTTTCACGAAATTATCGGTGAGGTCGCCGCCGATATCGATGGCATGCTCGAAGCTCAACTTGTCGAACACGCCGGTCCATTCGTGCCGAATCGGCCAGGCCCGACGCCGGAAATAATCACGGCCCTTTCGCCCGACAATGCTGACCCCCACCGTCAACCCCTGGGCTTCGCATTGCCGCAGAAATTCTGCGCTCTTCCGCACGATGTTGCCGTTGAACCCGCCGCACAATCCTCGGTCGCTGGTAATGACCAGGACTTCGATCTTTTTCCCCTCGCGCTTCTGCAGGAGCGGATGAGCCGAACGATTCACTCGCCGGCTGAGGTTGCTCAAGACAGCCCGCATCTTATGGGCATAGGGACGAGCGGCCAAGATGCGGTCCTGCGAGCGCTTGAGCTTCGCCGCCGCCACCATTTTCATGGCCTTGGTGATCTTCTGCGTATTCTTAAATGCCGCAATCTTGCGGCGTAACGATTGAAGGCTAGGCATGGATTCTGGCTTTCAGCTGTTAGCTCTCAGCAATCAGCTCAAGGCTGACAGCTGAACGCTGATGGCTACTTGGCTCCGTATCCCATCTTCTGTTTGAAGGCCGCCAGAATTTCCTTGAGCCTGCCGCCGACCTTATCGTCGATCTTGCCGATGCTGGCGACTTCTTTCTTGAGCTCAGGATGATTCTGCTGCACATAGTGCAGAAAATCCGCCTCGAACTGCTGCACTTTGTCGACCGGCACATCGTCAAGGAATCCGTTGACGCCCGCATAGATCGACAGGACCTGATCGGCAACCGGCATGGGCTTGTACTGTCCCTGCTTCAAGAGCTCGACCATGCGCACGCCGCGCGCAAGCTGCATTTGCGTGGCCTTGTCGAGTTCGCTGCCGAACTGAGCAAAGGCGGCCATTTCTCGATATTGCGCGAGATCCAACCGGAGAGTACCGGCCACCTGTTTCATCGTCTTGATCTGGGCTGACCCGCCGACACGGGAGACCGACAGACCGACGTTAATCGCGGGGCGAATACCGGAATAGAACAAATCGCTGCCCAGATAGATCTGGCCGTCGGTAATCGAAATAACGTTCGTCGGAATATAGGCCGACACGTCACCGGCTTGTGTCTCGATGATCGGCAAGGCGGTCAGACTGCCTCCGCCGAGCTTCTCGCTCAGTTTTGCCGCCCGCTCCAACAACCGTGAATGGAGGTAGAACACGTCGCCGGGATAGGCTTCGCGGCCCGGTGGTCTGCGAAGCAACAAGGACAACTCGCGATAGGCCACGGCATGCTTGGACAAATCGTCGTAGACAATCAGCGCGTGCTTCCCGTTATCACGGAAATACTCGCCGATCGCGGCACCGGCGAAGGGCGCCAGGAACTGCATCGGGGCCGGATCACTGGCGCTGGCCGAGACGACCATGCTGTATTCCATTGCATGGTTTTCTTCGAGGGTCTTGACGACGCGCGCGACGGTCGATCGTTTCTGGCCGATCGCCACGTAAATACAGAATACGTTCAGGCCCTTTTGATTGATAATCGTGTCGACCGCGATGGCCGTCTTGCCGGTCTGGCGGTCTCCAATGATGAGCTCGCGCTGGCCGCGTCCGATGGGAATCATCGCATCGATGGCCTTGATGCCGGTCTGCAGCGGCTCCCGCACCGATTGGCGGGTATTCACGCCAGGGGCCACCATCTCGATACGCGACGACTGCGTCGACTTGATGGCGCCCTTGCCGTCGATCGGCTGACCGATGGCGTTGACGACTCGCCCGACGAGGGCCTCTCCAACCGGTATTTCTGCGATGCGGCCGGTCCGCTTGACGGGATCGCCTTCCTTAATGCCGACCGAGTCACCCATCAAGACCGCGCCGACATTGTCCTCTTCAAGGTTCAAGGCGATGCCATAGAGCCCGCCGGGGAACTCAAGCATCTCACCGGCCATGGCACCATCAAGACCATAGATCTTGGCAATGCCGTCTCCGACCTGGATGACAGAACCGGTTTCCTTGACATCGACCTGTTTGTCGAAGCCTTGAATCTTCTCCTTGATGATTGCACTGATTTCATCCGCTTTGATCTGCATGGCTACTCCTTAGTCGGCCCCGTAGTGACCCGCTCGTCGGCGATTCCACACCATCATGCCTGCGCGGCTTTTATTCGTGCGTCAGCAATGACTCGATGTCTTTGAGACGCCCACGAACGGTGCTATCGACCACGGCGCTTCCGATCTGAATCCTGACTCCGGCTAAATAACTCGCATCGGTTTGAAAGGTAATATCGACATCTCGCTTCAGCGTGTCGCTGAGGCGCTTCTTCATCTGTTGCTGCTCAGCTGCGGACAGGGCAGCGGCCGAAAACACCGTAACCGGCTGGGTCCCCTTTAATTGATCGACCAGCTTGGCAAAGGCCTCTGCGATTTCCGGCAGAAATGCGGCGCGATTCTTCCTGACCAACTGGGCCAAGAATGCCTTCCCGACCGGGGGGCATCTCAACCGGCCGCCCAGTTCAGTTAAGACGGCGATCTTGTCTTCGAGGCTGAACGCCGGAGACGCAATGACGTGCCGGAGCGAGACGGAGTCCTGCATAGCCTGGCTCAGGCCATTGAGGGTCCCCCGAGTCGCTTCGATATTGGATTGATCGAGAAGCTCGAAGAGCGCCTGTGCGTAACGCCGCGCAACTGCTGTCTTAATCACTGTCCTGATCCACTCGCTCTATCTTGAGACAAAGTACACACTCTCGCGCGAAACGCGCGAAAATGAGAGCGGAAAGTTATCATTGCGGGACTGGATCTGTCAATGCGCGATCTCACGGCACTCTGCTCGCAAAAATCATGTGGGGGGGTATAATGGAAACACTATGGGCACAAGCTGCAAGGACACCATACGGAAATTGGTTACGAGGGTGAAGAGATGTTCGATGCCACCGTTCTTCACCGTGATTGGCTTTACCCTCATCCTGTCGTTCTGCTGTGCAATTGTGCCTGCCTGGGCCTACCGGGAACATTTCACCTCCGAGCAAAAATCCCAACTGGAAAAGATTCAAACCGTATTGATCGAAGCCATCGCCCTCACGGACAACGGCCGCACGGACTCCGCCTCTCTCGCCAACACAGCTGCTGAACGCCTCAAAGAAGTGGGGTACCAGGTCATTCTTGATCACAGTCAGCCCCATGATGTCCTGTTTCGCATCAAATGCGAACAGCACAAGACATGGGAGGGCACCACGAGCGCGGGAGGAGATGCCGATCTCCCTGACGCCCCGTCTCGACTCTGGAAAGGACCAGCCTGCCAGCTCACCTATATCCTGGGTGGCATGAAGATCAAATGGCAAAAAGAGGTGCGGACAGAATTTGAGGATGCAGTGGCTGCCGCCCAGACTGCGCAAGCAGCCGATCCCGGCGTCTATGCACTGTCCAAATTACAGGAGGCGCTGGAAAAATACGAGTTCCCTCTCCTCTTGGCATCTGAATGGGGCCATCCAGAGCGGTTACTCAAACTGTTGGACTCGGCAGACACGAGCCAGACCAGAAAAATAAAAATCATCTCGCTTCTGGGAGAAATGCAGGCCGACGAAGCGATGCCCAAACTCAAAGCGGCGTTGAAGGATCGTGATCTCGCCAAGCAGGCGCTCATGGCAATGGGTAATCTCGGCAGGGAGAGCATCCCTCTTCTGATTGAAATCATGACCACAGCGCCCCAGGTGGAAATCCAGGCAGCTGCGGCAAAAGGATTGGGGCAGATCGGGGGAATCGCAGGCGATGCGTCTGTCGTGCTGCCGTTGCTCGCAAAACTGCAAGATCCCAAGACCGACTGGACGGTCCTCACGGAAGTGGCCTGGGCGCTCGGCAAGATTCCCGATAAGCGGGCGATCCAACCGCTGTATGACTTAGACAAGAAACTGCAAGCCATTTACGAGCCCGACAATATGATCCTCA
Organism: Nitrospira sp. ST-bin4; assembly: GCA_002083565.1. GTDB lineage: Bacteria > Nitrospirota > Nitrospiria > Nitrospirales > Nitrospiraceae > Nitrospira_D. Next base: position 17,288 of record MSXM01000009.1, on the reverse strand, counting down.
AGAAGCTCAAAGAGGCCGTCTTCTGGGCCATCAAACAGTGCGACACGTGGGATCAGTACAGTTAGTCCTGAATTGACAATCCCCGGCCACCCTCCTATCGTGCTCTCCTTTGTTCTTTGTCGCGATAGGGAACCGGCACGATGGACGATCCTTCCTCTGTTTCTCCTTCTCACAAAACCCGACAGATCTTAGAGCGCATCGCGCTCCAGATGGTGTCGAGCCTCGATCTGCCGTCCGTACTCACCACAATCACACAGGGATTGGTCGAAGAACTGGATGCAGCCTTCGCCCGTATCTGGCTGCTGGGCCCGGGGGATCTGTGCGCTCAATGTCATAAGGCTGCCGACTGCACCAATCGGGATCAGTGCCTGCACCTTGAGGCAAGCGCGGGGCTTTATTCCAATCTCGACGGAGAATACCGCCGCATTCCGCTGGGCGCGCTCAAGATCGGAAAGATCGCCCAAGGCTACGGATCGATGCATACGAACGATGTACTCGGCGACGACCGGCTTCCGAACAAACAGTGGATGCAAGACAACGGGCTCCGTTCCTTTGCCGGCTACCCCTTGAAATTCCAGTGGGAACTGCTCGGCGTCATCGCGATGTTTGGGCGCAGGCCTTTAAGTGAGGCGGAGATCGAACGGCTGTCAATCTTTGCCAACCAAGCAGCTATTGCAATCAAGAACGCGCAACTCTTTACGGAAGTTGCACAACTCAAGACTCGACTTGAGGCGGAGAACCTCTATCTTCGTGAGGAGATCAAACTCAATCACAATTTTGAGGAGATCGTCGGCGAGAATCAGAACATCCGATCTGTTCTCCGACTCATCGAACAGGTCGCCCCGACCGATTCGACGGTCCTCATCCGGGGAGACACTGGAACGGGCAAGGAGTTGATGGCGAGAGCCATTCACAACCTGAGCCCGCGGAGGGCTCGCTCGCTCGTGAAGGTGAACTGCGGAGCGATCCCCGCGAATTTGGTCGAAAGCGAGCTCTTCGGACATGAGAAGGGATCGTTCACAGGCGCGTTGCAGCGCCGGATTGGACGGTTTGAGTTAGCGGACGGTGGGACCATCTTTCTGGATGAAGTCGGGGAATTGCCGCTGGACGCGCAGGTCAAGCTCCTACGGGTACTACAAGAAAGGGAAGTCGAACGGATCGGCAGCGGCCATTCAACCAAAGTTAACGTACGGGTTATTGCGGCCACCAATCGTGACCTCCATGCAGCGGTGAAGGCCGGCTCCTTCCGGGCCGATCTTTTGTACCGTTTGAATGTGTTTCCGATCGAGGTGCCACCTCTGTCCGCTCGTGCATCTGATATTCCACTCTTGGTCAATCGATTTGTCGGCAAGTTCTCAACCAAGATGGGCAAGAAGATTGACGGAGTGTCTGAATCGACGATGGATCGCCTGATAAAGTATGCCTGGCCCGGCAACATTCGGGAGTTGGAGAATGTGATCGAACGGGCTACGATCCTCTCAAAGGGACCACTCATTCAGATCGGCGATGTGATGCTTCAGGGGAACCCCGCCTCACCGTTGCCGGTCGCCGATTCTCTGGAAGAGGTCGAACGAACCCACATTCTCCGCATCCTTCAGGATACAAACTGGGTCATTGAAGGGAAACAGGGCGCCGCCACTCGGCTTGGTCTCCATCCCAACACGCTCCGATCCCGGATGCAGAAGCTCGGCATCAAGAAATCTCGCCACTCTGCATAGCAACGAACCTGACATTTTACTCCCACGAAATATCGTAGCTTCCACGACATCTCGTGGAAGCGTCTTTCTTGCGTGAAGCTTCAGCTTTCCGTGAAGAACCAGGCAACTCCCTGTCTCTCCTACGCTTTCTATTGTTTCACCGATCATCGTGAGACATGGCACCGGCCTTGCTGTAGTGATGCGTTGCCATGGCCATCGCAACAAAGCTAACCGGTAACCAAATAACTAGGAGAAGTTCCATGAAACTGAGACTGCAACAGATTGTTCAACAGGCCGTACTGATTCTCGTGGGATCAGTGGCCACAGTGTTTGCCAGCGATGTGGCGATCAGCACTCCGGGCCTTAGTGGCTATGACCCGGTTGCCTACTTCACAGATGGCAAGGCCGTAAGAGGAAGCGGCTATCACGTGGCGGTACAGAATGGCGAGACCTACGTCTTCGCCAGCGAGGAGCATGTGACGCTCTTCAAACAGAGCCCGGACAAGTACCTGCCCGCCTATGGCGGATATTGTGCCTACGGTGTGGCTTTAGGCAAAAAATTTGTCGCTGATCCTGAGATGTGGAAGATCATCGGAGGCAAGCTCTACCTGAACTTGGATAAGAGCATTCAACAGAAGTGGGAGAAGGATATTCCCGGCTTCATTATGAAAGCCGAGAAACACTGGGATGAGATCAAAGACAAAAAGGCGTCGGATCTCTAACGGGTCGACCACACGTTCACTGTTTCACAGAAGTCATACAATCCAAGGAGACCTGATGAAAACCGCGATCATCATTCTGTCCGATCCGAAGAGTGGTTCCGAAGAAGCGCTTGGGCGAGTCTTTAATGCGCTAGCCCTTGCAGCTGAATGTAAGCAGAAGGGCGACGAAGTCGCCGTGGTCTTCAATGGGGCTGGCACTCGTTGGCCCGCGGAGTTGACCAAACTCTCACATCCAGCGAATGGCCTCTACAATGCGGTGTGCGATGTCGTACAAGGGGCCTCTTGCGGTTGTGCGGAGGTGTTTGGGGCGACGGAAAGCGTCAAGGCCTGCGGCGTGCCGATTGTGAAGGACCATGCCCTCGCTGGAACAGCAGGGCTCTTGAGCCTGCGCCGGTATGTGGCAGAGGGCTGGAATACGGTCGTGTTCTAAGACTGAGCATGAGAGGGCATGCGACGAGACCCGTCGTCATGTCCTCCCGGCAGGGAGAACAACATCATGGCGCCGAAATACTTAGAGCTGGCGATGACAAAAGCTGTACACCGAGCACAGAGCCAGTACTACGGAAGGGCTGTGAACATCGCAGGCGCCCCAGGGCGCGACCCACTGACCCACGACGAGGCAGAGTTTATTGCAGCCAGGGACAGCTTCTATCTGGGCTCCATCAGTGAAACCGGATGGCCCTACATTCAGCATCGCGGTGGACCTCAGGGATTCCTGCGGGTGGTCAACGAGACAACACTGGCCTTCGCCGACTACAAGGGCAATCGCCAGCTACTGACGACCGGCAACGTATCAGTGAACGATCGTGTGGCGCTGTTTCTCATGGACTACCAGAACCGGGCGCGTTTGAAGGTTCTTGGCCATGCCCGTGTGGAAGATGCTCGCGCCCATTCAGAACTCGTTGCGCAACTTGCTGATCCAAAGTCGTTGCCAGCGGTAGAACGGCTGGTCTTCATCGATGTCGTGTCATTCGATTGGAACTGCCCGAAGTACATCACGCCACGGTACTCGATTGAGGAGGTCGAGGAACTCGCAGGATCTTTGCGGACACGCATCGCTCAATTAGAGGCCGAGCTACGTGCAGCAAGAGGCGGATCGAATACTCCATCTGCCCAATAGGAAAGTAATAGTTTCGACTCTCGACTACTAGACTTACGCATGGAATGCCCTATGTCATCGGACACGACTACACGAGCGCCTGTTCCACCCTTCACTCTGGAGAGTGCCATCCAGAAAGTCCGCATGGCCGAGGACGCATGGAATACTCGAGATCCTCATAGAGTGTCACTTGCGTACACACCTGACAGCGTATGGAGAAACCGTTCAGAATTCCTGATCGGTCGGGAGGCCATCGTTCAGTTCTTAACGCGCAAGTGGGACATGGAGCTGGATTACCGTCTCATCAAGGAACTGTGGGCATTCCACGGAGCACGCATCGCCGTGCGGTTTGCCTATGAGTGGCACGACAAAGAAGGAAATTGGTTCCGATCCTACGGGAATGAGAATTGGGAATTTGCCGACAGTGGTCTTATGCGCCGGCGGCTCGCGAGTATCAATGACCTGGCAATCTCCGAGACGGATCGCAAGTATTTCTGGCCCATCGGCCGCCGCCCCGATGATCACCCCGGGCTGTCTGAGCTTGGTCTCTAGCATTCGGTTGAATCCTAGCGGGCTTCCATCAAGCGAAAGGGGCTCTTCCCATTGGGAAGAGCCCCTTCGTTACTACAGGCACAGGCAGCAATGAGAATCTGCCTCTGTGCTACTTGACGACAACCTCGACGCGGCGATTCTTGGCACGTCCTTCCGCCGTCTTGTTGCTCGCGACTGGATTGGTCTCTCCATGACCGGTAGACGACAGGTTGCTGCTGACCCCACCGTCCCGCAGCGCCTGCTCCGCGCTATGGGCTCGGGCGTCCGAAAGCTCTTTATTCGTCGGGTATTTTTCCTTCAAGGCGCTCTTAATCGCCACGTTGTCCGTGTACCCGGCGACATGCACCTGCTTTTCCGGGAAGTCCTTGAGCACAGTCCCGACACGCTTCAAGGCATCGGCGCCGCCCGCCTTTAATTGGTCCTGTCCGGAATCAAACAGCAGGCTCGATGCCAGGTTGATGATAAGAGCATCGCCGGATTGGCTGACTGAAACAGTCCCTTTGGCGATTTCGGGACGCAACGCCTTCAAGAGATCCCTCTCAGCTTTGGCCAGATCACCCTTGCTCTGGTTCAATTGCGATTCGAGATCAGCAATGCGCTTGTTTGCAGCGGCCAACTCCGCCGCAAGCCTGTCTTTGTCCGCCTGCAACCGGCTGAGATCGTTTTGCGCCGCAGCCAATTGACTCGCGAGCTTTGCAGAATCTCCCGCCCCGGAGCGAAGCGCGGCAATTTCTCGATCGCGGTCGGCAAGCTGCCGTTCCAAGTCGCTCACGCGGCTGCTCAACGCTCCATTCTGTCTCCGAGCCGCTTCTAACTCGTCGGCCAACCGTTGGCGTTCCCGCTCAAGCGCCGCCAGCCGGGCAGCCGCGTCTTGTGAGGCATTGGGTGCTATAGCCTTCGCTACAGATGGACACCCGCTGCCCTGGTGATAGCCATACCACTTCTGGTCGATACAGACGGTGGGCTGCTTGATGTGGGACGTATCCGGCGGATTCAGATAGGAACAGCCTGTTAGGGCGACGATCCCCGTCAGCATGACGGTGGTTGTGAATGTTCGCATGATGATCTCTTTCTCCTTCATTACGCGGGACTCGCCCCGCACACTGTCATTGTGATGAACACCAGGACCCTACTGACGGCTCTTCAACAGATCACGGATTTCCTTCAACAATTTCTCCTCATTGGTCGGCTCCGGCGGAGCAGGCGGCGGAGGGGGAGGAGCTTGCTGCTTAAAGCGGTTGACCTGCTTGACCAGCATGAAAATGACGAAGGCAATGATCACGAAATCGAATACGCTCTGGAGAAACACTCCGTAGTTGAGCGTCGGAGCTCCGGCAGCCTTCGCTGCGGCTAATGATGGCGGGGACGTACGGGACAAATCGACAAAGAGGCTCGAAAAATCCACTTTGCCCATCAGCAGCCCAAGGGGAGGCATGAGGACATCGCTCACAAGCGACGACACGATCTTACCGAAGGCGCCACCGATGATCACACCGATCGCCATATCGAGGACATTGCCTCTCATGGCGAACTCCTTAAACTCTTTCAGCATAGTGCTCCTCCTTTCTAGTACGTCGCGCCGTACGGTACGGCAAGGAACTATCAACAGTGGATCACATTAGGCCCAACACCGTAGCATTTCCCCCCAAACAGAAAGTGGTTAAAAGTGCACACTCTTCAATTGAGTCCGTGAGCTATGGACACTCAGCTGTGAACGTTGACTTCTACGGAATAGTTGAATTCAAACTGACCCACTCGCCGCCTATCGCTTCCGTGTGGTATCGAAGGCATAGCCCAGCGTAAAGAGATACAAGTTATCGGTATCGGTCGTGCCTGCGGGCGGTTGATTATTGTAGCGTGTCGTCACTTGGAACCCGCTGGCCAGCCCTCCTAATATTTTGACGCGAACGCCGTTATCCATTGTGAAATAGTAATTCGACGCGTTCTGGAGGGAGGGGAACATTTCATTGTAGTGATAGAGCACGATGCGATCATCGAAGATCGGCCAATTCCACTTCATCGACACGCGCGCGCGGAAACTCGAGGCATCCGACGCGACGCGAAAATCTTCGTTGAAATAGGCCAAACCGGCTTCGGTGTAGAACGTCATATCTTTCAGCATGCCGCCGAAGTCTCCCCGGTCGATCCATTGGTAGCCTGGTCCGCTGGAGATTGCGGTCCGCAACTTCAGATCTTGAAAGTGGTCGTTTTCAAAGTAGGCCGACGCAAACCAGAAAATCCGTTTGGTGATGAAGAAATCGAGCTTGATCGTGCCTCTGGCATTCCGAGTGTTGAGTGTGCCGGCATTGTCGCCGTAGACGTAGCGGCCGAGCAACGACAGCCGAAGTTGCTCGCTCCGTGCGACAAAGTCGCCGAGCACGCTGACGTTACGGAGCTTGCTGTTGCCGGTCGCCTGCGAGTAGCCGGCCGTGAGACTCCCTGTATAGATGACCGGCGGCTGAGCCAGCGGATTGACCGACGTGACGGATGTCAGCGGCACGGTCATTGATCCCTTGAGCGGTTCGGCTTGGATGTTCAGATTCCCATCCGGCCCGGCCGTGGCGGTGCCGTTCAGAATCGTCCCTTCTTTGAGATGGAACGGAATGGCATGATTGACCGACAACTTCGTGACCTCATCCCATTTGATCTTAATTATGTTGTCGGAACTGGATGCTGTCTTGAGGGACAGAATCCCGCCGGACATTTCAATGACTTCGCCATAGAGAACACTGCCGTCTTTCAGCGTGACGATATCGGACACTTCTGAGACCGTAGGGACGGCCTCTGATTGAGCCAACGCACGGTCGACAGTTCCCTCTATCAACAACGCACAGCACGCGAAGAGACAACACCACAACGATTTGTTCACCGAATCCTCCACGCTACGATTCGCACGGTTGGAAAATGGATTGGACTCAACAGTTGCGGGGACGAACACACTACACTGTCGAGCAGCCGGCCTCCGACCTTAGGGTTTTTTCCTATACATGACCGGACAGATACTTGGCAATTACGAATACCTTGCGGGTTGAGCAAGTCGATGCGCGTGCATAAGCAAAGTCAGTGCCCGTGCTGAACCATAGTGCATATACTGGGAAGCCCACGTTTTGAACGTGTTTCGATCCAGCCCTACTGATGGTGCTCTGTTCCTGTGGGGCGATTTGGCCTGAGACTGCTCTTATCTGCCTCAGTGCAATCAGATCGAATCAGCCTCGCAGCTACACCAGAAAACGGTTGGAGGAACGCCCGCTGAACGGGCCGAGCTGGGTTGGGCTTTGGACCAGCGGAGCCCCAGACCGGCGCATTCACTTCGGCATAGACGGGAGTGGAGAGGGAAACTCAATCTGCGCGTCCCGCAACCGTTCGAGGATTGCCTTGTTCAGGTCGCCCTGTGTGACATTGAAGCGAACGACCGGTATCCAAGGTTCGATGGCGATGGTCACGGCCGGATGTCCGAGGCGGCTGATACCGACTGAAGGAGCCGGGTCTTTGAGCACATGGGGATGCACAGCAACCGCGTCCCGGACGATCGCGAGGGCGCGATCCAGATCGGTCTTGTACGAGACGTCGACGGTGAGATGCATTTGTCTGATTGTGCCGAAGTTATGCAGAATTTCCCCGACGATCTTCCGGTTGGGGATGATAACCCGCGACTGATCCGGGTGCATCAATGTTGTGGAAAAAATATCGACCATCACGACATCGCCATGGACGCCCAACAAGGAAATGTGTTCGCCGACTTTGTACGGCTTCGTGAAGATGATCGAGAGTCCGGCCATGACATTGCTCAAGACTCCTTGCAAAGCAAGACCAATGCCGACGCCTGCGACGCTAATGCCCGCCACCAACGGCGCGATCGGGACCCCGACTGCCTGAAGGGCAATCATGGCGGTGAAGAGCAGCACCAGAATTTTGACGACACGAACTATGAGCATCCGCACCGGCGGATCGAGCGTGTACCGTTCGAGCGACCGTTGCGTAAATGTTCCGGCCCAGCGGGACGCCATGACACCTGCGATAAAGATGCCGATTCCCACCAGCGCTTGCAGGCCGTATTGCACGGCATATTGGGTCAATGTATCCATGGCTGCCTTCTGCGCGGTGTTTCTACCGCCCCATCAATCCCTTGAGGAGATCGCGCCCTTGCTGTTTCACGTCCTGCGGCTTGGTTGTGCCTTTGAGCAATCCACCGATGGCTTCTTCCGCTTTCTTCTTGACCTGGTCTTGCACAGCACCCGTCAGGCCTTTCATGTCCAGCCCATAGGACGGGGCTTGGACGGTTCCTCCAATGGTCAGTGGGAGACTTAACCGGCCTTCTTTGAGCGCCAGCCTGGCAACCGGCGAGACACCGGCGATCTTCTGGCTCAAGTCCTGGGTAAGGTTCATCTTCACCGTGAGGTTCAGCGTCTGATCAAATCCGATGGTCCCCCCGCCGGTGGCCTGAAAGTCGTGGCTGTCCATCAAGAGGCGCTGCACGTTGACAATCCCCTGTTTAATCACGAGATCCGTCTCAATCGTCGAAAATGCCGTAGCTTTGGGATTGTCCAGGGTGATACCGGCGACTTTTAGAATAGACATGGCTTCCTGCAAAAGGTTGACCCCTTCGATCTTCCCATCCTTCACCGCCATGTGACCGGTTCCTTCCAAAGCCTTGGTCAGGTCCGGCATGGAGAACCCGCGGCCTTTCAGCGTCAGATCGGCACCGGCTGTTCCGCTGATGGAGACCGGCGTCTCCGAGACGGCATCCAGAGCCGGACCGAGTTGCACACCTTGAATCGCGACGCCCCCGTTGAAAGGCGGCGCATCAGACCCGGCAATCAATTTTCCCTGCGCTTTCACCTGGCCGTCGAACAGTTGGAGCGATAGGGAATTCAGTCTGGCCTCTTGTCCCTTTACCTCCGCCGCAATCTGGAAATTCTTGATGTCGACCGGCTTTTTCAACGGAAGGGCGACCGGAAGGTTCGCGGTATTGATCACCGGCGAGTTGATGTTGACCGTCGCGTCATGACCGGCGGCTTTTCCTGTGATGGTGAAGTCAGTCTTCCCCACGCCAAGCTGGAAATTGATCGCATCGATGTCCATCGTCTCTTTGAGCGGCCCAAAGGTGCCGTCCAGCTTCACCGGGAGGTTGAAGGGCTGAACGAGCGACCCAAAATGTAAGCTCGGAGTTTGACCGAGCCGAACGTCCCGCAGCAGTAGCTCCATATCCTGCAACACATATTCGGTCGGTTTGGCGGCCGACAGATCACGGAACGTCAATTTCCCGCCGTCGATGGACACCCGGTCCACAGCCAACAGCGCCAGGATTTTGAGCGGACCCTCCGTCGATGGAACCGGGGCGCGCGAGGGCGTTTCAGGCACCGGCACTCCTTTACGCCCGATCGTCGAAACGTTCAGAACCCCGGCTTTGTTTTTAATGACTGTAATGACGGGATCGCGCAGGGTGATTTCTTCCACCTCGACCTTACTACTGAGCAGCGGCATCAGCTTCACCCCGACATCCAACGAGGACAGCGACGCGAAGGGGCCAGCCCCGAAGGCCGGATCATCCAACACGGCGAACCCGGCCACCCGCGCGCCGATCCTGGGCCAAACGGTTAAGCGAATATCTTGCAGCTGGATCTTGCGATTGAGGGCTTCTTCGATGAGAGGCTTGTATTGGTCTTGGTACTTATTGAGGTCGATCAAGAAGGGGAGCGAGAGCACGAGGCCCACGATCAAGACGACCACGACGAGCAAGCCCATTAGGATTTTCATCGCGATCACCTCCAGCTAAAGAGGAAGTATATGAACGGATTCCTTGCGAGTCAATGAGCTCGGGCTCACTGCACGCTCTCTCCCTCCCTACCGGCAAAAGAAGTGGCAGTACTCGATCGGGCTTGGAGGCGCAGTCAAGGCGATGCTGAGAGTGTCGGGATCGTAGCCGACCCCTTCCAAATCGTTGGCCGCTCGGGTGAGCTCTTCTTCCGTGAGATAGGCAACAGTATCGGGCACTCCCTGCCGCTTCAGCGAGAGAAGCATCCCCTTCAACGTATCGCGCTCTTCCGGCGGCATGTCTTGTCCCAGCGGATACGCAAGCGCATGGCTATAGGGGCTTTCGTAGGTTTCATTCAAAGCCTTGATAGTCTTGAGCACAAGCCGATCCTGTTCCCATGGCCGGAGGTTCGGACCGGCAGACGGATGGGTGGCCAGCAAATCCATGAGCGTGATGACGTTGGTATTCAGCGACCGGCCGACGAATTCGCGCTGCGGCTCAAGGGCGACCTGTTCCATCCCCAGATGTTTCGCCACATGTTCGATCAAGGCAAAGTTGATCATGAAACTGTATTGGCCGCCGAATTGGCCGTAACAAGGCTTGTCGGGGTCGTTCAAGACTTTCATCTCCCCGGTGCCGGCGTCGAACGCGCTGAATCCGACCGCCTCCGGCGCCAAGAGCCGCTTGGCTTCTTTCAGCGTCGCGAACGCGCCCAGATGGACAGGCGCCAGCACCTGCTCGTCCATCACCTTGAGAAACTCCGTGATGGTCTTCCGGAACGGCACGTCCTTCCATTCCACCTTTCGATACTCTTTTTCCCAGACCAGATCGTCGAGGAACGGAGGGAAGGTCTTCAGTCGATCGAGGTCCTTGGCCTCAAACGCCCTCACAAAGCCGGACCAGTCCTGAATCGTGGCGTGCAGGGATTCACTAAGATTGGGACGGATATATTCTTCTTCGATCTCGCCGGCATTCTTCGCCATCAGCTTGGTCGGCAGCTCGTTCCATAGTTCGTTGCAGATGATGCGATCAACGGTCCCATCCGCCACGTCGGCCATGTTCTCGATCGAACCGCAATGGATTTCTACACGATCCAGATGCGCCGCGAGATCAGGATGGGCCAGGGCGCCGTCCAACACCGGCTGTTCCCAATCGACCAACAGATAGCGAACACGAGGATAGACTGTGCCTTTCTGGTCGAGCGCCTTGAGATGGCTGAGAAAGCAGGCGGCAAGATTGCCATTGCCGGGACCGAGTTCGAGAACGGTGAGGGGTGAGGGCTGAGGGGTGAGGGGCGAGGGACGATGAGACCCCTGGCTAGAGGCGAGAGGTCCGAGGCTAGGGGTGGATTCCTCTTCGGGTTTCTCACCACGTGCCCCTTGCCCCTTGCCTCTTGCCTTATCACGAGCGATTACTCGCTCGTAATAATCAGCCGCCAAGGCGTGCGCGAGACGATAATCGGCTGAGGCAAAGGTCTGATAGTAGGAGCGCAGCTTGTCTCCGCGCAACCCATAGAAAAGCCGATTGAGATGGGCCTGCCATTGATCGAACGGTTTGTAGTCTCCAATCAGCTGGGGAAGGTCGTCAGTACGTTGCAACATGTCTCAAGATCATCCCTGTGTGGGTTTGACGAATTGGCCGTACGGCGGGGGAAATCCTAACAGATGGCTGGAAAATGCCGCAATGGCAGATTGTGCGGCTCTTTCTTGACAGGGTCCGTCGATCCGGTGTAGCAGACAGCCATGACAGCAGCCTCTCGGTTTGTCGGTGCCATAGCGGCAGTGCTGATTTTGTCGGTCCAGCCGGTCAGCTGGGCCGAAGAGCTACCGCTGACGAAGAACGTGCCGATCGAGGAGTTTCAAAACCGCGCCCAGGACGCGAAGCCATACGATTTCGACGCCCCGCCGCAAGGGATGTTTCGCTCGATCGCCATGGCGGAGGATTTCGAGGAGCAGCTGGGCTTTCAGCGAACACACGAGATCGTCCCTGTCAGGCCGACTGATCGGTTTGCCACGAACACCCCGGCCATCTTCATCGTGTTCTCGCTCCATCAGCACTATCAGAGCTTCAAGGTGTTCGGTCGCTGCCTTCCTGAGTCGGTATCCGGCGTCGCAACAGGCACGCTCATCAGTGAAGACGTCATGCATGTGGCGCTGGAAGATGACAGTGGATATCTCAAGCTGTCCCCTCCTCACGGAGGGTGGCTCCCCGGCCGGTATAAAGTAGAAATTCACGCCGGCGAGGAAGTCAACGAGATGAGCCTGATGGGCACGATGCGATTCACGGTCGCGGCGTCGAAGCAATAGCCCGCGTGCACTGTTATCAAAATACTCCGTTCCTCAGCGTCCTCTCGGCGTGAATAGGCTTGGCAGACGGCTTGAGTTCCGTTGCTCAGAGGAGGCTTCCCCTAGTGCCATCCACAATTACAGATTTTTGATTTGCTGTGTGATTGCAAGACTTGACTCTAATATTGCCGACGACGATGGAACCCGGGCTCGAATTGAGCCTCGTCAAGGTCAGCAGTATCATAGCGATCTTTCTTGCGCATACCCGTCACGCTGATTGAGCTGAAGACTCCCCACCTACATCCGCAGCTATCAGCCGACACTGTTCAAGAGCGGATTCGAGGTCGGCAGCGAGCTGAACGATATTGATTCGCGGCACCATCTTCCCCCAATAAGTCAGAATGTCCCCGTTCGTTCCCCCCTTCACTTACGAACCGTCCCATGCTTGGGCTATAGTAACGAGCGCGATAGTACATGGTATACATCGTCGTATGATTCAGCGGATCTTTGACCGTGAGCAGATTGCCAAGCAGGCGGCACTATCGCAACAGCGGGATTGCAGAGCCAATGGCCGCGACAAGAGAGAGGATGAGCATGATCGCACAAACCCACCGTAGACCTTTTCTATATTTCTTGAACTCTTTCTCATAAGTGGACTTTCCTTCCCACTGAGACCGCGACACCTCAACAATCCTATGTGCCTCTGCATCACATCTTGCGAGATACCAAATTGGTATTCCCGATAGAATGAGCCATCCGGCAAGTTGCCATTCAGGGGGTAGATTCATCGACTTATCTTATGGAACAGGCGTGTTGAATCCTTGCTGAAATAGTCCCACTCCGTGGCTAATCCCTCCCGCAACAAATGCTCCTGCAGCAGCCCCGATTACTGGATTCTTGAACGCATTCGACACAGCTCCTCCTGCTGCACCGCTAGCTGTAGCAATCGCAATATCGGTTAGCGTTCCACCTCCTGCAGCAGCCGTCAGGCCCGCGGTAATTCCACCGGTGAGTGCGCCTATTCCAATCCATAAGGGTGTTGGGGGAAGTATGTTTAGTGCTGGCACCGCACTCAGTGTGCCAAACAAGCAACCCAGAGATCCTCCAGCTGCAGCTCCAAACGCGATGTTCTTTCTTGCACCGAGCCCGCCCCAATTCCACATCCGAGGCCTGCACCTTGCCCAATTGTGAGCAGACCCATTGGATCTCGTAGCAGGAGTGGATTGTTTTGGACGTACGAATAGAAGTTGGAATCACCCCCTTCGAATCTCAATGGATCCTCACCAATAAATCGCGAGAGTCGCGGGTGATAGTACCGGGCCCGGTAGTAGACGAGCCCCGTGCCGTCATCTTCACGGCCCGTGTACTTGTAGCTGTTCGTGCTTGCGGCTCCCGTCTGGGTCGTGGCGCCAAACGGTTCGTAGGTGTATTGAGTCTGCAGCGTCCCCGTCCCATCACCCAATGCAACGGTTGAGCCCAAGGCATCGGGGAGAAGAGCACGCACTCCAACTCCATCAGTTCTCGTAAAGAATTCATCGATCCCTAGACCAGTAAGGAGATTGGCGGTTACGGTGGCTCCACTCTTTTCTTGTACGGGATTGAGGCCGTCGTAGACAAAATTGGTCGTGGTGGCGTTGATGGTTTTACCGGTTCTTCTGCCGAAACTGTCATAGCTAAAGCTGGCCGTGAGGCTGGGACCGCTGATTGCTATCAGCTGATTCCGGGCATTCCAGGTGTAGGTGGTCGTCCCACTCGCGTCGGTGAACGTCGCCAGGTTGCCGTTGAGGTCGTAGGTCTCGGTGGCAGCTCCGAACGCGGTCTGCTGGTTATTGGCGTTGTAGCTGGCACTCGCGAGCGCCGGAGGAATATTCGACCGGGCAAAGGTGCCGCCGGTCTTGATGCGATTGCCTGCAGCATCATACGTGTACGTGAGCGTTCCCAGGGTCGTCGCGCCCTTCTTATAGGTCACGGTTGTGAGTTCACTCGCCACGTTGTAGGCAGAGGTCACACTCGTCCGGTGATCCGCATCATCATAGCCGATGATGACGGTACTCGTGCCTTGTTGGATGCTCGTCAGCCGATTAGCATTGTCGTAAGTTTAGGGCATACCCGTTTGTCCAGCCACGGTCATGGGGGGCCGACAACTAGCGTTGTCGTAGGAACACACTGTTTTACGTGGTGGTGAACAGGGTGGGTGCTGATTAAGTCCTCTTTTGATGCGATTGTTTCAAGCGGTTCACATACTTTACTATTTCCTTATCTATTGTCCGATTCAAGTGCGCTGTGAATTTGGCTCCAAAGGATGTCGTAACAAAGCGATCAAATCCAGTATAACCAGTGTCTCCACCCAACCACGTAAGTTGCTTTCCGCTTCGCTCCAGCGTGACGCGAATACCCTCAAGTGCTGTGGTCAGAGCCTGAATCGAGTCCACTCCATAGCCATATTGAACTCTAACTCCAGTAATGTGAAATGGACATTCCCAGTCACCGTCTTTCCTTCTTCGCGGTGATCCCAGGGTAACGGTCACGGTTCTATGTCTCAAGGTAGCCGGACCTTGCAGGATACGCTCCCCAAGAACTTCACGGATAGCGCGCTTCATGCGGTGCCCCTATTCCTAGTCAGTGTAAAGTTTATAACAGATCCCCTTGCATGCAGGTACACTCCATCGATTGGCCCAGCACAACGCCCTCGCCCTCGGATCCTTGAGACTACGGCAGAACTGCTCTATGGCACGCCCTCCTGCCTCGCAAGCATCAAGGCAACGGCTTAGTTTTCCTGGGTCGGCAATCGGAAATCCTGACACTGGACAGGCTTCTGTTGATTCCCCTGTTGGATCTTTCAGGCTAACGGGGTTATTGGCAGCATACACATAGAGATTTATATCTCCCCCGTTGAACCCAGTCGGATCTTCTGCAACAAACCGCTGCATTCTGGGTTGATAATACCGTGCCCGATAGTAATAGAGCCCACTCCCATCATCTTCTCGGCCTGTGTATTTGTAACTATTGGTACTCGCTGCACCCGTCTGCGTCGTCAAGCCAAACGGTTCATACGTGTACTGAGTTTGGAGCGTCCCGGTTCCATCGCCTAATGCAACGGTCGAGCCCAGGGCGTCGGGGAGGAGAGCACGGGCTCCAACCCCATCGGTTCTCGTGAAGAATTCGTCGATTCTGAGGCCTGTGAGCAGATTGGCCGTCACGGTCGCGCCGTTCTTTTCCTGCACCGGATTACGCCCGTCGTAGACAAAATTTGTTGTGGTGGCGTTGATGGTTTTACCGGTTCTCCGACCGAATGAGTCATAGGTAAAGGTGGCGGAGAGGCTGGGGCCGCTGATACTGGTCAGCTGATTGCGGGCGTTCCAGGTGTAGGTCGTTGTCCCGCTGGCATCGGTGAAGGTCGCCAGGTTGCCGTTGAGGTCGTAGGTCTCGGTGGCAGCTCCGAACGCCGTTTGTTGATTATTGGCGTTGTACGTTGTCGTGGCTAACGCAGGTGGCAAGTTTGAACGTGCGAAAGTTCCTCCGGTCTTAATCCGGTTCCCGGCGGCATCGTATCTGGTATGACAACGGGAAGACGGAGTCACCCACTTGCAAGCGCCCGTGCCTGCGCGTACAGACGTGGCATCGGGTTTGGGGCAAGCGAGGTGGCGACGAGAGCGCGGGGACCACGTCGCTTGGGGCCGGTCGCGTATAGCTATGGGCTGCGAGCCCGCGATCGTATCTGACCGCCCCTGCGGCCCACCCGATTGGCCTGCGAGGCCGGAGAGGTAGTTGCCGAGTGGAGCCCCCCGCCGTCGCCTGCGCTCACCGTGAAAGGAGGACGTATGCCACAGTTTATTGGGTTGGATATTCATAAGACTGTTGTGGCGGTGTGTGTGGTGGATCCCCACGGCACCGTCTGTACGCGACTGCGCTTCCCCCTCACTCGGACGACGCTGGCCGCCTGGGCCAACCAGCTCACCGCCGAGGATGCGGTCGCGGTCGAAGCCACCACCAATACCTGGGCCGTCATCGCCGTGTTGCAACAGACCCCGGCGCGGCTCGTCGTGAGTAACCCGCTGCGCACCCGCGCCATTGCCACCGCCAAGATCAAGACGGATCGGGTCGATGCCGAGGTCCTCGCCCAGCTGCTGCGCTGCGACTATCTGCCGCCGGTCTGGATCCCCGATGCGGCCACCTTGGCCACCCGACGCCTGACCACCCGCCGCAGCGTACTCGTCGCCGAGCGGACGCGGCTCAAGAATCGCCTCCACAGTGTGCTGCACCATCTGTTGCTGCCCTGTCCTGTCGCCGATCTCTTTTCACGTGCGGGCCTGGCCTGGTTGGCGACGGTGGCGCTCCCCGCGGCCGAGCGCGCCGCAGTCGATGCCGATGGCCGCCTCCTTGCGGCAGTCGACCAGGAACTCGCCACGCTGGAGCAGACGCTTGTCGAAGAGGCGGCGCCCGACGCCCGTGTCCGCCTCTTACTCACGCTGCCTGGCATTGATGTCGCCGTGGCCACGGCCCTGCTGGCCGCCATCGGCGAGGTGAGCCGATTTCCGACTGCCGCGCGGCTCGCCGCCTATCTGGGGCTCGTCCCCTCGGTACGCCAGTCGGCCTCCCATTGCTACACCGGCCACATTACCAAACAAGGCGCCAGCCATGTGCGCTGGCTGCTCGTCCAGGCCGCCCAACACCTGGATCGTCACCCTGGCCCACTCGGTGCCTTTGTCCGCAAGCTCCAGCGTCGGAAGAATCGCAACATCGCCATTGTCGCCGCCGCCCGCAAGCTCGTGACCCTCGCCTGGCATGTCCTCCGGACCGGAGAGCCCTACCGCTATGCGGTGCCGCAGACCACCCACGAGAAACTCGCGCGGCTCCGGCGACGAGCGACCGGTGAACGCCGCCGCAGCGGGCCACCCCCCGGCACGCCCCGGGCAGCAGCGTATGGCACGGGGCAGCGGACTCGACGCGTTCCGACGCTCGCGACGGTCTATCAGCAGGAAGGTCTGCCAACGCCTCGCCCAGCTCCCCTCGCTGAAAGGCGTGTGCTGGCTACGAATCCGGACGTGCAGCAGTTTGTCACGAGTCTCCAGGTCAGTCATCGCCAGCCGCGGCACACCCAGCGTCCTCTCCGCAGTGAGCCGGAGACACCGGGCGAACATCACGCACAACCAGGTTGACATTGTCAGAGGTAGGTAT
>MSXM01000087.1 GCA_002083565.1 Nitrospira sp. ST-bin4 | reverse complement strand
CCGCACCTCGACCTCCTCACTGGCGATATTGAGGAGGGCTTGGGCGATGGAATTTACAGGTGGCCGATCCCCGGCGGCAGTCGGCACTGCTTCATCAAGCGCCAGCACCGACTGGCAGTCAATCCCTAACGGGAGAAAGACACCTAGAACGAGTCCAAGTATTGTTTTCGAAACACTGGCCAGGTTCATCGACAACAACCTCCCTATGACCACCCAGCTGATGAGAATCTTCCTACAGCAGAACCAGCCCGTGTAAGCCTGTCGTAAAAAGCACTTCGCGAACGATGTGACCCGTATTCGGGTCCACCATCTCATGAAAGCCGACGCAGACCTATCAGGAAAACCCTGAAAGCAAGCCGGGAGATCACTGAGGAGCTTCGGAGAACTGAGGAACTGGGGATAAAGAGAAGAGAACTTAGGAGTAGGGCTGGACCAATCCGACGCCGATCGCGAAGCGAACGAGGCCGGGCACATCATGAATTTCCAGCCGTTCCATCAATTGGCTTCGGTGTGTTTCAACCGTTTTGACACTCAAGTTGAGACGTTGAGCAATATCTTTCGTAGTATGCCCTTCCGCGATGAGCTGCAGGATTTCTCGCTGGCGCATACTAAGCTTGGCCAACGGGCCTACCGGTCCTTCAGTCTTTTCTCGATAGGCATCGATGGCATATTTCGCAACCGCAGGAGTCAGGTACCTCTCACCCTTGGCGACGGTCCTGATGGCCAACTCTAGTTCGGCCAGTTCTGCGCCTTTCAACAGATAGCCTGACGCGCCCACCTGCAACGCTTGCTGGAGATATTCTTCATTGGCATGCATCGACAGTAGAATCACGCGTGTAGTAGGGGACTCCCTGAGGATCCGGGCGGTCGCATCGAGTCCGTTCAATCCGGGCATCGCAATATCCATCAGGACGAGATCAGGAGTATCCGTCTGCACATACTTGACGGCCTCCAACCCATCTCCCATATCCGCGACAACCTCGGTGCCCTCGATTTTTTGCAAGAGAGCCTTCATTCCGGCCCTGACCAAGCCATGATCTTCCACAAGAATAATTCGGATGTGGCTCATGGCGATATCACCTCAGCCGTTACGTGTGGCTTCGTCTGCTCTTGCTCTGTGAGTGGGAAACACAGTTCAAGCCTGGTTCCTTCACCCGGCGCTGACGAAATGACCAAGCTGCCGCCGGCCAGCCGCACACGCTCTTCCATGCCGAGCAGCCCGATGCTTTCCCCGCTCTGTGCCCGCCGCCGTGCCAGTATCACATCGAATCCGACACCGTCGTCTTGGATAACAAGCGTGACTTCCTCACCTTGCCGACGCAACGCAAGACCGATCGTCTTGGCGTGCGAGTACTTCGCGATGTTGGTCAGCGCCTCCTGCGCGACCCGAAAGCAGGTGACCTCGATAGAGGCCGGGATTCGGCTGTCCATTCCTTCGACAGAGAGCGAAAGGGTCCATCCATTACGCGCCGCCTGCCGGTTCGCGTACCATCGAAGTGCCGACACCAGACCCAGATCATCAAGGAGCGACGGTCGCAGGTCAAGAGCCAGCGTCCGCACTTGAGTCAGCAGGCGGTCCACCAGCTCAAGACTATCCGTGAGAGGACTGAAACGGGAATCTCTGACCTCGCCATGCTGGATGTCTTGCAAGTCGATCTTCAGTGCCGTCAGCAACTGTCCGACTTCGTCGTGCAGATCTCGCGCAAGCCGGCTTCGCTCCTCTTCCTGCACTTGCATCAGTCGGCTGGAAAGTATCCGTAGGGAATGGTTGGCGGCGCTCAATTCAGCAGTTCGCTCTTGAACCTTTATTTCCAGCGCTTCATGCGCCTGTTGCAGAAGAGTCTCCCCTCGCTTCCGCTCGCTGATATCACGGATGACTTTCGAGACCCCCACAAACTGACCGACCGCATCCTTGAGCGGCGATAAGGTGACTGAGACATCGATACACCGGCCGTCTTTGGTCAACCGTACGGCGTCATAGGTATGAATGTCATGCGCACCCCGTACCGTAGCCAGCAACCAGGCCATATCCCGACGCAGATGTGCGGGAATCAGCGTCAGGATCGAACGACCGATCATCTCAGTGGCGGTATATCCGAAGATACGCTCTGCACCGGCATTCCATGTGGTCACGAATCCGTCGGGGGTCACGCTCAGAATGGCATCGCTGCTGCTCTCCACGATCGCACCCAGCCGCCTGGTGGCATCGTCGAGCTTCGCCCTTCTCGCTCGTGCGACAAGCCCCGCCGTAGTCCACAAGAGGATAATGCCCAGAATCCGATTGAAGATTGCGATGTCCTGGGGGATGCCCGGCAGAGAGAGCGTGTGCCCCATATACACAAGAACAGTCCCAATGGCCGCAACGACATAGGGGGCAATCGGCCACTCAATCCAGAGGGCCAAGAATACGCCAAAGGCATCCCCGACGACCCAGACCGCATAACCCCACGGCATGAATACATCGGCCAGGAACGTTCCAGCCAGGATCAGCGGAATGAGTGCTCTGGCATAGTTAATATTCATACGTATGCGACCTATAAAACACGACCGCCCGACATCCGACGGCTTGGACCACGACGAAACAGAAGGCCCAGTGACTCCCAGATGTGCATGATACTCCAAACAGGGGCCCTGATCGAGAGCGGGGCGGATAGGGCTCTAGTGAGTTGTCTCAACCGTTTGGCGGTTAACTACCCAGACGCCGGCCAGAATAAGACCGATGCCGATAACTTCGATTAGGCCGACCGCTTCGTTCAGAATCAGCGCAGACAGCCCGATAGCAGCTACCGGCGTGAGGTTCCCCAAGACTGAGGCTCGCGACGGACCGATGCCTTTCACGCCGAACAGCCAAGCCTGCTGCGCCACGGCCGTGGCAAAGACCACGAGATAGCCCAGCGCCATCCAGTCGGACAGGGTCACCGACGCGACGCCTGCATCCAACATCTTCCGATCGGTCCAGAGCAACGGGACCTGCAAGGCGGTCGCAACCAACAGTGTAGTCCAGTTGACGGTCAACGCCGAGACCCGTTCCATGACCGCACGGCTGCCGATGCTATACAGCGCCCAACTCACGACGCCCAGAAAGACCAGCGTGCTGCCCAGCAACGGCTGTTCGCCGGCTGCCTGGAAACCCGCCACAGATACCAACCCGACACCGGCAAAGGAAAGCCCGGCGCCGGCCCACACGGCACGAAACGGAACATCGCGGATCAACATGGCCGAAAGAAGCGCGGTCACCACGGGGCTCGATCCGATAATGACTCCCCCGACGGCTCCACTCACATATTTCAGCCCCATCAGGATCAGCAGATGATTTCCCAACACGCCGAGCCCGAGCAGGCCCAACAGGCGGAGATCCGACCTGCTGATCTTGATGACGCCGCCTTCCTGCCACCACCAGGTTGCGAGGAGAATCGCCAATCCGCCGACATCCCGCAAAACCGACGCTTCGACCGCGGAAAAAGACCCCAGTGCCATCTTCTGTG
The DNA here is from genome assembly GCA_002083565.1 of Nitrospira sp. ST-bin4. GTDB lineage: Bacteria > Nitrospirota > Nitrospiria > Nitrospirales > Nitrospiraceae > Nitrospira_D. The sequence continues at coordinate 19,972 of MSXM01000087.1, read as the reverse complement.
CAACGATCGACCCGCCCCAAAGCACGGCTGCGAGCACGACCGACCCATAGGCTAACGTTGCGGATGGGGGCACCATGGCCATGGGACATACCGCTGTTTCGCCATCCCGTCAAGGAGTATTCCGCCACCGATTCACCGCTTGACGCTGTTTACGTTTCTGACTACCATTCGTCTAACCGTTGCGACCTGACAAAAATAGAGGAGGCATTTCATGCGTCATGAGCAACATCTCCGCGGATATGTGTCCATCATATTAGCTGCGTCTCTCCTGGCGGCGGGGTGCACGAAGGATCTGGTCCGCGATGATGTGCGCTATCCCCAAACCGGCGCCCATTGTTCAGGGTCCGAAGGCGTCGACGACTCTTCGATCGCCGTGCTGCCCGTGCCCATCGTCGCATTCTTCGTGCCGCACGTGAATCTCCACGATATCAAGGGCGACGATTACCTGAAGCGCTGCGGCGATTCGACGAAGCTCATCAACCGGCAGGTGACGGTCAACCGTACCGGCTGCATCCCAGCCGGGCTGACCCGCATCATCACTCTAGGCATCTGGCAATGGTGCCCGGCCCGCGTGTCCTGGGAAGCGGATGTGAAGACGTAAGGCGTCAAGCGTGAATGGTGAGATGTGCCTCGTACTGCGTGAGAGGATCTCGTCATCGTCTCACGCCTCACGCCTCACACCTTACACCTTACACCTTACGCCTCACGTCCTTTTCCTGACCACCAGCACCCCGTCTCGGATCGTGACCAGTACAGCGGTCACACGCGGATCGTTGGCCACCGTACGGTTCAACTCCTGGATGGCAGCGGTCTGGTCGTCGGGCGGCGGTTGTTTCAACACCTCACCACTCCAGAGTACATTATCAATCAGGATCACACCGTTCGGAGCAAGCAACTCCAGGGCACGTCGGTAGTAATTCAGATAATTCATTTTATCTGCGTCGATAAAGATCAGATCGAACGGACTGGAGAGCGTACTCATTGTGTCGAGGGCCGGCCCCATGCGAATGCTGATCTTGCTCCCGAACGGAGCCTGTGAGATGTAGCGTCGAGCCACCGCCGCAGACTCTTCATTGATTTCACATGTGACCACCGTTCCGTTCACCGGTAGCGCTTCTGCAAAGCACAGGGCGCTATAGCCCGTGAACATTCCGATTTCGAGCACCCGTTTGGCGCCCACCAACTGTGTCATCATTTGAAGAAAAGCCCCCTCCAGGGGGCCGACCACCATTTGCGCATACTCCATCGTCCGTTGCGTCTCTTCCCTGAGCGCCCGACACACCGACGATTCCGGCCTTGAATAGGCTTGGGCATAGGCTTCGATTTCCGGAGACACCAGGTGCTTCATACAGGCCTCGCTGGTTTGAAAAATACGGTTGCGGTTGCGTACACTGGGTCGCCATCATACATCACCTCCGCGCGAAGCGTGATGAGCAGTCTTAGCCTTACGATAGGAGGCCTCGTTTGAAGACATTGGCCACGCTGGAACCCCTCACGACGAGGCTGCTGGAAATCCAGCGTATCAACAGCGCCTCCTCGGTGCTGTCGTGGGATCAAGAGACCTATATGCCGGCCGGAGGAGGAGCCGCGCGAGCCGAGCAAATCGCCGTCCTCCAAGGCTTGGCCCATCAGAAGCTGGTGTCCCCGGATATTGAGCAGCTCTTGTCGCAATGGGTCGATCCCGCGACGGGCCAGGCCGCCGAACAACCGGGAGATCTGTGGGATGAGCCCTCTCGCTCGCTGTTGCGGGAAGTCTGGCGGGACTTCAGCCGTGCCAAGAAGCTTCCGTCTGATTTTGTGATGACGCTAAGCCGGGAATGTTCGCTCGCGCAGCAGGTCTGGGCCGAGGCGAAGACACAGAACACATTCGCCAAGTTTCTGCCGAACCTCCGCACGGTTCTGTCGCTCAAACGCCAGGAGGCTCAGTATCTCGGCTACACCGATTCGCCCTATAACGCGCTCCTGGACGTGTATGAACCGGGCTCCACGATCGCCGCGCTTCAACCCGTCTTCGCCCAACTGAAAGCCCGCCTCGTCCCGTTGCTGAGGCGAATTACCGAGAGCCACGTTCGGATCGACGATAGTATCCTCCGGCACTCGTATGATCAGACCCGGCAACTGGAGTTCGGGCGCCTGGTCCTGACTGCCATGGGTTATGACTTCGAGCGCGGCCGATTGGATCTTTCGGCCCATCCATTCACAACCTCATTTCATCCGACTGACGTGCGGGTAACCACTCGCGTCTATGAGCGCGAACTCCAATCCTGCCTGTTCAGCTGCATCCATGAAGGCGGGCATGGCCTCTACGACCAGGGGCTCGACCAACGGTATTTCGGCACACCGCTCGGCGACTCGGTCTCACTCGGCATTCACGAGAGCCAATCCCGACTGTGGGAAAATTGCGTCGGGCGCTCCCGCGCCTTTTGGCGCTTCTTCTATCCGGTTCTGCAACAGACCTTCCACAACCAGCTGCAGGGCGTGGACGTCGAGCGATTTTACGCCGCGATCAACTGCGTAAAACCCTCGTTCATCCGCGTGGAGGCCGACGAGTTGACCTATAACCTCCACATCATGCTGCGATTCGAAATTGAACAGGACCTCATTGAAGGCAAGGTGCAGCCCGAAGACTTGCCCGCCTTGTGGAACCAAAAGATGAAGGAGTATTTGGGGATCACGCCGACATCAGATGCGGAAGGCGTGCTGCAGGACGTCCACTGGTCGTTCGGCGCCTTCGGCTACTTTCCAACCTATACGCTGGGCAACCTGTACTCCGTGCAATTTTTCGAGCAAGCCAAACTGGAGATTCCCCGTCTTGAAGAAGGCATCGCCGCGGGGCAATTGCTGGAATTACGCCGCTGGTTGGAACAGAAGATTCATCGCTGGGGTCGGATGTTTACCCCGGACCATCTTGCCCGACGCGTGACAGGCACCACGATCAGTCCCGATCCATTTTTATCGTATGTGGAGACGAAATACGGCGAGATCTACCAGCTCTGAATGCTCGACACGGCCTTGCTGTCATAGCCCATCGCCGTATTCAGCTTGGCCAGCACCCCAGGGGAACAGGTAAATTCAGCCCGTACGTCGATCCGATCGGGCACAAGGAGCGTGGTGTGAAAGGTAATATCCCGAATGGGAATTTTGAATTCCGGTTGCTGCGGCGTGCTCAGCTCTACCGCCTCGACGGAATAGGTGATTGCGCCGCTGTCCTGCAGCCCATAGACAGCCACAACGGCATCAATGATCTCTTTGATCTTCTCATTGGTCTCCACCCCTTCAATCGACGTCAACAGCAGCGGAATCACCTCATCCCTGGCCTGATCGGACAAGGTGAAATTCTCGATCCTCCCCTTTCGACGAAGCGACGTGAGGTCATTATCAAGATCTTTGCTGAACGCACCATAGGCAAACCGGAAGAATTCAAAGTGCAACCCCTTATATCCTTTGCCGAATGTTTGGAGCTCGCATAGAAAGCACAACTGCTGCAGTTTGACATCGCTCAATAACCCGTACGGCTCCGCCAGATGCAGTACATAGGAGAGGAGCGCACGATCAACGGTGATTTGGTTCGGTGTTCTCATGCTGTGATCCTGATAGCAAGATACGGGTTCTTACTATAAATAGACCATCGGTGATCGTCAAACCTGTTTGTCCCACCTATGCCCTTGACCCTTATAGCTCGTTTCGTCTTTAATGGCACTTCTCAATAGGAGTCAGGTTGGCACCATGTCGAAGCATCAAAAAGAAATTACGGCTCTGAAAGAGCATCTCGGAAAACATCAGCTGAAATGCACCCGCCAACGCGAGCTGATTCTTGATGCCTTTCTCAAGCAAGAGCACATCACCGCTGAGGCGATGTATCACCAACTGGCGAAAAAAGATCCGCATTTGGGGCTGGCAACGATCTACCGCACGCTCAATCTCTTTTGCGAAGCCGGCCTGGCACAGGCCCGGCACTTCGGCACGCAGACCCAGTACGACAATGTCTCCCATAAAGGCCATCACGACCATCTCATCTGCACAGACTGCGGAAAGATCGTGGAGTTTGAAAACTGCGACATTGAACGTCTTCAGGAGGAAGTCGCCGCTCGCAACGGCTTCACCATCAAAACTCACCGTCTGGAACTCTACGGCCTCTGTTCTCGCTGTCGTCATTGACCTCCGCCCGTTTTTTTGGTATTCTTTTTGAGACGATTTATCAATTTCAATTTAATGAAAGGTGTGGCCTGTGCGGAACATCCTACAGCATCGGCTCTCTTCTTCTCGTTCTTTCCGTCTCCGATTCGCCTCAATCGCCCTGGTGTTCTGCGGCCTGCTCCTCTCCGCATGGCCGAATGCCGCAACCCCAGCCTGGGCCGAGGAGAAGTTGACTGTATATTCAGGGCGCGCTGAACGGCTGATCAAGCCTGTGCTTGATTCCTTTACTACTAAGACCGGCATTCAAATCGACCTGCTCTCCTCCGGCACCACCGAACTGGTCAACCGGTTGAAGATAGAAGGAGACCGCAGTCCGGCTGATCTGTTCATTACCAATGACGCCGGCAGCCTGGAGATAGCCCGTACTGCGGGACTGCTTCGCCCGCTAAACATGCGGGAAATCGACCGCTCCATCCCTTCGCAATTCCGCGCCGTGGACAATAGCTGGATCGGCTTGTCCGGACGCTTCTGGATCATCGTCTATAACACCACCCTGGTGAAACCCGATCAGGTCAAGTCGTTGCTCGATCTGGCCAATGCTGAATGGAAAGACAAAATTGCGATTCCAAATTCCGGCAGTGAGTACTTACAGGCGGGGGTCTCCGTCATCCGCGCGAGTGTGGGAGACGAACGGACAAAGAGTTTTCTCCAGGGACTTCGAGATAATGCCGGAAGCCAGGTCTATCAGAAAAGCTCTCAAATCGTGGAGGCAGTCGCCAAGGGCCAGGTCGCCATCGGCATCGTGAATCATTATTACGTGTATCGGCATCTCGCCGCGCAGCCGACTGCGCCGCTCGCCGTTTTGATGCCGGACCAACATGAGGGTGGTATGGGCGCGATCATGAATGTGGCGGGCGTCGGGATTCTCAAACATACCCCGCGGCTCGACAACGCCAAGCTGCTCGTCGAGTTTCTGGTGGCGCAGGCAGGCCAGAAGATGTTTGCCGATCTCGACAAGGAATATCCGCTTCATCCGGAGGTCAAGGCCGATCCTGCCCTTATCGAACGCAAGAGCTTTCGCGCAGCCCTGGTGCCGCTCACTAAGCTGGCCGAGTTGCGCGAACCGACACAGCTGCTCATCGAACAAGTAGGCCTCCGGTAACACGCGAGCCTGCTTGTGACCAATCTACGGCTCCATGCGACATTCCCCCTCCAGTTGGCCGTGCTGGGCAGCGCTATACTCATTCTTCTGCCGCTGGGCTATGTCACTGGCTTGGCCATGTCGGCCGATCTCGCGGTGTGGCAACGCCTGTGGGCCACACGCATCCCCGAACTGTTGACCAACACCGTGGCCCTGGCTGGGACCGTGGCCGTTCTGACCCTCCTGTTAGGCGTCTCGACTGCCTGGATAGTCACACGATTCGATTTTCATGGGCGCCGGCTCTGGGAAGTCGCCCTCGTGCTGCCACTGGCAATGCCGACCTATGTGTTGGCCTACGTGTACAACTATCTGTTGGGATTCAACGGACCGGTCGAACACCTCTGGCAAACCCTGGCAGGGCCTCAGGCCAGAATCTTCTCGCCGCAGAGTTTCTGGGGCGCCACGCTGGTGATGGCACTCGATACCTTCCCGTTCGTCTATCTCCTCACCCGTAGCGCGCTCTTGAGTTTAAACGTGTCGTTCGAAGAAGTGGCCCGTACCTGCGGCGCTTCGCGCGTGCGTACGATGCTCCGTGTGACTCTGCCGCTGCTTCGCCCTTCAATCGTAGCGGGAACGGCGCTGGTGATTCTCTACGTGGTTTCTGATTTCGGCGCCGTCTCACTCTTGCGCTACCAAACACTGACCTATGCCGTCTTTCAGCAAATGACCGGCCGATCCGACAACATCGCCGCCAGCATTCTGAGTATCCTGCTGGTGGTCCTCGCTCTGGTCTTCTTGCTGACCGAGCGTTGGTTTCGCCACAAAAGCCGATTTCACCAAACGACGGGCCGGTACCGTGCGCCACTGCGTATCAGATGTGACTGGATCAAGACGGCAACCTTTACTGCATATCTTTCCGCCATCCTCGGTGCAGCCTTCGGTGTTCCTTTCTACTTGCTCGTGCAATGGAGCCTATCTCCGGAAGCGCTGGCGATTTTGGATGCCCGCTTCGTCGGCTTTGTCTGGAATAGCGCCTTCCTTTCAGCCCTTGCCGCTACTGCAGGAGTCTTGATCGGCCTTCCGCTGGCCTATCTCGCAAGCCGGAAACCGACCTGGCTCAATCTGGGCTGCCTACAGGCGGCTTACGCCGGCTATGTCCTCCCTGGACCGGTTGCAGCCCTGGCCGTCTTAGTGCTGTGCCTCAAACTGGTGCCGTTCGTTTATGGCACGGTGGTCGTCTTGATCGTCGCCTACGTGCTGCATTTTCTCCCCGCCGGGCTTCAATCGCTCGAACCGGCGCTTCAGCAGATTACGCCCAATCTTGAAGAAGCAGCCCGCACATTGGGGCTCGGTGTTCAGTCAACCTGGCGTCGTGTGACGCTGCCGCTCATACGCAATGGCTTTATCGCAGCCTGGGTCCTGATGTTTCTGCAAACGATGAAAGAGTTGCCGGCCACACTGCTCCTCCGTCCGGTAGGTTTTGACACGCTGGCGATCCGTGTGTGGCTGGAGGCGAGCGAAGAGTACTATCAACTGGCGGCTCCCTCCGCGCTGCTGATCGTGCTGGTAGGTCTGCCGGCGTTGGCACTTCTGTTATCGCGTGATTGGCGTGCGGCCTAGGTTGAACGATGACGACTGAATCACATCCAACCCCTGCGGACACCAACGGGCTCGACAGCCAGGCCGACCTAAGCGCACCGGCAGCTCCTATTTTAGAACTGCGCTCGGTGTCTTGCGCCTATGATCCGCACCGCCCGGCTATTCGTGATATTTCATTTTCAGCGCGGGAAGGGGAAATACTTTGCCTGCTCGGGCCATCAGGTTGCGGCAAAACCACTGTGCTACGGGCCATCGCTGGCTTTGAGCCGGTGAGGTCCGGAGAGATCTTCCTGTCAGGCCGGCGAGTCTCTTCTTCCTCGGATACGATCCCCACTGAAGAACGGCATGTCGGCATGGTCTTCCAAGAATATGCCCTGTTTCCTCACCTGCGCGTCGTCGGCAACATTGCCTTTGGACTGGGCCACCTGTCCCGATCTGATCGGGAGAACCGGGTTCAAGAGATGTTGCGGCTGACTGGCTTGGAAGGTTTTGAGCGGCGCTATCCGCACGAGCTATCAGGCGGGCAGCAGCAGCGCGTGGCATTGGCTCGGGCGTTAGTACAAAATCCGGTCGTGCTGTTGCTGGATGAACCGTTCAGCAACCTCGACCCCGATATGGCCGGCCGCATGCGCCAAGAGCTCCATACGTTGTTGCGCCGGATGAAAACGACAACCATATTAGTCACCCACGATCATGACGAGGCCTTTGCCATGGCCGACCGGATTGCCGTGCTGAACCATGGTGTGCTGGAACAGATGGATTCGCCAGAAATCATCTACCACCTCCCTTCGACGCCGTTTGTGGCCGACTTCGTCGGGCAGGCCGACTTTATCACCGGACATGTCAGAGAAGGCATGGTCCATACCGAATTGGGAGTATTTCCCAACACGCTGGCCGCTGAAAAGGAAGCCCCAGTGGTCGTGATGATTCGCCCCGACGATATTCACCTCCTCCCGAACAAATCGGCCGGACCCCGGATCGTCGCCCGCCAGTTTCGAGGCTCGGAAAATCTGTATACGGTCCGGCTGGGATCCGGCCAAATCGTCCACAGCAGCGAAAGCTCGACCAGTGTCTATCAGGAAGGGACGGCCGTTGAGCTTCGTGTATCCGCAACACATACCGTGTTGTTTCGCGCCGACCAATTCCCCGATAGCGCACAGCATCCCCATGCGCTGACGGATTGACAGAATTCCCGGCGATCTGGCATTGATGAACCGATCTCCGGCTTTCTCGCCAGTATGGATCACACCTCCAGGATAGGAATGTAAGGAGTCGCAATGGACGCGCTAAAACACGCGATAGATTACGGAGTGATCGGCCTCCTCCTGGTTCTGAGCCTCTGGTCGGTCGCGGTGGCCGTCGAGCGCTGGCTCTTCTATCGACGGGTGGACCTGACCCAGTACTCCAATGCACAACTCCTGGAAATCACGCTTACCAGACGTCTTGTGATCATTGGGACCGTCGCCGCTAATGCTCCCTACATTGGCCTCCTCGGCACTGTCCTTGGTATCATGTTAACCTTTCACACGATGGGAACGTCGGGCACCATGGCGGTCAACACCATCATGATCGGCTTGAGTCTGGCATTGAAGGCCACGGCCGTTGGCTTGCTGGTCGCCATACCCTGCGTCGTCATGAACAACGTGCTTCGGCGTCGGGTTGCCGAACTTTTGACTCAGTACAAGGCACAGCATGAAACAGGAGATTGATCAGATCAATGTCATTCCGCTCGTGGACGTGATGCTGGTCTTGCTCGTCATCGTGCTGACGACGGCCACGTTCATCAGTACAGGGCAAATCCCCGTGAATTTGGCTAAGGCCAAGGCCGTCAGCGACCGGAAAGACGTTCCCATCATCATTACGCTGACATCGGAGGGCGGCCTGTTCGTAAATGACAAACCCGTCGCCGACGGGGAACTCCCCTCTACACTGCTGGCTGAGTCTCGTGAATCGGCTGTGCTCGTCCGCGCTGACAAAGTCACATTGCTGGAGAAGTTCGTCGCCTTGGTCGATGAAATCCGAGGCCTTGGATTTCATCAAGTCAGTCTTGAGGTGATCCGTCTGCCATGATCGATACCCGCCGGCATCCGATCGATCGAACAAACCCTGAAACTGCGGGCTGGATCGTATCCTGTCTGCTGCACGGCGGTATGGCCATCGGCGCCGTCTTTTTCCTGCACAACTTGCGCCTGGCACCCCAGGCAGAACCGTTCACATGGGATGTGGCTATGACCGCCGCCGCCTCACCAATGGCCACACCATCGCCGCGCGGAACAGCCATGGCACAGCGTGTGCCGTCTCCTACACCGCCAATACCCACGCGATCGACGACGACAGACCTCGCTCCTGCGCAACCAGTGCTGTCAGAGCCGGAGCCGGGCGAGACGGCTACCACGCCGCTTCCGCTGATTGAACCAACACAACCTGCGTCCACCACATCCTCGTATGCCGTTCCCTTGCCTCAGCCTGCGACCACACCAGCCGCTCAGCCAAACCTTCCTGCTCAGCATGAGTCACCACCCGCAACTACAGAATTGTCGGCCTATCAACAGACTAATCCGTCCCCTGGACCACAAGTGGCGACCAACTCTCGCGCCGAACAGTTCAAGCCCATCAAGCCTGATTACGGATGGCTCTCGGAACTCATGGCCAAATGGATCGAGGATCTCGACAAACGTTATCCGGTGATATTACGAACCGAGGGGATTCAGGGAAAAGTTACGTTGACGGCAGTGCTGCATGAGGATGGAGGATTGAGCGACGTGCGTATAGCCCAAAGTTCCGGTAACGCGATGCTCGACCAAGTCGCTGTGGAAGACGTCAGAAAAGGCCCGCCCATCACCCTATCACGCCCGCTGGAACGGCCTCATATGCCGGTGAAGTTCTCGATCATCTACGACCTGAAAACGGCCCGGTAGCCGCCCTGAAGCGCGCGCCGGTTCATGGATTGCGCAATCGGGACCGCAGCCCTGACGAGAGAGTCATTTTCCCCTGATTGTCGATGATGACCGCTTCAACGCCTGCGAGCTGTTCGACCAATGCCATCCCTCGCTCAGGTCCCAAGACAAAGATCCCGGTATCGAGGCCATCCACAAGCACTCCTTCTTTTCCGATCACAGTCACACTCTGACAAGCACGCGCAGGCCGCAAGGTCTGCGGGTCAAGAATATGATGATAGCGGACTCCATCTCGTTCAAAAAACCGTTCATAATCCCCCGCTGTTGAAATGGCTTCATCCTGTAAATCAATGACGGCAATGACAACACCTTCTTTCCGTGGATGCTTAATGCCCACTGGAAAGCCGGCGGCATCGGGAAGCGACCCGAATGCTTTGATATCTCCCGACAGCGCGACTACCCCTCCCTGCGCACCGGCCTTTTTCATCTCTTCTGCGGCCCGATCGGCTGCGTACCCCTTTCCGATCCCACCCACATCGATTTTCATCCCCTTGTGTGGAAGAAAAATGGTCCGCAACGCCCTATCGACCTGAATAGCGGCCCCATCAACGAGCACCTTCAACCGTTGCAGCTCTTCATCGCTCGGAATATGTTGCCGTTCGGTTACACTCCACGCTTCAACTGCAGGAGCCACCGCAATATTGAATCCTCCCTCTGTCAGTCTCGCCATCTCCATCGATCGAGCCACCAGATCCAGGGTCTCCCAACTCACGGCCACCGGACGATGGCCGGCTTCGGTGTTCACCTGCGAAAGCTCACTCTCAGGAATCCAAGTACTCAACAACCGTTCCAGTCGCTTGATCTCATTGAATCCTGCCTGGATGGCCTTGTGCCCTGCTTCCAGATCAGGCGCCACGGCTGTAATCGCCACCAGGGTCCCCATATGCATTTGGGCTCTCTTGACTGCCACCTTCTGAGAAGGAGACATAATCCCGGCACAGCCGACGATCATTAGGAGAAGAGGAACAAGAGCGCTCCATTGAAGAGCCTTGCGCCCCACAATCACTGATGTCCAAACGCTTTTGCGGCGATTCCATCCACTCATGACAAAGCAAAATTATAAGGAACGGCACAGAGGATTGCACCTGCGACAATCTCCGACTTCAATCATACGTCCTGACTAGGGAAATGGATGCCCTCTTGACAAGAATGCGACAATTGAGATATTAGTAATCGTTCTCAATTTCATTTTATTGCGATTGCGCTTTATGGTAACGACAAAAGCCCCCGTTTCAGAATGCGGTCAAGACAATGAAACCCGCTGCGAGTGCGGTCAATTGATCGCCAAAGTCGTGGGTGGAGGGCTGGAGCTCAAGTGCAAACGCTGCAAACGCATCGTCATGATCCCCTTCTCCTCGATTCAAGGATGGAGCAGCGTCACATCATGAACCGTTCAATGAAAGGAGGACTGCCACAGATCAGATTCCGTTCGTTTGTTCAGCATCTCCAATTACAAACCACAGGCCAGAGACCATTGAGTCCCGAGTCAGACCACCATCTTACTTTACCTGGGAGGATACCGATGATGATGCGGTCACTCCTCGGGGCTCTTTCGATCATTGCGCTGTCGGTTGCACCGGTCTTCGCAGAGGAGAGCCTTGAGGAACGAGTTAAAAAACTCGAAGAAGCACTGAGAAAAGCGCAGGAGCATGAATCCCGTGAAGTCCACCCGGAACGGTCATCGCCTCCGGCGACCGAATACCCAATACCGGCCGGTCCGATGACCGACATCAGAGTTGAGCGAAAGGGAGAAGAGAAGGTTCCTCTCGGATTCGGATCAACCGGGTCCGGCAAACTGATCTATGCCAAGCCGTTTCTCAGCATGCCGAAGGCGACGATCGGAGGCTATGCCGACGTCATGTACAACATCCTCTCCCGGCAGAATCTGGACAATCCAAGCCGCAACAGCTTCGGTCAGCAGCGACTGGTACCCTTTATCTACGGAGATATTACCGATCGTGTGAAATTCGCGGCAGAAATTGAGATCGAACGGGGAGGGACAAATTCTCCGCAGGGAGATGGAACCATTCAGGTTGAGTTCGCCCAGATGGACTATCTGGTCAATGAGACAATCAACCTCCGTGGCGGTATCTTGTTGATGCCGGTCGGCAAGTTCAACTTGCTGCACGACTCACCCTTGAACGATCTGGTCGATCGGCCGATGGTCTCCCGAATTATCATCCCCAGCACCTGGTTCGAAGCGGGGGCGGGAATCTACGGGACCTTCTACCCGACAACTCTCTCGAAGGTGGATTACGAAGTCTATGCTGTCAACGGCATGAGCCAGACAGCCGGCGGCATTACCGATTTAGGTGTTCGTAGCGCCCGTGGAAGCGTATCCCGAGACCGCGATGACAACAAAGCAGTCGTCGGGCGAGTGGCAATCAGCCCAATGCTGGGAATTGAAGTCGCTGGATCTGCCTATCATGGACAGTACAAGCCGGCGGGAGGAGTATTGGGGTCCGGATGGCTCAGCATCTATGCCTTGGACTGGACGCTCCAGCGGGGTCCCTTTGAACTTATCGGAGAAGCGGCCTTGTCCAGAATCAGTAACAACAACGCCACAACCGTGGCGAACAGACTTATCGGACCAGCCGGCATGTTCGGGTACTATGTTCAGGGCAACTATCACTTCATGCCGGAACTACTGAGGAGACTGGCCCCCAGCCACTTCTCAGAAGCCTCCACCTTCACCTTTACACTGCGGTGGGAACAGGTCGACACCGATACGGATAATCGCACATTGGCCAACACCCTGGGAAATCAGCGGGAGTTGGATCGTCTCACCGTGGGCCTCAATTTTCGCCCGATTGAGGACACTGTGTTCAAAGTCAACTGGCAGTACAACACCCAAAACGACAATGCCAGGGGCCTCGTTCCTGTTGGAGACTTCAGCACCAACGGAAGTGCTCCGATGGATGGAGACGGATTCCTGTTCCAAATGGCCACATACTTTTAAACCTGTATCGGCTGCGCTCTGCCAGAAATGGCGGAGCGCAGCTTCAGAGACCGAGGATTTTGCATGCACCAGTTTGGACGAATGCTCTTGATTACGATCATGACTGCTTGGCTCCCAGGCTGTGCTTTCTTGGGAGGGATGCATGAATTTGCCGCCGTATGCGACTACGAGCGTGCATGGGAGTCAGCCCTCGACACGGTCAAAGACCGTTCGGTTGGCACACAGGACAAGGATGCCGGCCTCATCGTGACCGATTGGCTTGAAATACCAATACCCGGACGAACGTACGGCCTTTTTGGAAGAGAGATTGCCGAGAGCAAAGATCGCTCCCGCGTAACCCTCCGGGTCAAGCGTCTCAATGATGGCGGCACCCAGATCAGCTTCATCGAAGAGCGACAGAGCTGGGTGTTCCGAGGCGGGTCCCGGCTCTTTGGATGGGCCCCGACCGACCCCTCGGCAAACGTCATGCGCGACCTACTGAACCGCCTGGACACGAAACTGAAGGAGCGCGGATGTTCGCTTGCATCGCGATGATTTTTGTCATAACCATGGGATTGATTATCCCTGGTTTGCCGCTCCCGGGGTGGGCGGCCGACAAGGTGTGGGATAACGAGCTTAAGCGCAACCTGACCGATGAGGAGCTTAACCACGCTGAAGTCTTTATGTCAGAAGAAGAGGCGGTAAAAATCATCCTGCCGAAGTCCCAGCGCGTCCGCAAAGAGGTCATCGAGCTAACCCAGGAAAAGAAAACTCTGATTGAGCAACGCATCGGCTGGAAGTTTCCGGAGAATGCCTTCGAACTCTACATCGGCGAGACAGGCGAGAAGATCGACGGCTATGCCATGGTCCATAACACGATCGGCAAACATAAACACATGACCTATATGGTCGGCGTGGACACCAAAGGCGCCTGCTCCGACGTCGAGTTACTCGTGTTCCGAGAGGCCAGAGGCAGTGAGGTCGGACGGAAACGATTTAATGTGCAGTATGAGGGGAAAACAGTGTCTGATCCCATTCGGCTCAACAAGGACATTATCAATATCACCGGCGCCACGATGTCGGCCCGTTCGATCAGTGCCGGCGTCAAACGGGTGCTCGTCCTGGTTGACGAGTTTTATCTAAAGCCCGCCGGCATCGGAAGCGACACGGTCACGGCCCGCAAATCCGAGAAAAATGTTCTGACATCAATTTTTGGAAATTAATCGAAGCGGACCGAGCGTCCCAGACATGCGAAACTTCAATCAAAAATTCAAACTGCGGGATTCGGATCGCCACATTCGATTACTGTATACGCTGTTCCTTCTCTTGATGCTAGCAGGGTTTGCATTCTCATTTTTTTGGGCTCACAGCATGACCAGTTTGTCTCCACAAGGCATCGCCGATCACTACCGGGGGTCCGACGCAACCTTCGGCGAGCCCATGTCGTTTCGGGAGCTGGCTGAGATCACCCACTTTCATCTGTTCACAATGCCCGTCGTCTTTATGATTTTGATCCATGTCATGTACCTGACGAGCGCAAGCCATGCCTTGAAATCCGCCGTCACATGGGCCGGCTTGGGAGGGGTTATTCTCGACCTGGTCTCGCCCTGGCTGATCAGCTACGTCTCACCGATTTTTGTGGCCACCATGCTGACCGGGGACACACTCATGACGGTCAGCTTCCTCGTCATGATGACAGTGCCGCTTTATGAAATGTGGGTATTAGGACAACCGCTGATGGGGGGGAAACAGCCGTCCAATTCGTGATTGCTGCACCCTGTTTCTGACATATAGAGCGGCCAGAGGTTTGCACCCAGAGCCCAGGATCATATCGATGGTCCTGGGCTCTGTTTTTTCGTGGAGAAGATGACATGCCTATCGAAGCCTTAGAACAAATTGATCCGGCGGTGGTAACAATCCAAGCTTTCCTCCAGAAGATTGACCGTCTTCGGCTTCCGGAAGCCTCCCGTCGTGACGTCGAAAGCATCCTGGTCCGTCAAGTAGCCAAAGAACTCGATCGCACCCTCCCCTGGCAAGCCGGGCATGGAGCACGAACCGCCATGATCGGTTGTCTGATCGGACAGGAGTTGGGCCTTGATGTTGCCGCACTTCACAATCTCAAACTCGCCGCCCTGATCCATGACATCGGGCTCTTGATGTTACCGGTCCGGCTTAGAAGCGATTCGGAGCCGCTGGCTCCCGCATCCTACATCGCCATTCAGCAACATTCCAGGCTCGGAGCGAATCTGCTGGAACCCTTCACGTTTTTGCGAGAGGCAGCGGTCCTAGTTGCCCATCATCACGAATGGTGGGACGGATCAGGTTATCCCTTTGGCATCAGGGGGGAGTTCATTCCGCTCGGCGCCAGAATCCTGGCCGTGGCCGACGCCTTTGAAGCGATTCGAGTCCCAGGCGTCTCCTGCCGGTCTGTCCGCGATCGAGTCGCGCTTAGAATCCTGCGAGTGGCTTCGAGAACACAATTCGACCCTGCTGTCGTCGAGGTATTGTGTGCCCGTGCTGAATCTTCGGCATCGCTGCTCCACAATGGCTCACCTTCACTGTAAGAGGTTCACCGATGAAACGTTTAATTGACATATCCTCTCATAGCACCCTGTCGGTTCTTCTCTACTCGATGCTTGCCTTTACCGGATGTTCCGGGGAAAGCGGCAATTCGGGGGTCATCGCCGCAGCGGCGCAACCTGCTTCAGCCGACCGGCATGCGTTCGATCCTCCCGAAGTGACCAACGGCGAGCGCTTGTTTCTGGAAACGCGCTTTGCCCAATTCTTCAAGGGCTATCTCGACGCGGGCGGAGGCGTGAATACCCCGGTGCCCGCAGGCGATCCTGTCATGAATCTCACCGTGACGACAGGGTCCGGACTGCAGGGTCCATTCGCCGGCCTTTCTATGAATTGCCGTGCCTGCCACCTTGTCGATGAACATGTCGGCACGCCGGGAGGCGGCATGCGGACCTATGGAGACTTTGCTCGGCGAAGTCCTATACCCGCTCGTGCCGATGGAAAGACCACGGCACCCCGCAATTCCCCTCCCCTGGTCAATGCCTCGCTTCCCCGATCCGTCGGGACCCTGTTCCATTTCGACGGAGAGTTCTCGACCATGACCGGGCTGACTGCGGCGACGTTCACGAGTCGCAACTTCGGATGGGTGCCGGGCGAACGGGATCAGGCCGTTTCCCATGTCGCTCGCATTGTGCGGGAGGACGACGGCACCGGTGCACTGGCGCAGGAATTCGGCGGCCTTCCACTGGCCGTCATGCTCACGGGAAGCGGTCAAGCCATTCCGAAGGAGTTCCGCATTCCTCCCGCCTTCCGGATCAATGTGGCTAGAGCGACCGATCAAGAGATTTTCGACGGTGTCGTACGTCTCGTCTCGTCCTATGTCGAACAGCTGGTGTTCTCCCGGGACAATGCCGGACATTTCAACCTCTCCCCTTTCGATATCTTTTTGGCCCATAACGGATTTCCCCGAAAACCGGCCGAGAATGAGTCCGACCGCGACTACAGCCGCCGCCTTCGCACCCTCATCGCTTCCCGCGAACAGGCTGGGACCATCCAATTTGTATTCGGCAATCCAAATTCAGCGGACGGGAAGTTCCGGTTCCACGATCATGACTTTCGGTTTGGACCAGCCGAACTGGCGGGATTGAAACTCTTTCTCGCCGAACCGACATCAACATCGCCGTCGCCACAGGACTTATCCCACGGAGGGGTCGGTAACTGCCTTGCCTGTCATGCGGCGCCGACATTTACTGATTCCCAATTGCACAACACCGGCACAGCCCAAACGGAGTACGACGCCATCCACGGCAACGGCCAATTCGCCCGCCTCGCTATACCCGACCTCGCTGAGCGCAGCACACATCCCGAACAGTATCTCCCCGCAACACACGAACATCTGGACTATCAGGAGCCTTTTCGAGCCATCCCATCTGTAACCGATCCAAGACTGACGGATCTCGGCATCTGGAATATTTTTGCCAACCCGGATATGCCAGCTCCACAAGCCACCATCCGCGCGTTGTTATGCCAGGAACAGCCGGCACCCTGCCCATCGGATAGGAGTCTGCTGCCCGCTTCAATCGCGAGATTCAAGACCCCTGGCCTCCGGGATCTCGGACACTCCGCACCATACATGCACAACGGCCAGTTCGATAGGCTCGAAGATGTCGTAGCCTTCTACATTGACTCTGCGAATTTGGCACGACAGGGGAGACTTCGTAACGGTGCGCCCGCACTGACGGGGATCATCCTCGCTCGACAGGACATTGCGAGTCTGACCGCATTCCTGAAGTCACTAAACGAGGACTATGAATAGCATGATTTGAATTTTGCGCGATGGACGATCATGGCACAGAAGTCGGTGCTGATCACACCGGCATCGGAGTGGGACTGTGCCTCCCACTTCGCGGGCGGGGTCCTCAAGGCCTCCCGAGGACTCCGCCCCATTTCCCAGTGCGGGTGACCGATCGAATCCAGGATCGGCATAGACTAGGCCAGAGGACTTTACGTCCGGAGCCCATGGTTGTTCTAGAACCATGGGCTTTTATTTTGAGGAAGGAAGCAAACCATGACGAAGATATTGCAAAGACCCGCGCAGCATCATTTTCTCGAAAGCCCCGTAACCTGTCAGCACTGTAAAAGGCCGAAGCTTAGTCAAAGTCTCACCCCTTGGTGCCGGAAATGTCGTGTGGCGATGCAACTCCGACGCCGCCAAGCCCGAGGACGGCTGCAATCGATCTGGACGCGACGACTTCAAGCGCGGCTGAGTAACTTTGCATGAGCCGTGGATGACCTCACAAGCACTGGGAATAGTGAACGCCTTCCATCGATTCCTCCCGTACGTAGCAGCCTTGAATGAAAATCATTCCCAGGAGAGAGCTGGGACCTCTAGCGAGATATTATGACACGTTTTGAGTTGGTTACCGGCAGCTGGCAAGGTTATCGAGAGCTTTTCAAACTCTTCACCCCGTCTTAATTAGGGGAAAATTCAACGAACTAGAACAAAAAAACGCCGGCCCGTCTTCTATCTTACGATAGGGACGGGCCGGCGTCATTGCACACCTCTACTTGAGTCTCGCTTATGCTCCGAGTCTGGTAAAGACTGGGAGTACAGGAGCCCAAACCGGGTTAACCAGCCGCTCACCGGAATCGGTGTACGACATAATCAAGCCCGCGAAGCGTTGATCCGGATCGTGAAGAATGTCCACCAAGCGCTGAACCTCCCAGAGGACGTCCTTCGACTCGATCTTGATGTCGACGGTCTGTCCTGGTTGGATCGCAGCTTCGTTATCCATCGTCAACCCAGACGCCGCCACGAGCTCGGCCGGATAGTTTGGATCAAGCTTGGCTGCTCCAGCCTTGTTGGTGAACCGAATACCGGCTGTCGTAAATTCACCGATGGTCACCGGCACTGTGCCGTTATTCGTCGCATGAACCACCATGCGCAACGCACGACCAGGCACATCGTATTCCGCATGAGTCACTTCCATGACCAGCGGATTTGGCTTGATCGGCATAGGCTTAATCTTCGCTTCACCGGCCTGGAGAGGCACGGTCACAGGATACTGGGCATCAGCAGAGAGATACCCGACAGTCACGACCGTGACAGTGAACACGAGAAAGAAAATACCTACTTTGCGATCGATCGGATCAAGCAGGATCTCATCGCCGTAGGCTGCCAATACGCGAGCACGAACCAGGTACATTGGACGGATCGCAAAAAATGAGACCCAGGCGATGGCCACTGCAGCCCAGAACAGGTGCCACATGACGCCGGTTGCCGTACCCTTGGTTTCAGAGTCGAACGTCTCTCCCGTGAGAGTCTTGATCTCATTCTTAAAGTCCGCAGCATTACCTGTGATGTCCATCCATCCGCCTGGTCCTGCAATAGGACCAGCATCCTTAACGGCAAACATAGGATGGATATGGTGGTGGCCAGGCAAGCGCGCCTTCAACGTGACTTCATATGCATAATCCCGACCGATTTCCATCGGACCGGACACGAACATTGGCGTACCGTTGATTTTTGAGCTCAACCGCACAAACACAGAGCTTGGAGAACCGATATTGAGGAACGTCCGGTTTGGCTTCACAACCGCCCTGGGCCAGTCCTCGGACAAGTGGAACTTCCCCCGCAAATAAGTCACATCATTGATAGCGGTCGACTTTCCGACCCACTCGGTGTCATACCAATTGACAGTACGCATCCGCAGAAACGGCTCCTGCGAACGTTCTCCATGGGCGAAAGCCGGAGTGGATTCGAACACCGGCGTAACCGCCAGTGTTGCTATCCCGCAAAATCCGAGCATCCACAGTTTGAAGGTTTTCTTGGCGTTCATGCTTTCCCCCCAGACGTTTTGGCTTTATCGGCATGCGCTAATGTCGCATAGGCGAACACGTCATGCACCTTCGTGGTTTTCTGTCTGTCATCCGTCAGGTAGAAGTAGGACGTACAGAAGAATTTCCCGAACTGCCACCACAGGATGTACATCAAGGAGGATGCGAACGCCGCGAAGAAGGAGGAGATCATGGTGCTGTGGCCGCCGAATGTCCGCAGCGAGCCGACCTCGATCATCCGAATGTACTCCGGCGTCCCGGTGCGGACATAGGCGAAGCCCATGTAATCCGCCCACGACAGGAGCGTGCCGTCGATCACGACCGGCGTATGGCTATAGGCGAAGATCGCCCAATTGGTCGGATAGAACAGCGCGGCAAACAGCCACGCGCCGATCACGGCCGTAATGGTCCAGTTTCTAGTCAGCAACAGCACGACGTCGAGCACGATCGCGCTGGGCAGAAGCGTGGAGGGCATCACGAAGTTATACGGATAGTTGGACCACCACCACCAAGCGGCCCAGATCGTGACCCATTTCCCAGCCAAGAGCGCCAGGATCGTGATGGTTGCGCCAAACGGCTGCCGATAGTTGACCCAGTTGTAGTACTGCAACGCGGCACAGAAGGTAATGGCCGTGATTGGCGTCACGATCGGCCACCACTGCCGGTCTTTCCAATCGATCCAGAAATCCCAGTCACCGGCCAGCAAGTCAAAGTGCATATGGAACGTCCCGATAATGGTAACAAACAAGATCGGGATAAAATAAATGTAGTCGATGTGCCTGGACATTGCGACGCCTTCCGGCGGCAACTTCGAGGCTTTAATGATCTCATCGGTTCTAAACATAA
>MSXM01000086.1:21669-23418 GCA_002083565.1 Nitrospira sp. ST-bin4 | reverse complement strand
TGCGCCGTCATCCGAAATCCATTGGGAATCGGCTCGAAGGTCTTCGTCTTTTCATGCATGCTCGCATCGCTGCGCCACCAGGAATGCACGTAGGGGCCATGGACCGGATCGATAAGACCGATGACGCCGTCGTCTGCTGTACAAGTGTATATCAGCGAAATGTGAAACGACTGTTTCGGCTCCGATGGCAGCGGCATGCGCGGGACCGGCGGCAACGAAACGGTTTCTCCACGATCGTCGGCAAGATGCACCCAGATCATACCGTCGGCTTCTTCAGCCGGATAACTGGCGATCCCAACCTTATCGGTTTGAAGGGAAGTCCCTTGCGGCAGCGCCGGAATGCAGCGGCAGCGGCCCTTCATGTCGAACTGCCACCCGTGATACGAACATTCGATACGCTCGCCGTTGAAACGTCCGAATGACAACGGCATGCCACGGTGCGGGCAAATATCGCGCATCGCCGCCAGCCGCCCCTCCCGGTCCCGACAAAGCACGATCGGAAGCCCCAGCATCTGCAGGGCTTTCATCGAGCCTGACGGCAAGGTATGACTCGGCACAGCCGGATACCAGAATCCAAAGAGCGGAGCGCTTCTAGCGGAGACAATATCGGGCGTGAGCGGTATGTTCATGGACGAGGAAGGAAGCCCGGAAGATGGGGCGCACCTATAAGAGTGACTATAGCGACCGGATAGAGGAAGGTCAAGCGACAATGACGAGGATGCCGCAAGCACATTCCTTGACACCCTCACGAACCCCATACTATTCTGTTCACAGGCTCGAACAGGGCTGAGTCTGTGTATGGGAAACGAGGCCTCACCATGATCGCCACACAAATAGAACCGACGACCACGTTAGCGCAGCTCCAAGCCTCCAAGCCGGATCGAGTGACTATCGTCCTGTTGAGCGGAGATCTCGACCGGGCGATGGCGGCCTTCATCATCGCTACCGGCGCAGCTGCGATGGGAATGCAGGTCACTGTGTTCTTTACCTTCTGGGGGCTGAATACGATTCGCAAGAAAGGCGCGGCCAGTTCAGCGAAGGATTGGCTCCGCCGGATGTTCGGGGCGCTCAATAAAGGCGGCGCCGAGACGCTGCCACTCTCGCGATTTCATTTCGGCGGGTTGGGTACCGCGATGATGCAGAAGGTGATGAAGCAGAATCGTATGCCGGGAGTCCCCGAGTTGATGCACACCGCGCTGGATCTCGGCGTGCGATTCATCGCCTGCACGACTACCATGGGCCTCATGGGAATTACCAAGGACACGCTGATTGACGGCATCGATCAGTTCGCCGGAGTCACAACGTACCTGGCGGAAGCCAAACAAGGCAGCGTAAACTTGTTTATTTAGTTCATCTGGTTTGTCTGGTGCGCGGGTTTAAAACCAGAGAAACCAAACAAACACAACAACCCATTCAAACAGGATTCCATGATGCAATCCGATATCAAGCTCGATACCCTGGGCTATTTCTGCCCCATGCCCATTATCCTCACGTCGAAGAAAATCAAAGAACTGACGTTGGGACAGATACTCGAAGTCCTCTCCGACGACGAAGGCATCAAGCAAGACATGCCGGCTTGGTGCGAAACCACCGGCCACCAGATGGTGGGCATGGAAGAAGAGCAGGCCAAGTCGGGCCGGATTTACAAAGCATTCGTGAAGAAGACCAAGTAGCGACTGCGAAACCAGCCCGATCGCGCGTATGAGAGAAAGCCGGGGGGAACAACCGCTCCCTTCGGCTTTTTCGTTT
>MSXM01000086.1:17832-21538 GCA_002083565.1 Nitrospira sp. ST-bin4 | reverse complement strand
CTCTCAGGGCTCCGCGTGCCCGTCTCGCATGGCGTCTTGGCGGTTTCGTCACGAACCGTCATAAATAATGTGAGCTAGACTATGACGATGCGTCCATTCATCGAATGCGTTCCGAACTTCAGCGAAGGCCGAGACCCCGCCGTTGTTCACGCCCTGATTGAGGCAGTCACTGCTGTCCCCGGCGTCTGGCTCCTGCACCACACGATGGATACCGACCACCATCGATCCGTGCTGACCTTCGCCGGACTGCCCGATGCAGTCGGCGAGGCGGCGCTCCGCGCCATCACCGTAGCGACTGAATTGATCGACATCGACCGGCACGACGGCGTCCATCCCCGCATCGGCGCTACGGACGTGGTGCCGTTTGTGCCGATTCACGATGTTGATATGGAGGAATGTATTCGCCTGGCCCGCACCGTCGGGCAGCAAGTCGGAACACGACTTGGCCTTCCGGTTTTCCTGTATGAACAGGCGGCATCCAACCCTGCCCGTAAGCAGTTGGAGTCCATCCGCCTGGGAGGCCTGCAAGGGCTGGCATCGCGAATGGATTGTGATCCGGCCTGGCTTCCTGATTTTGGCCCGCCTCATCTGCACAAGACTGCGGGAGCGGTCGTGATCGGTGCGCGCCCACCTCTCATTGCTTTCAACGCCAATCTCAAGACGAACGATCTGTCGATTGCCAAAACCATCGCGCGATCCATCCGGCAATCGAACGGAGGACTGCCTTGCCTGAAAGCGATCGGAGTAAGGTTGGCCAGCCGAGGCATCGTGCAAGTGGCCATGAATCTCACCGATTATCGAGTGACCTCGATGCACACAGCCTTGCAGGCCGTGACAACCAAAGCCTCGGATCACGGTGTGGAGGTAGCCGGGAGTGAACTCATCGGTTTGGCCCCGCAGGCGGCGCTCGACCAGGCCGCCGTGGCCTCACTGCAGTTGGAGCGATTCGATCCGGCGCAAGTCCTGGAAACAAGGATGGCCGAAGCCATGTCGGTCAAGAAGGAGCCGGACCCGCCCCTTTCAGATTTTCTAAATGCCGTCGCCGCAGCCCAACCGACACCGGCCGGGGGAAGCGTGGCAGCACTTGTCGGGGCCCTGGCGGCCGCATTGGCAACGATGGGGGCTCGACTCGTCCGTCACGCAGATACAGAACGAAGTCTTGTTCAAGTGACCCACCGGCTTCGCCAACTTGTCCAGGAAGATATGGACGCCTATAACAAGCTGTTGAACGCCTACAAGATCCCCAAACAACAGCCGGATCGGCCGGCCTCTATTTCAAGCGCACTCCATCAGGCAACAGAAGCTCCACTGGAGATTGCCAAACTGGCATGCGAAGTGGGACGATCGATTCATGCCTGTTTTCCCTCAGCACCGTCTCCCCTGCGATCAGACCTCACTGTGGGCATGATAATGGCGTGCGCGGCAGCACAAGCAGGGCTACATACCGTTGCCGAGAACATAAAACTACAATATAATCAATGCATTATAGATTCAGTGACTCAAAGAATCAGAATAGTTGAGCAAAGCCTTGAGGAACTGAAGGGGCTATGCTACACTCCGCCCCCGAAATCGTAGGGCAATGGACAGGAACAGGCACAAGCCTGAGAAAGCGAAAAGTCAGACCGGATGGAAATCAAAGTCTTCAATAACAACGTTGAAAAAGCTCTCAAGGTCGCCAAGAAAAAGTTGGCAGGCGAGGGATTGTTCCGTGAACTCAAGCGACGCCGCTTCTATGAAAAGCCCAGTGTCAGGAAAAAAGCGAAGCAACGCGAGGCACAACGGCGACGCCAGAAGTGGCTCTCGAAGCGGAAGCCTGAGTAGTCTACGGCATCACTGTATCCACGTTTACGTCCCCGCTCTCCTCGTCAGTCGTAGACCCGCTTCATCCAACCCCGATGCGCTGGGACCACATCCACGCTGCGATCAGAATTCTTCAACGGGAGATCCGGCAATGGCAAGAGCCGGTCCTCGGCATCGTCGCTCGGAACTCCGACCGCAATCCATTCCTCATCCTGATTTCCTGTCTCTTAAGTCTGCGGACAAAAGATAAGACCACCGGCGAGGCAAGCGACCGGCTCTTTGCGCTGGCACAGACCCCGGCGGAGATGCTGACGGTGCCGCTCAAAAAGATCGAACAGGCAATCTACCCGGTCGGATTCTATCGGACAAAAGCCAAATCGATTCATGGCATCTGCCGCCGTTTGCTCGATCACTATGGCGGAAACGTCCCCGACTCAATTGACGAGTTAGTCACCTTGCCAGGAGTCGGACGAAAGACGGCGAATCTCGTGGTGACAGTCGGATACGGTAAGCCCGGCATCTGTGTCGATATCCACGTCCACCGGATCAGCAACCGGTGGGGCTACATCAAAACGGAAACACCGGAAGAGAGCGAAGAGGCCCTCCGAAAGAAACTACCCGAACAATACTGGATAAAATTCAACGATCTGCTCGTGCCCTTTGGCCAGAACCTCTGCCAGCCGGTTTCGCCGTTCTGCAGCACATGCAAGCTAACAGCATACTGTGATCGGGTGGGAGTGACGAAGTCACGTTAAGGAAGGTCTATTTGGTTTCTTTGGTTTATCTGGTTTCAACGAAACAAGCCAAACAATCAAGACAAACCGCTCTACGAGCTAAATGAACAGCTTAGTTTCGGCCACTTCCGTCAGTTTCAGAATAGCCGGGAGGCCCAACACCTCGTCGACGTTTTTTTCAACCGCCTGACCATCCACACCCATGTATTCCAGGCCGGCGCTACAGGCAATCAGCCGAAACTTCCCGACATGTTTGGCGTCCTGAAACATCTCTGAGATCTTCGGCACCTTCTTTTCTTTCAAGAGACGGGCCACCTCGTCGGCGGACCCGGCATACTCCGGTGGGAAATCGAGCTGATCAATCTTCCCTTCCGCCAGTTTCTTGATCGTCCAAAACAGCAGGACCACGATCACATCCTTGCCCATCGCGGCCGCGGTCATGCCGATCGTGGCGACTTGATGAAGTTTATCGTACGTGGCGTTGTGGGCGAAGATGACGAATTTAGGCGGCTGTGACATAGAATTACTGCTTTCTCGCGCGCGTCTTCACGCTATTTACATAGTCGGCAATCGCGGCATCCACCTCACCGGGCGTCATCGGGCGATCGTGAGTCTCGCTTTCATCGACCAGATACCGCCCCTGGTCTGTCTCCTGCCGAATGATGACCGCGTTGTCCGGCGTCACGTCGATCAGCATGAACCATTCCCTCGCACCCTGGGAGATGACCACCTGTTTCCCAAGCCCCTTCTTGATGACCTCGATCTGGAGCTCTTCACCGGAAACAGGCAGGCTTCCTGCCTGGACGGCAGGAAGAACGGAGAATGCCACAATCATGAGAAGCCCGATTGCCGTCGAGTACCGCTGGAATCGATTCATGAACAGGCTCCATACGGGCTGATTATAGCCGCCGCATGGGGCCGCGTAAACAGAGGTCTGCATGTCCTTTGCCTTGAGGGGTAGCAGGGAGCATGTTAGGATGCCCGGCGATGGACGGGCTTCTCTCAACGGTTCAACAGTATGTCTCGACCGAAACACTGGTGGCGCTGACCGTCCTCTCCATCGTCTTCTTCGTCGGCTCCTTAATCGCCATTCCATTCATCCTCGTACGGCTGCCGGCTGACTTTTTCGATATCAGGGTTCCCCGCCCCTGGATGGAGGATCATCATCCGGT
>MSXM01000086.1:0-17762 GCA_002083565.1 Nitrospira sp. ST-bin4 | reverse complement strand
TTTCTGCCGGGTCAGGGAATTCTGACCATGCTCATTGGAATCTCCATGTTGGACTTTCCCGGCAAACGCAAAGTCGAAGCCAAGCTGATCGGACAGCCGGCGGTCTTGCACGCCCTCAACAGCATGCGCGAGAAGTTCGGCAAGCCGCCGTTGATCATTGCACCGGATGCATGAAGCAAGAGCCGTCAGCTTTCGGCCTTCTTCCTCAGAAGAAACCGAACATCCCTTGCTGACTGCTGATAGCTAAACGCTGTAGTCTAAGCGTATGTCTGACTCGAAGGAACAACGCAAAACCCTCTATCTCATCGACGGCAGCGCCTACATCTATCGTGCGTTCTTTGCCCTCCCCGCCCTGAACAATTCCAAGGGCCTGCAAACCAACGCCGTCTACGGCTTCACCACGATGCTGCTGAAGATCATCCGCGAGCGGCATCCGGACGGGATCGCCGTGGCCTTCGACGAAAAGGGGCCGACGATGCGGCATGAGGAATTCAAGGACTATAAGGCCCAGCGCCCGCCCATGCCGGACGGCATGAAGTCGCAAATTCCCTACATCCACCGCATCGTCGACGCGCTGGCGATTCCCGGGCTGCGTCAGGCCGGATATGAAGCGGATGACCTCATCGGCACGTTGGCGCGCAAGGCCGAGCGGGCCGGCTACGACGTCGTGATCGTCACCGGCGACAAAGATATGTTCCAGCTCCTCACGCCGCACGTCCGCATCTACGACCCCGTCAAAGACAAGTGGTCCGGCGAAACAGAGTGCCGTGAACGATTCGGGGTGGAACCGGCGAGAGTCGTCGAGATCATGGGCTTGATGGGCGACGCGACGGATAACATTCCCGGCGTGAAGGGCATCGGCGAAAAGACGGCGATGAAGTTGATCGCCCAGTTCGGAACGATCGAGGAGCTCTTGAATCGGGTCGGCGAAGTGACCCCGGCCCGGATCCAATCGCTGTTGGTTGAGCAGGCCGAGAATGCGCGAATGAGTCGCCGGCTCGCGACCATTGAGATGGAAAGTCCGGTGGACTTCGACCCGGCGGCATTTCAGATCAAGCCGCCTCAGATGGAACTGCTGAGCGAGCTCCTCCGCGAATTGGAATTCACCTCGCTGCTCAAATCCTTCCAGGCGTCAAACGAGCCACCAAAGACGAAGCAAGCCGCGGCGGAGACGATTGAGAGCGCGCGTGCGGCGCAGACGTTTGTCGAATCCCTGCCGACACATGGGACGCTGGCCGTGGAGTGCCTGCGCTCCGGCGGGTCCGGAACCAGGGTGGAAGTCCAAGGAATCGCGCTGTCGTCGGGAGGCAAGACCGCCTACATCCCGCTCGACGTGCATGAATACATGAGGCCCATCACCACGCTCCTGCATGACACGACCAGGACCAAGGCCGTACACGACCTGAAAGCGGTCTTGTTGGCCTTTCATCGCATCGGGGTGAGCCTGGCCGGCCCCTATTTCGACACGATGGTGGCGGACTATCTGCTGAACCCTAATCGGCGGGACCACCAATTAGACACGCTGGCGCTGGAGATGTTGGGACAACGATTAGGAGGCCAGGAGGAACAGACGAAGGCGCCGAAGTCCCTGTTCGATGGAGACACCGGCTCTCGCGAGCAAGCGACAGAGGCGGCGCGGATCATCGCAGACATCGCGCCGATCATGCTGGACCGCCTGACGGAACAGGGCAGCCTGACACTGTTCCAAAATATCGAAATGCCGCTCGTGCCGGTGCTGGCCGAGATCGAGCGCAACGGATTCTTGCTGGATGTCGAAGGCCTGCACCAGTTGAGCAAAGAGTTGGAACATGAACTGGACAAAATGATGCAAACCATCGTCGGCCTAGCGGGCGGCGAGTTCAACATCAATTCACCGAAACAGCTGGCTGTGGTGCTCTTTGAGAAGCTCGGTCTCAAGCCGGGCCGCAAAACGAAAACCGGCTACTCCACGGACGAAGATACGCTCACGCAACTCGCCACGCAGCACGACCTGCCCGCGCAGATCCTGAGCTATCGCAGTCTCAGCAAACTGAAATCGACCTACGTGGACGCGCTGCCAGAATTGATCCACACAGACACGAAGCGGCTGCATACGTCGCTGAACCAGACAGTCGCCGCAACCGGCCGGCTCTCCTCGACCGATCCCAATTTGCAAAACATTCCTGTGAAGGGCGACTACGGGCTTCGTATCCGCGAGGCCTTCATCGCGCCGAAGGGCCATGAACTCCTCTGCGCCGACTACAGCCAAATCGAGCCGCGCATCCTCGCGCATCTCTCGCAGGACCAGCGCTTGCTAGCCGTCTTTGCAAAGGGCGAGGACATCCACATGGCAACCGCCATGGAGATCTTCGGCCTGCCCTCGAGCCAGATCACGCGCGACATGCGTCGCGCCGCCAAGACCGTTGTCTTCGGCATCGTCTATGGAATCAGCCCGTTCGGCCTCTCACAAAATCTCGGGGTGTCCCAGGCTGAGTCAAAGAAGTACATCGACACGTTCTTTGAACGATTCGCCGCCGTGCGGGCACTGATGGACCGCAACATCGCCGAGGGGAAAGAAAAGGGCTATACAACCACCATCTTAGGCCGCCGCCGCCCTATTCCGGAACTCCAGAGCGGCGATCCGGTGCAGCGCGGATTCGGCGAGCGCATGGCGGTGAACAGCCCCATCCAAGGCTCAGCGGCGGACCTGATCAAAGTCGCGATGATCAATGTCCACAAGGCTCTTCATGCCGATCTGCCGCACGTGAAGATGATCCTCCAAGTCCACGACGAATTGATCTTCGAAGTGCCGGATCACGATCTGGAAGAAGCCAAGCGCGTGGTGAAACACGAGATGGAAGCAGTCGGGAAGCAGTTAGGCTTGTCGGTTCCCTTGAAAGTCGATCTCGGCATCGGCAGGAATTGGCGCACAGCACATCCGTAGGGCTATTGAGAGCGGATTTCCGACAGGAGTGCCTGAGCATCGCTGAACGTATCAGGCAAACCAGATTCGCTAATTGCTCAACAATGAGTCTTGCCCCTATTTCATCTACGTTGTCATTAGCTTGCATATGAAATTGATCCGTTTGAGACACTCGCGTAGACTTGCGATCCGCTAATGAAAGTTCTCCTTGCTCGGAGGGTACTATGCGGAATAGAACGCGTTGGCTAGATGGAGGAGCTGGGTTATGAATATGGAACGACGCGGTCGGGCAATTGACAAAGTCTACAAACGCCGCGACCGAATTGAAATGCCTGATTTCCAGCGCGAAGAAGTTTGGACTGATGCAAAGAAACGACTCCTGATTGACTCGATTCTGAAGGGATGGCATCTGCCCAAGTTCTACTTCCGGAAAATCGACGATGGAACTTTTGACTGCGTTGACGGCCAACAGCGGCTTACAGCGATCTGGGAATTCTTCGATGATGCCCTCGTTCTTGATGAAGAAACCGCGAAAAGGGTCGGTGGCGCAAAGTATTCTACTTTACCAGACGACGTTTCCGACGCCTTTGATGACTTCGAGATCGACATAGAGGAAATTGCAGATGCAACTGATCAAGAGCTTGAAGAACTCTTCAAACGGCTCCAACTTGGAACCCCGTTGAACACTGCCGAAAAGATCAATGCAATCCAGGGAGACCTTCGAGACTTTTGCCACGAGATGGCCGCAAAATCATTCCTTAAAGAGAAGATCGGCTTGAAGAACACTCGTTATACTCATTTTGAAACAGTAGCCAAGTGGGCCTTCGTTGAAGCGAGGGGAATTCAGCCTCAGATGCGGTACCCACAGCTAGAATCTCTTCTTCGTGACAACAGAACATTCAGCAGAGCTTCCGATACTGCCAGGCGAATTAGTGGCGCCTTGGATTTCCTCGACGCCGCCTTTCAGGACAATTGCAAAATAATCCGAAACCGCGCGAATACGCTTTCGCTGTGCATGCTCGCGGGTAGAGTTTATGCGCAGGGAATGACGACTGCGTCTGACGCGACAGCTTTCCGAGATTTCATCCAGACCTTCTTCGCCCAGCTCGCAGCAGAAGTTGAAAAGGGAGTGAAAGCAGTCGATCGTGAGCTCTTGCGCTACCAGCATGCAATCACGTCTGGATCTACTGGTGGAGATTCGATCGGTACGCGGATCGAGACTCTTACGAAACGGTTGGCCACGCACCATCCACGATTCGCAAAGCTTCTTGGTGCCTACCACGCCGCAACGGACGAGGCTACCAGAAACCTGAGCGAAATATCGGCCGCGTCCCGGGACGCCATCTATGCAGCAAACCGGAAGTACTCGGCCGCGCACGGTGAGGATCTCTTCAAGATGACTACGGAGTCATCTGCCGCGCTCACGATTATTGGGGAGCCTAGCCGCGACATCGTACAGTACGGCCGGCTAATCGATGCCCTCTACTGCCTCGTGTACGAGGGCTCGGGAGCTTGCAAGCGCATGCCAACGCCCCCGCCCGCTTTTGTAATGAATGTCAAGATTTTGCGGACAATGGTGCGACACGATATCGATCACGGCGATGAGTCTGAGATTCGCAAGAAACGTCTGAGAGCGGCTGAGATCTTCGAAATGTACAGTGGCAAAAAATCACCTGAGGAATGCGGCCCAGAGGAGTTCTTGTCAACTCAAGTTCGTTTGCTGCAGGCGCTCTTAGAGTGCCTGCACAGCCTTTAGAAATCAGCTAGGCAGGAAAAGGTGTCGGGGTCTATTTTCACCACTACCCCGCTTTTCTCGTTTCTCCCGCAAGCAACTCGTTCATGAGCCATTGATAGGGACAGGAAACGGGACCAGCTCAGCCTGGCCCCATTGTCCTTGTCCCTATTTACTGCTTTGCTGCGCCATCACTTCTTCCCGCACACGAATTTCCACACTGATTGCGCCATGGTCTCTCGTGGAATGGGTGCCCAGTGTGACTCACCCGACTTCTTGTAGATCGATTGACCAGTCCCCATATTTCCAGCAAACCGCTCAATGGCCACCAGGCGAAAGCGTTTATTCACACAGTCGTGTTCTTCCTGAGCGCGAGTGGAGAGGAACGTGCTGAACCCTCTGGTTTGGGCCGTCTTGAGATCATCCAACACCCAGACGCTGACCACATCACCATTGCGACTGATCGTCTCGGATTCGACATAGACCTTTGCCCTGTCGTTTCGATCGACAAGAAGCCATTCAGCGCACAGTGGTGCCACACTCCATAGCTGTAGCAGCGTGAGCGCAAGGAGCGACAAGAAAAATTGTCGGGAGTCTTTTCTCACCATCGCTCTGGGCAGATGCTCGACACATTCAACGCGTGAAGTCCAACACCCAGCGGATACGATGGAGCCAGACATAACTACCCCGCTTTTCTCATTTCCCCCGCAAGCAACTCGTTAATGAGCGATTGATAGGGAACGCGGCGTTTGGTTGCGAGCGACTTGAGCCAGCGAAGCACCCTGACATCGAGCCGGATGGCGATCAGCTGTCTTGGTTCCTCACCCAAGGGTGGCCGCCCCACACGACGCATCGAAGCCAATTGCTTATCGGACAATGGAGGGATATCCGAATAATCAATCTGGCGCTTTTTGATAGCGACTCTTTTCTTTGCAGTTCGCCAGCCGCGCACTGATGAGTCGGATAGTTTTTTCATGGCCGTGACCGATCACCTTCTTCGGGTTCTATTCGAACACCAGTTATGTATATACTGAACTGCGAGGCAAGAAAAGGTGCTGGGAGTCTTTTTCTCACCCTGACCCGTAATCTGATGGTTAGCTATCAGCGCATGCCCCTGGGAGCTTGGTGAGGGTGGGCAATCCGAAATTCGTACTCGCCATGTATTATGGTTTCCCCACTGCCGACGTGACTGCCGCGTGGATGTGGTCGTCTGAGGAATCTGGGATGGGAGAATATTTTATACAGTTGCGATAGGATCCAGTCATCCATGAAACAGGTCTTCGTGTCTCAAAGCTTGATCGAGGTCGAAATGCGCAAGGAGTGGCTGGAGCAAGCCGGCATCCGGTGCACGATCAAGAATCAGCGCATCTCGGGCCTTGCCGGAGAGATTCCCTTTGCGGAGACGTTCCCGGAACTGTGGGTGATCCAAAACGAGGATTACGATCAGGCGCGGCGAGTACTTGACGAAGGTCTGGTGTTGCTGCCATCAAACCAGGACACCTGGACATGCGCCGGATGCGGCGAGCGTCATGAGAGTCCGTTTGGAACCTGCTGGAACTGCGGACGAAACAAACCATCTACTTGACCCATTCCCCTCCCCAAGAAGGCCACTGCGCAGAGTACAGGCAACGAACCATTTCAGTCGTATTGAATAGCATCGCATTCATGCGTGTATAGGCCGCGTGGCCGTAGTAGTGATCTCGGACGTTGGTTGATCCGGTGCAATCCTTGTAGTCGGCCAGCAGGCATCGCCCCTCGCTGGGAAACCGTACCGCCCGCCGGGCGCATTCCAGCCAGCGCTCGAATCCGTCGTACGGCTCGACCATCTCCCATAGGACCTTGTTCGCCGCCTTGGCTGCCTCGGTCGTCGGCATCGCGTCGCTGCCGGCCACGGCCAATTCCTGGACATAATCGCCGCCCCAGGCAATCGGCATTTCCATCGTAATTTGCGGCAACTCCATTTTCGCAAGCCACGTCTTGCCGTCGGTGCGAAGATTTCGATGGTTCACAATATGTAAGATCTTCCCCAACCCTGACGGATCCCATCCATACCGCACCGGCGTCCCCATCGCGACGACATCGAGAGTCGCGCCGTTCAGCAGCCACTGGGTAGACAGCAGGGGTTCGATGCGCCGAACCATCGCAACCAGCTCAGTCTGGCCGTTCTGTTCCGCATAGGCGGCAAGAACGCCCAGGAGTTTGGACCGTCCCGTGATCGGACTGGGACAGAGCAGATTCGAGGCCAGCGCCAGCACCAGCCCTGCTTGCCCATGGGCCTGCACCAGAATCCGCTCTCCCCTGCCGAATTTCTGGCTGTCACACAGGGAGTGCAATGAATCAAGCAGGCGGAGGGCCCCGATAGCGCGCCCCAGGTGATGATGTTCTGATGACCAGAGGATGCGGCGGCACACGATGGGTGAGGCTATGTGCTGATTGATGGCTCGCTGATACAGCGTCACATAGCTGTTCGTGAAGTTCCCCGCGTCGCCGGCTTGTTCGTCCAAGGATCGCTTCGTCGCGTCATCGTCGGCCAACGGGGGCTTTTTTTCTGCGGCCAGCGATTGAATGCCGTTGTCTCCCTCCCGCATGAGCGAGAGCACGGCATCCAGTCCGGACACGCCGCGCGAGTAGCCGCGCTTGAGTCCTCCTACTTCGTCCAGTCGCTGCACACCGAAGACATCGGCGCCATGGATCGATCCGTGAAGGAACACAATGGCACGAACACCGGCATGTGCAAGCGTCGCTCCGTGCTGGGCCATGGCATCCAGCCAGGCTGGAGACTCCGGCTGCGCGCCGGCTGTCAGTTCGGCTGTCGCCAGGCGATCGCCGGGATGCTTCCGTGACAGTTCGTCGTGCTGAAAGTTATTTTCGCTCGGCATAGGAAGGCGGTTCTACCCCAAGAAGGCGAGAAAGTGCAATATAACTGGTAAGGCGTGAATGGTGAGGGGGAAGGGGTGCAGAGGGAGGAACCAGTGACAAAGAAGCTTATTTGGCCGCAGAGGGAAGAGTCTCGCCATCGGAGGCCTGTTTCGGAGGAACGGGAGTCTTGGGCATCACGGCAATAGCGGTGCAGAGTTGATTCGCCTCGTCGATGTGGCGGTCGACGATCGTGACCCCTTGCAAATATTCCTGAACGATTTCTTCGCGGGTGAGCTCGATGTCCTGCTCTGATTCATGCCCCGACCGCTCGCGCACCCGATCGACCATATGTTCCTTCACCAGCACTCGAATCTGCTTCGCCAGATCCGTGCGGGCTGATAACTCCGAGACCCGCTGGCAGACGAGCTTGCCTTTGGCCAAATCACCTTGTCCCTTGCCGACCCAATATCGATCGGACGGATACGGGCCGTGGCTTATTTCAGCGGCTTGCCTGATGCCGCCGGACATATCGACAGATCGATTTCCATTCTGATGTTGTGTGAGCTGATTGAAGGAACGTTCGGCCTGCGACCGCACATCTCCCGGTTCCGCCGCAAGCACCTCTGGCACCGGCAACCAGTCGGCGCCCCACAGGCCGGCCATGATGACGACCATCTCGATCCCGTTCTTCAATTCCTACCTCCCCGCCCTTGGCCCTGTCCTCTTCCGCCTCTGCCTTCCATGGCCCCGCCGCCTCTGTAGTCGCCTCCTCCAAATGATCGAGGCGCCACCTGGGAAGAACCGCGCGGCGTCTGTTGCATCATCGGAGAACGACCTGGACTGAACTGCCTGGCCGCAGGCGAGTGGCTTTCAAAACCCTCTCGCGGCGAAAATCTTGGCCCCGGTGGATGCCCATCGGAGCCAGGCGCTTGCCCGGATCGACCGTTCTGCTCAAGAAACTGTTGCGTGCGCGGCATCGATCGCGACGGCGCCATCGGTTGCCCCGCCGAGGGCGCAAGGAAAAGATTCGGTCGATGGGCGTCCGTGAAATGGCGCGCGCCCTGCCCCTGCTCGGCACGGGTCTCATTGCCGATGCGGGCTGGTCTTGTCGGCGCCCGGTGCGTAATCTCGTTCAATGTGCGGGGAGCGTCGGACGAGCCTGGTGCAGACACAATCTCGTACGTCGGCATTCGAGAGGGGGCACTTCCCGGCGCAGGCGGCTGCGGAGGCGATGGAGGCGTCAGCGGGTGCCCGCCGGCAATCACCCGTTGCGCCACAACGATATGCGGGCTGGCCGGATACAGAGCTTGGGCGCTCGCCAACAAAGCCAGGGCGTGCGGTGAACTCATCCAGGAATGGGAATACCCGACCGGCGACACCAGGACCCAGTCCGTCCAGACTTGGGAAATCATCGCGTTCGACTGCACACGATTGAGAATGTCCTGCCGCCGGTGTGCCGCCTCCTGTGTTTGCTCTGACGTTGAGGCCGTGCCTAACGCCTGATTCGCCGCATCGAGCTCCTGTTGCAGTTGCTCATTCTCCGACTTCAATGCCGCCAATTGCACGCGGGCATCTTCACTTTCCCGCAACGTCGCAATGGCTCGCGCCGCTTCTTCCGTGTCAATCTGCGCCAGAAGATCGACCTTCACGACAATGATTTCACCGTCAAGCGTAGTCCCAATGCGCTGGTCGAGGACAATCACCAAGCCGGCCGTGTAGGTACGGATCTCGTCTTTGGTAATGTTCATGCCATCCACCACCGTGACACTTTCCAGATAGGTGGCCACCTGTTCGAGCGCGTTCCGTTTGGCCGATTCGGTGGCAAGACGGACCGCATCTTCGCGTGTATCCCGGTCTCCCATTCGATACTCCCCCTCCGCGCTAACCGTCCTGACTTCGGCCCGGGCAGGAGCCGTACCCACGCAGATGGCCATAAGAATCAGGAGAATAAGGAGATGGACAGGAAGACGCTGTGGGCGCGGGGTTATCGGCATTTTAGATGGCACCAAGCAACCATGCAGGATGCTCAAAATGGCCACTGATCTCACCTACCCAACCCCGGCGCGCCGAGACGCGCCATGCCACGAGGCGACCGCAGCGAACGAGGAGGCAAAGAGGTACATACCAAGCTTCGCTTGAACCGCTCGCTTCGATCACATGCGAGCGGATAGGTACCTTGCCTCCGTGGGCTCCGTACGTTGAGCCTCGGAGCGATGCGAGAACGCCGCTGGCGGACTTTTTCAGCATCCTGCTGAATTTCACCATACCACCCGCAACCCCGTTTCGCCAGCGACACAACCGATTCCCAACCATCTTGCCTTCCAGAAAATTCGCGTGCTAGGGTACCGGGCGTGTCTGGTTCATCTTGAGGAACATCCCGAGTGAAAGTCTTATGCTAAGTGCCCTTCGATATCTTGCTGTATACTGTGTCGGTCTCACGGTGGTATTCCTTGAAATGACCGCCGGACTCCCTGCGTACGCAGCGCCGAATCCCGTCGGGGACACCACTATATCCGCATCGCCCACGGAACATGTCATCCTCTTTGTTTTAGAAGGCTTCGACCAGGACTCGCTCAAGGCCGGGACGATGCCGAGTCTGAGCAAACTGGTGAAAAACGGAGCGGCCACATGGTCTGCGACCGGCGTAAAGCCGGCTCTCCGGCTCCCGACAATGGCGTCGTTGCTCACAGGCCTTCCGGTCGAGAAACATGGCATTACCTGGAACTTCTTTGAAATCAGCCGGGGCTACTCCCGTGCGCCCAGCCTGTTCGACTACCTCGATTTGAGCGGAGGCCGGGACAGCGCCATTTTCTTCATGGATGAATCTCTGTACCAACTGGCGAGACCCGAGCCCTACACCGATTATCAGCTCTGCGGAGCCTTACGGCCTGAATGCGGTACGGCCAAGATCGTCTCCTACATTCAACAATATTTTCAGAAAGCGGCGAGCGGCCATGGATACGGGCATGCGATTCTCGCTCTCCCGCATCTGTTGGTCGTCCATCTTCCGGAGGCCGGCCGGGCTGGAGTTGCGCATGGCTGGAACTCCAAAGAATATCGTGAGGCGCTGCGTACTGTCGATTCGGCCATACAATCGGTGCTGGATGTATTCAAGCAATATGCGCTGACAAACCGGACGACGGTCATGGTCACGGCGCTCAGCGGAAAGGGAATCGACCTGGGTGCCGACGCTTCGGCCGCCGATTCGCCGGTAGTCCCCTGGATCGTATCAGGCGTCGGGATCAAACCGGGGCAAGTCATTCGCCGGCCGGTCTCGATCATCGACACCGGAGCAACCGTGATGCGCATTCTTGGACTGGACACCCATACCGAATGGGACAGTACGGCAGTCGAAGAAATCTTCCAGCCTGGAGCGGCCTCCTCAACCGGATCGTCCGCCAAGAAACCGTAACGATCATGATTCATGCATTGTCTATACGCCGCCGAACCTTCCTGTGCTGTGGATTGCTCCTGGGACTGCTGGCCGTCACCCCGTTTGAGACGGGATTGGCGAGCGGGCCGCCGCCGGCCCACCTTAAAGAGCACACCATTACCGTTGATGCGACGAAACTGGTTCCGCCCTCGTGGTGGCAAGTGCCGGGGGTCACTCCATCCATTTGGGGCTCTGATCCTGAATCGCTCGACGCGCCGAAGACCTCTGAACTGCGAGCACTTGCGTTGAAACCCGGCACATACAAATTCATCAGCTTCACATTCGATTTCCCCTTTGCCGTGATGCTCGACGGCACACTCGATTTCGCCGCATCGCTCGATCAATGTATCGAAGGGCGCGGCACCCAGACGCTGGTCGTGCGATGCAAACGCATGTACCCCCACTCCGGCGAACGGGATGATTACTACAACCAGAAACCATCGCCATGACACAGACCCTCGAAGATCTGCTGGACGCGCTGGAAGATGTGGATGACGCCACACGCGAAGAAGCCGCCAAGGCGCTGGCCGAACGAGCGGAGCCCTCGACATTGGATGCGTTGATCCGCGCCTGCGGCGACGACTTCTGGTCCGTGCGCGCCTACGCCGGTTGCGGGGCGGCCAAAATCAGCGGGCCCAAAGCGACCGAAGCCCTCATCAACCTGTTCAACGATCCCATCATAGAGGTCCGGAACCAAGTCGTCGATGCGGTGGCCACAATGGGACCGGTGGTCGTAGACCGTCTGATCAGCGCTTTGAAAGATGAGCGGTGGCGTGTGCGCGAACATGCCGCCAAGGCCGCTGGTGGGATCAAGAATCCGAAAGCCGTCGATGCGTTGATCGCGGCTTGCCGGGACCGCGACGGAGCCGTCAAGAGCGCGGCAGCGGAGGCGCTCGGGAAGATCGGTGATGCCAAGGCAGTCCCGGCCTTGATCAAGCTCTTTCGCGACTCCTCCAAGATCGTGCGCGAAACAGCGGGCACGGCATTGATCTATATCGGGCAGCCGTCGGTCGATCCGCTCATTGAAAACCTCAAAGACAAGGATTTCGTCGTCCGCTGTCATGCGGCTCGTGCGTTAGGCGGCATGACGACCGACTATCAGATTGGGCGAACCTGGGTGCGCGATGCGAAAGTAGTCGATGCCTTGATCGCCGCCTTGAAAGATCCGGATCGGGCCGTGCGGGAAGACGCCACGATTGCACTCGGCATGATCGGCGACCCCCGCGCAATTGAAGCGCTGATTGAAGCGATGAAGGACGGAGCGGTCAAGCGGCATGCCATCGCGTCACTCGGCATGATCGGCGACCCCCGCGCCCTCCCGGCGGTCTTGGACGCACTGAAGGGAAAGGGGATCAAGCAGGAAGGCTCGCCGACTCCCGGCTGCATCGTGAGTGAAGATGCCTTCATCAAGGAGGCCGCCGCCACGGCGCTCGGCCAATTCCGCGATCCCCGCGTCATTCCCGATTTGATCGTGCTACTTAAGGACGGCGTACTGCGGGAAAAAGCAGCGGCCGCGCTGGCAGTCATCGGCGACACGGCTATCGAACCCTTGATCGCTTTCCTCTATGACCCCAAAGCATCCGAAGTGGAAGCAGAACAAGAACGGGTACTCTCCTACGCATCCGTCCGGCTGACCGCCAAGGACGCGCTTCGACTGATCGCGCTCGAAACCCTGGAAAAGCTCGGCTGGACGCCTCCCGCGGAAGAACTCGACATCAGTTCCAGCAAGGCGGACAATCTCCGGGTCGAACGGCCGTTGGGCGAGACGGGACGGTTCGGTCCCTCGGGCGACATGACCTAACCCATTTTATTCGAGAGGCTGGCGGGATGAACGACCAACTCGCCCCGACTTCTCATGAGTGGGCCAAGCAGGAGCGGGTCATCGTCTTCGATGGGATCTGCAATTGGTGCAATGCCTGGGTCAATTTCACGATCGACCATGACCCCCATGCAAGATTCAAATTCGGCACGCTTCAGTCCGAAGCAGCGCAACAAATCCTGAAAGAACTCCGTCTCCCCGCCAAGGACTTCGAAACCTTTCTGCTCTTGGAACATGGTCACATCTATACGAAATCCACGGCGGCCCTGAGAATCGTGAAACAGTTGTCCGGTTTCTGGCCGTTCTTCTACCTCGGCATCCTGATTCCCCGTCCCCTTCGTGACGCCGCCTACCATTACATCGCGCGCCATCGATACCAGTGGATGGGCAAATCCGAAACCTGCCGCGTGCCGACTTCGGCAGAACACGACCGGTTCGTGTGAATCGTCCGCACGCGCTTCGATGGGGGATGCCGCCCGCCGTCAACCAGCGACTACTTCCTCACCGCAATCCCGTGAACATCGGCGGTTTCTTTGCCGTCCTTCTGATTCGTGACAGTCGCCTGGCCCTTGTAATGGCCGACTCGTCCGCCTTCCTCCACGTGGATCACGCCCACACCGGGAATCGTGCCCATGGCATTGTGCGCATCCTTGTCATTCCCGGTCAGCGGACTCGGTCCGCGCAGGCTGACGAAAACATACTGGCCGTCCGGCGCCGTATCCATCAAATCCGGAGCCGGGTCCGCATTGACACTTGTCTCCAAATCAATTGTCCCGACGCTCAAATTGCTCACCGTGTCGATGATTTCGACGTTGTTCCCGGCCCGGTCTGCGCCCCACACATAGCGCCCGACAGACGCCATGCCGTGCGAGTCGGCGAACTGGTCATCCCGTTGTGACACAAGTTTGACCGTAATCGCTTTGGGTAGATTCGAAATATCGAGCGCATAGATGTCGTAGGACAACGGCGCGATGGGCCAACCGCCGCCTGAGTTGACGTACATGGTGCCGCCGGCTTGAATCCCGCCGCAGCCGGCGGGATGGATCTGGTTATTATCCAACGTCGCCACAACCTTGAGCGGCGTGGCGGTCACATCCAAGACCAGCAGTCCTCCTCCACGAAGCGTGACAAACGCATACTGACTGGACGATTCGGTAATGGGGCAGATCGGCGAGGTGTCCGGACGCTCCCCATTTTCCAACGCAGCTAAATTGAGGACATCCTTCTCAGGATCGAAACCGTACTTATGGGCACGATAATCGGTCCAGATGCGGATGAACTTTTTCTCAGCGATGTTGGCGGTAATGGCCATCTTCTGATCAGGCGTCGGCCAGGCGGCGTGCGCATTTTTTCCCATCGACAGACAGGCTTCCGGCTTCTTGGTCGCCGCATCCATGAAGAGCACATGACCGCTCAAGAATGAAAGAATGACATGGTCCTGGGCTGCGTTGAAGAACAGCATATGCGGACGGCGGACGGCTTTCTTCGTCGCGTCCTCACAAAACTTGTTGATCTCGCCTGACAAATCGATGGTCTGAAGAGGTTTTGCCGATGCCGGATTGGCGGCCAGCTTGGCCCCGTCGAAAATATGGAGAAACCCGCCGCTCTCTTTTCCGGTGTCCGATTGATCCGTGATCCAGACTTCATAGGCTTGTGCAGCAGGCGCGGCCACAGCCGACGAGGCCAGCAGGGCCGCTACGCAGAGGGATTGTCTCAGCAGCAGGGGTACTCTCACATGGGTCATAATGGCCTCCAAATGGATAACGGAGCACGATCACGACCCCATATTGAACTCTTTTGCGTCATCTTTCCAGCGAGACCTCTACGTTGACCCTGCAAAAAACCCTGTGTTAGGGTCATCGGCTACCGCTGAAAGGTTGCCGGACATGGCCGATCCTGTCGCCGAACACATTATCGCCCTCAGAGACGAGGACTGGGCGATCCGGGAGGATGCAGCCGCCCGATTGGGCAGTCTGAAAGATTCCCGTGCCGTCTGTCCGCTGATCTTTTCTCTCCGGGACCGTGATCGGTCCGTGCGGGAAGCGGCGATCGGCGCATTGACGGCCATTGGGGCACCGGCTGTACCGGCCTTGGGGGAATGCCTTGCCGATCCTGAGCTGGCGGTGCAGGAAGCCGCCTCGGCAGCCCTGGCCTCGATCGCCGATAGCCGTGTACTGGACCAGCTGATACAGGCCTTACGCAGCCTCGATTGGATTGTCCGCATGCATGCGGCCAAAGCCCTCGGACGCATCCGGGACGCCGGCTCGATTTCATCCTTGGTGCCCTTGCTCCAAGACCGAGTGAAAGCCGTCCGGGAAGAAGCCTCCTCGGCACTGGCGGCGATCGGCGAATCGGCAATTCCTGCGCTGGTGGGATCGTTGGCGCATCAGGACTGGCTGGTGCGCTTGCATGCGGTGGAATCGCTGGGAAAGTCGAAGTCACAACATGCCGTGACGCCGCTGCTTTCCACGTTATTCAACGATACAGATTCCGCCGTGCGTGAAGATGCTGTTCACGCACTGGGACAGATTGGAGATCCACAGGCAGTTGACTACCTCTTCACCGCCATGAAAGAGCCCAGGCTCCGCACATTGGCAGTCGAAGCGCTCGGTCAAATCGGAGACCGGCGGGCCGTGCCCCTCCTGATCGAGGTTGTGAAAGGGACCGCTCCGCCGGAAACGACCGGGACAATCGAAGGCTGTGGAGATCAATGGAGTGAGGAAACCGTCACGCAAGCTGCAGCCGTGCGGGCATTGGGGATAATCGGCGATGAAACGGCACTCCCGGCGCTGGCGACAGCGTTGAGCTCCACCTTCACCAGGGCAGAGGCGGCGGCGGCACTGGCACGATTCGGACAGAAGTCGATCCCCTGGCTCCTTCCCCTGTTGACTGAATCGCCGGACGACAATGTACGCTATCACGTCAAGGAGACACTGGCCCTCGTCGGATGGAGAGGACGCGTGAAATGAAACGCACCACCCGCCCAAGTTTTGAGTTGTACCTTGTGAGTTGTTAGTCTGGGGTCTATGCCGAAAGAAACGATTGAAACCCTGGTCTCTGAGCTGGTCCACGAAGAAGACTGGCGACGCATGCGAGCCACAGCGGCCTGTGTGGCCGGCGGGCCACGGGCGGTGCAGGCCCTGGTCGAGGCGCTGCAGTCAGGTACGCCCGAGTTGAAAAAAGAAGTGGCGGCGATGTTGTCCCGAATCAAAGATCCCCAGTCGGGCGTGGCGCTCGTCAGCCTTCTTGAAGATGAAGACGCTGCCGTGCGCAAGGCCGGCGCCATGGCTTTGGAGCAGATGGCAGGCATTCTGGATACGGATACAGCCTCGGCATTGGTCGCACTGCTTCCCAAACACCAGGAGGGAGAAGCCAGGCAGGTGATGACCCATCTGGTCGGCGCGATTCCGACCGCGGTCATTCCCCTCTGTGCGATGCTGAAACATCCCGATCCGGAGGCCCAGATCACGGCGGCGACGATGCTCGACCAACTCTTAGACCCCCGTTCCATTGATGCCTTCATCGAGGCCATGGGCCAGCCGGCGGTCCAAGACATCGCCGTTGGGACTTTGAAGAAACTGGGCGCGATTCGTGAACGGATCGATAGTATGTTCGACGCGCTTCGTGCGATCGAAGGGGCCAGCGAGCGGGAAGAGGCCCGCATGTCGACCGTCATTGACCTCCTGGGCATCGGACGCCCCAGCGTGGAAATCCTGATCGAATATCTCGAAGACGACGACTGGCTGGTCCGCGAGGCAGCGGCGGACTTGCTTGGGAAAATCGCGGACGTGCGGGCGGTGGAGCCGCTGATGAAACGGCTGGAACGCGACAAGGATACCGGCGTCAAAGAACTGGCGATCAAAGCGCTTGGATTGATCGGCGACGCCAGACCGACCCGGCTCTACCTGGACGCGATCCCGATCCGCCCGCTGCGGGTCTATGCGATGGAGGCTCTGGCCAAAATTAAAGACGTAGAAGTCTTGCGCCCGTACAAAGAACTGTTCGATCGGCTTAGAACGGATCGCGATGGATTAGTGGCTTACAACTCAGGGCTCATCGCTGATAAACTCGACGCGTTGACTGAATCGTCAGCCCACAGGCAGGAAGAGATACAGGAACATGAGTAACGACACGGAGTCCGATCGGATCGATCAGCTCATTTCGGCATTGCGGGACGACAATGAAGCCTTACGGGACCATGCGATTGCAAGTCTCGGACAGGCCGGCGCCGACGCGATTCCACGCCTCATCGGGCTGATGGCCGATGAAGATGCGGTGATTCGTGAAGCCGCAACCAGCGCAGCCGTCCGGATCGGGCCGTCGATCGTGGAACCGATGCTCGAAGCCTTACGCGACGATGAGTGGGCCATCAGGGAACAGGCGGCCTCGGCGCTCGGCAAACTCCGGGACCCGCGCGCAGTCGAACCCTTGGTCGCCGCACTCAAAGATAAGGATGGCGCGGTGCGGGCCGCAGCGGTATGGGCCCTGGAACGAGTCGGCGATGCACGCGCAGTCCCCGGCTTGATTGACGCGCTGACTGACGGCACCGTGCGCGAAGATGCCGCCCGTGTGCTCAAGAAAATCGGCGACGTTCGGGCGGTCGAAGCCTTGATTGACGGCCTGCTCGGCACGAACTGGATGGTTCGCCGCCATGCGGCGGAAGCGTTGGGGAAAATCGGCGACGCACGCGGAATCAACCCCCTGATCGAATGCTTAAAGGATGAAGACTGGCTGGTGCGGCGGAACGCCGCCGAGTCACTCGCTCGACTCGGCGCGAAAGAAGCGATCCAGCCGCTGCTCCCGCTGCTGGACGATGAAAATACAATGGTGCAGGAAACGGTCGAAGCCGTGTTGGCCAGCTTCGGCTGGAAACCAAGCGCATAACGATTCACCAGAACCAGCAGGCTGCGGCAAAACTCGTTGCACCCATAAAATGCAAGTGAAGTCTTCTGTATGACACGGATGTCACAATAACCGCAGGATGCTCAAAAAGGCCATCCAGCAAGGCCGCAGCGAG
>MSXM01000085.1 GCA_002083565.1 Nitrospira sp. ST-bin4 | reverse complement strand
ATAGAGAAAGAAGTGCTGGATGGGTTGGATGTCGACCAGATTCTTATGCAGTCGTCCACACAGCCTGCCGGCTAAGGCCGGTAATCAAGCAGAAAAAGGGGTTGCTCGTCCCCGATACATGTCGCCCGCGATCCTGG
Source organism: Nitrospira sp. ST-bin4 (assembly GCA_002083565.1). Lineage (GTDB taxonomy): Bacteria > Nitrospirota > Nitrospiria > Nitrospirales > Nitrospiraceae > Nitrospira_D. The sequence continues at coordinate 3,664 of MSXM01000085.1, read as the reverse complement.
GAACGTCCGGCAGCAGGAAGCGATCCAGATGGGCGATCCTCAGACCGCCTTGGGTGATCAGCCGGTCGATTGGCCGGTTCAGGTGACAGCCGCAGCCGATAACATTCTGAATGGGATTCAGCCGATCCTGCCAGGCGGCGATGGTTCGATCGTCGCTCCGACCATGTTCGAGAAACAGCAACGTGCCTTCCGGCTTGAGGACGCGTGCGACCTCCCGTAAGGCCTGTACCGGGTCAGGAATCGTACAGAGTGTCCAGGTGCTGACGACCCTATCGAACTGCCGATTGGGATAGGGTAGGATCTCGGCCGTGATCTGCGTGGTTCGGACAGGAAAAGAGACCGTCGCGATTCGCTCGCTGACCCTGTGGGGGAGAAGATCAGCCGGATCCACGGCAGAGAGGTTTGAGACACTCGCAGGATAGTGAGCCAAATTGAGCCCGGTCCCGAAGCCGATTTCCAAGACCTCCCCGCGCGCATCTTGCAGCAGATCAGCCCGCAGCCGCTGAAAAGCCTCGCCGCTCATTACCCAATCCATCAGCCGAGGGAAAATATGCCGACTGTAAAGTTCCATTGGCGGCCTGTAGTATAGCAAAGACTAGAAAGACCGGGATGGCTGCTGCGTCGGTCAGCTCGCGTAACCGGATGACGCGGCGTATCCGCCCTGACTACCGGACAGTGTGATAGTCGATGATGTTCCGGCATGCGGCTAACACCGCGGTCAGAAATACTCTCTGCAACGACGCTCGTGATACCTCATGGCGTTGTGCGCAGGAAGCCCATGGCCCGGTGTTTGTGGGGGCGGTTATTCGACGAGTCTGGACGGAAGAATTGCGATCGGTGCACCCATTGCTCTTGCGCTGGGCAATTCTTGTGACAGATAATCGCCAAGCGTGTAGGGTGAGACCATGCGTATGTGCGGACGAACGGAGCGGGTCACGATAGGCCTATCCGTTCTACTGGTGGTTCTCTCACTCCTGTCCTTCCCTTTCCCCGCGGAGGGAGAGGGATCCAGCAAGATCATGTCCATCGGTCGAGTGCTCCCGGTGGTGCCCGCCCTGTCGGTGCCGTTCCTTGTTGAAATGACCAACGCGAGGTCTCTTTTGGGGGAAGGCGATCGTCCCCTCGGGTCCGATGCTTCCGATACCCGGCAGGGGGACCCCCTCGTCAGGCGCTTGTTTCGTATGGCGCTGCTGATGGCGTTGGTTGGCATCCCGATGTGGTATTTCTTCCGGCATCTCGATCGGGAAGAGGAGCTTAAGCGGTTGAATGTAGGATTGCAGGCTCGCACGAAGGAGCTAGCGGCGGTGAACGAGTCGCTCGAAGCCAGCCGTGGGGATCTCCGCCAACTCGCTGCGCAACTTATCCGTGTACAAGAAGAGGAGCGGCAACGTATCGCGCGCGATCTGCACGATGACATCAATCAGCGCCTGGCGCTCCTGACGATCGACGTCGAAGCCTTGGAGCGGCAACTTTCGACGGCCCCCACTCACACCCTTAGAGCCGTGCGGGCCATTGAGGACCGGGTCATTGAGCTCTCCGATGATGTCCGTCATTTGGCTCATCAGCTTCATCCATCCATCCTGAACGATTTGGGTCTGTCTATTGCCCTGCAGCGCTTCGTCGAAGACTTTACGGCCCGTACCGGAGTGCAGGGCGATTTCATCGACCAGGATTCTTTGAAAATACGGGATCAGCAAATCGCGACCTGCCTGTATCGCGTTGCACAGGAGAGTTTGATGAACGTCTCCCGTCATGCCAAAGCCAAACAAGTACGGATTGAACTTGGCCGATGGCAAGATGGACTTCGGCTCATGATCAGCGATGATGGAGTTGGCTTCGATCGGGACCGCCAGCATGACAAACGGGGGCGTCTCGGCCTGTTGAGCATGAAGGAACGTGTTGCGCTCGTCGGCGGAATGCTGGATATTGAATCGGTGGAAGGACACGGGACGCGTGTTTGCGCCTGGGTCCCACTTGAACAGCAGGGATGAATATGAGCAAACCACGTGTGTTGCTGGCGGACGACCACACGTTGGTGTTGGCAGGATTCAAGAAATTATTAGAGGACTATTGTGAGGTGGTCGGTGCCGCTGAAGACGGACGCGCGCTGCTGGAGGCCGCGCAACGATTAAAGCCGGATGCGATCGTCTTAGACATTTCCATGCCGCACCTTAATGGTATCGATGCGGCGCACCAACTACGGAAGATGGTACCAGCGGCAAAGCTGATTTTCATCACCATGCATGCCGATCAAGCCTATGTGAGCCAAGCCTTCAAGGCCGGCGCGTCCGGCTACCTGCTCAAACGTTCGGCCGGTTCTGAGCTGGTGCAAGCAATTGAAGCCGTGATGAAGGGAGATTACTACGTGACCTCCCTCATCGCCAAAGATCTGGTCCATTCTGCGCTGGATGGGACGCATCAGCCGATCATTCAAACCAATCGGCTGACGGCTCGTCAGCGGGAGATCCTGCAATTGGTGGCGGAAGGACTAGCGGTGAAAGAAATCGCCGCTACGCTCGCTATCTCTCCCAAAACGGTTGAGTACCATAAATCCAAGCTGATGGAACAGCTTGATCTTCACACCACGGCCGAGTTGACGAAATACGCACTCACCCACGGGCTCATTCCATCCGAATAGTTGCTGCGTTGTTGCTCTCTGCATCTGTCCGGCCAGGCGCCGCCCCGTCATCTTCCTGCTCGGCATGAGGGAACTCCCTAGTACCGCTTAGCGATTCATATCGGTAGAGTTTGCAACAGGATAAGGCTGTGGGCGGCAAACGGAGCTCCCTCCCGGTCGTCAGCAGCTCAAAATGGAGAGGCGTTTCACGATCCAACTCCAAGAAGAAGGTAAACGATGGCAGTCTTTTCGCAGGCACCCGACGACGGAACGTCCGGCATTGTGCGGTCGAGGGATATGAAGGTCAGCAAGATCGGGTGGGTGGTGGGTTTGGGAATCGGGCTCCGCGAGCATCGACCGTTGTACGGGCTCAAAGCGGTGGTTCGCCAGCTCTAACGCCAGGGAGTAAGGATCATGGCCACATTTCTTCACGTGACGAGGGTGCTCATTCTTCTCGCAGCTTTCTTCCCCAGTATTGCCAACGCCCATGGCAAGGTGGCGCTTGAGGACGACCCCTGCGTGCACCGTGTCGGTGGCAACTTGGTCCATTTCAATGCCTACCAGCCACAGTACGAAGCGAAGGGGCAATACTGCACCGACATTCCGAAGGAAGGCGAGACCTTCCTGGTCGTAGATCTTCTGGACCCGGGGCTACGTGCGATGCCGGTTGAGGTACGCGTGGTCAGGGGGAGCAGCGAGTCAGCCGAGGAGCAAACGGTGGCGTATTGGCCTCCGGCCCTCCATCCGGACGGAGTAGTCCGAGGCGAAGCCAACCTGAGCAAGGGGTTCTACAAATTGATCATCACTCCACAGGGATTCAGTCCTTCTCATTATCTCTTGCGGGTGCAGCAGTTCGACTACGGGAATCTGACGCGCAATGCGGTCGGGCCGCTGACCATCCTGCTCCTACTGGCCGTGATGCTCTATGAACTTTCCAAATCAAAACGATTCTGGAGGTGGCGGGTCTCAAGCCATTCGTAGAATGCGGAGGGGTAATATGTTTCTAACACAAGGAGGGGTGGACCATGGCAGCATCAGATAGGGGCT
>MSXM01000084.1:25088-30574 GCA_002083565.1 Nitrospira sp. ST-bin4 | reverse complement strand
ACCAGCCGATCTTCACCGGCTTGGAATCGTACCACTGCGAGATATCGTAGCCCCGCCCAGAACTATCTGCAGCCATGTTGCCTACCTCCTTCGGTTAGATGAAATTGTGAACAACTACGACCCTATTCCAAATATATTGTACGGATACCACCCGCTGACAGACACCTTCATACATTCGGCACATCAATACTCGTCCGCTTCCTACGTTATATCGCGGAGGAGTATCTGACAAAATTCCGTTGCGAGTCAAGGAAAATATAACCGCATGTGGCTAGACAGCGTACTGCCTTCGCGACGTGATTAAAAGCCTTTTAATTTCGCGATGTATACTCCGGCATACAAGGAATGTCAAGGTCGGACAGGACGCGTATTGCGGCAAATCACCCTTCCAAACATTGGCAAGCCGCCTTGCTTCTTGTCCCTCAGTGTACATGATCACCGGGAGGTGGCAGAATCTCCCCTTCCCGTTTGAGCTGCGCGATCTGTGACATCAACAACTCCAGGTCGGCCCAACCAGTTCCGTCGCTCTCAGGAATCCATCTGGCCCGCAAATACCCGAACCGGTCAAATAATAACTCCATGTGTTTTGGAGCGGTACCCTCGCCGAACAAATCAGGCTTGCTGATAGTCCTCCGAAACAAGGCATAGCTACGGGCAATCTCACTTGCGCCTTGAGTCACCACCGGAAATCCCGCATCCGCCGTCAGCGAGGCCACATCCTCCGGCGCGAGATCGTTCATGGGAACGGCCAGTATCACTGTCTCGCTCCCTTTAATCGCAGCATACGCGGCGCGCAATTGATCAATCCTGGCGCGCGAGTCCGGCCACGAAAATAACACCAGCAATACCATCTGTTGACGGCGAAAATCCTTCAATGTCCCGCTCGAACCATCGTGCGCTGAATAGGAAAAGTTCGGAGAGGCCATGAACGGCTGTTCGGGGAGAATGCGGGGATTGATAATACGGGCCTGGTAACCTCGGGCATTGGCATGAAGAAAATTCAAGACATCCCAGCGATCCTCTTCCGCAAGTGTTCCGCCGAAGGCCGGCATGATCCCATTGAACCGGCCGTAGGTCAGCCAGTGGAAGAAATCGCCGGCTGTGTGCATCGCAGTGTGCGGTTCCGTCAGAAGATCGACCGGCTGCTTCGGCAATGTCTTGGCCAAAATCCCGTTGCCCTTGGCTTGAGGTCCGTGACAAGGCACGCAGTTGGCGGCAAACAGTCCCGCGCCGTTGGCAATGGAAATCGCATCGAACGGAACCGGCGTCTTCCGATAAGTTTCCGGATACGATTGAATACCAAGAGGGTAGAGTATTAAGGGGAGTGCGCAGACGATCAGGACAGAGGGGACGACGATACGCGCCCCTCTCCCCCACTGTTTGACTCGTCCAACGACCATCATTCCGGCCGCCATAACAAGAAACATGACCCCGGCCATGACAAGAGTCTGCACCAGCCAATCGCTCCAGGTCGCGTCGATAGAGAACCGGAATGGATAGGGCCAATAATCGATGACGTCGTGTTTGGCCGGAATGGTATTGGCCAATAAGGTGGCGACGAAGACCAACAGTGATGCGACCGCCAATTCGACACGAAGCCATTTTCGAAGCCCGTACGTCCCGGCTTGAGCCGATGTTGAACCCTGATCGAGTGAGGGAAGCCACACAAAATGGGCGCGCGCAGCGATCGCGAGCACGACCACAAGCAGCGTGACCTTCGCATTCAGAAGCAAGCCATACTTTGTCGCGAACAGTGCGGCATAATTCGTACTGACCATGCGATCCGCAACCAGGAGACCGGTCGCAACAATCACGACCATCACCGGCAGCGCAATGACTGAAAACCGTTTGACAGACCTGATATCCGATGAGTTCGCAGCAAGGATAGAGGAATTCCCGCTGGCGGCGAATAGTACGGCGAGGACGCCGGGCAATGCGCCGAACCAGACGCTGGCCAAAATGAGATGCACTGTATAGGGCAAGATGGCGAGAATGGACTGTTCTTCAGCGGCCGGGTGGCTGGCAAACGATCCTACCGCCAACGTGAGCGCGGCAGCCGACGCGCATGCAGCATAGCGCCATTGCGCGCCGGGCGAAACCCGAACGTACAAGGCAACTCCAAAGACCAGCAATGCGCAAGTTTCACGGGCTGTCCAAATGAGCCCGATACGGGTTTTCTGAATAAACTCCAGCCATGCGCCCGGACGCCAGATATTGTCGGCAACACCGGTCGCTTGAGCCGTCGTGGTAGCCAGCAGCCCAAGCAATCCAAGAAACAGCGTGACGGCCAGCCACGGAAGCGCCTTCTTCAGGCGCGTCAACCATAGATTCTTAGAGAGCGCACTCTTGTCTTCGGCGATCGCCAGAAATACGCAACCGCCGAGCACGAGCATGTTGGAGGCAAGCTGTAGGAAGCGAAACAGTGCGCCGAGGGGCTCGATCATTTCCCGTGCACTTTGCCCTTCACGGTGAAGTCAAATGACGACTCCACCACGTGACCATCTACCGACAATACGCGGAATTTGACCGAATACTTTCCATCCGCGAGTTCCGGCAGCGGAAGCACGATAGATTTGGGATCGTCCTGCGACAATCGAGGTTTGGCCTCGGTGACCGGATGCTTTTCGGAGTCAAGCACCACCAGCGCCGCATAGTCTCCTTCGATTTCCTCATTGAACCATAGCCGCACATGTACCGGGGCCTTGGCAAGAACGGCCCTGCGAGGCGGCTCGGCTTTAACCAACATCGAATGCGCCGACGCCGAAGGTACGGCTGAAATCAGTGCCATCGCCACCATCGCAGGAATCAGGGCAATGCGCATGAACATACGAACCGCGGATAGCCCTCTCATCATTGCTCCTCATCTCCGGCTTACTTGACAGACCTTGCAGCCGAACCGTTCGGTCGTCCCGTCTCGACGCCATACGTGAATGATCCGGACGGCAACTCTACGAAGACACGGAAACTTGCGAAGGCTTACGGCGATCGCGGAGCGCGTAGAACACCACAAAGCCGATGGCGACTACGAGCGGGACGATGATCATGATGTAGTGCGAGAGGTGCGACATGGCGTCCGTTTCGCCGACCGAGAACGAAAACCGGGATGGCTGCTCCGGTTTATCGCCGATCGAGACCAGGCCGACAAACTTGCCGGGCGTATCGAAGTTGTACTTCACATCAATCGAACCGGAGGGATAGACCTTCGGTGGGAAATGCACGACGGTAACAGACTCGAGATTTTGCTCCGCACCCGTGTCTTTGATAATCCGAATCTCAACCGGCATCGAACGAAGTTCATGCTCGACGAAATCAAACACCAACACTGTATTCCCGGTTCCTGGAAGTTCTTTGCAGAATTGCCTGTCGTAGAATGCCTCAGGCTGGTAACTGTTGAAGTACATTTTATAGGGTCCGGCGTGGACCACACAGGTATTCGTCGCCAACTCGTGTCCATGCTGGGCCATCGCCGTCAGAGGTGCGCCGATCGCCAGCATCATGACGCATACCCCGACTCGAATCAGAAATCTAAAAGACATCATGGCATTCCTCGTTTTCCGAGCGTAGTTCTTCTCTTCGTCAACACACAGCCCGGCGGGCGCAATAACCACCGGTACCGTACAGATCAAGAAGCGGCAACTTCAGATGATTTTCGGCGATCGCGAAAGAAAAAGACAATGGCCAAGACAATGACGAGCGCGAGAACCGGGACCATGTAAATTGAATAGAGATATTTCGACCAAGACTTCGGCTCGCCGACTGAAAATGGAAACCGCGACACGTGTTTTTGCTGCTCACCAACCGTCACCAGACCGACGAATTTCCCGGGCTTGTCAAATGTGTAGGTGAAGTCGACCGAGCCGCTCGGATAGACCTTTGCGGGCAAATGCAACACCGTGTCCGCATCGAGATTCTGCTCCGAACCCGTGTCCCTGATGATCCGAACCTCCGTGGGAAGAGAACGAAGTTCCTGTTCGATATAATCAAGCACCACAATGGTTTGACCAGTCGCTGGAATATCCTCGCAGAATTGCTTCTCTTGCGTGTTCCCCGGCTGATAGCCGCTGAAGTGCATCATATAGGGGCCCACGGTCAATTTGCACATGTCTTCCGCCATGGACAGCCCCCCATGGGCCTGGACCTGCGTTGATACCAACGCGCTGCCGGCAAATACCACACACCCCGCCACGAGTTTCAGATATGTAACAGGCTTCATAGAATCCTCTTATTGGAGTAGTCACATCGACAGTTGTACATACACAGGGCGGGTCAGGCACATCTCGATTCTTATGTTCGCCGGGAAGCCCACCAATTGCGCATACGGCCCGACTTGGAAAGCTCATACCCGACCAGTGCGAGCACCAGCAGCACGACCACCGGCCCCACCATCTTCCGCCCAACCTTCGAATAATCAACCTGCTGTACCCGCAAGAGATAATAAGACGGGCTCAATCCCTCTGCCGTAATGATCAGCTTGTATAGACCCTTATCCAGCTTGGCTTCACCCCTAACCACTCCATCCGGATGGGAGACCGGTCTCCAGTACGCCACCGTCTGATCATCGTCCTTCCCATCCCCTTCCTGCCCCCGTACGATCCGCACACCCACCGGCATCGTACGTAGTCCAGGATCCACAAGATCCACAACCAAGAAGGTGTCTCCGACCTCAGGAATCTCGGTGCAATATTGCGCCTTGGGCTCGAATTGCGGTTGATAGGCGCTGAAGTGCACCATATTCCCGCCGATACGCCGCACGCAAATATCCTCTTCCATTGTCACATTTCCATGCGCATCGGCTATGCCGGGAGACAATAGTGCAGCAAGAACGAGCCCGCTGAAGGTTGCCTTCGTCATCCACTTCATCATAACGATACTTCTCCGACGAAACCCATCTTCTTTATACCACTACTCTTACCCAGAGTGGACCCACCCACGACATGGCCATGACGTACCGCTCTGTATCAGATCATGCGACTCTAACCGAAAGGAAATTTACCATTCTGCAGCCAACTCTTGCAAGGGCCGATACACAGCCAGGAAACAGCGGAAAGGTCCCCCTATTGATGCGTGCGCCACGACGATCTGCCGTTGCCGGACAAAGTCGTTCGCCAAAGAGCAGCCGCCAAGACTGACTCTTACTCTCAGCGAGACTGAGAGACAGAATCAGAAAACCCTCACCTGCTAAGTTGACGGGAAGCAAAAGTGCGACAATAATGGGCTTGCAGCACCGATTAGGCGAACAAACACGCAACGATCCGATTGAAGCCAAGGAGGCACAACATGAAAGCCAAGGAGGGAGTCGTCAATATCCTGAATAAGGTTCTGACGGCGGATCTCACCGCCATCAACCAATATTTCGTCCACGCCAAAATGTGCGAAAATTGGGGCTACGAACGTCTGCACCACAAGGTCCGGGAGCGCAGCATCGACGAGATGAAAGACGCCGACGACATCATCGGCCATATTCTCTATCTCGAAGGCGTCCCGAA
>MSXM01000084.1:2491-25040 GCA_002083565.1 Nitrospira sp. ST-bin4 | reverse complement strand
AAGCTGGATCTGAAAGCCGAACAAGAAATGCTGGCCTTACTGGCCGAGGGCGTGGTCCACTGCACAAAAGTCATGGACTTCACCACGCGCCACATGTTCGAGGACATGGCAAAAGATGTCGATTCGCATATCGACTGGATCGAAATGCAGATGGAGACGATCAAGCAGGTCGGCCTCGAAAACTATTTAGCCGAGCAGATCAAGAAAGAATCGTGAGGCGCCTATGAAAGCCAAAGCAGGGGTCCTTGATTTCCTCGCGCAGGTATTGAGAGCGGAGTTGACAGCCATCCACCAGTATCTGCTGCACGCAGCCATGTGCAAGCATTGGGGATATGACCGGTTGCATGCGCATTACAGTCATCTGGCAGGCGAAGAGGTCAGCCACTCATCGGGCCTGATCGACCATATCCTGTACTTGAACGGAACACCCGACATGGAGCACCTCGAACCTGTCGCGCATGGGCAGGACGTGTCGGCCTTGCTTGCCCGCGATCTGGACTTTGAACGCGAGGATGTCGAATTGCTTCGTAAAGCCATCGCCCATTGCGCCAAAGTCGAGGATTTCACGACTCGCCACATACTGGAACATATGATCGAGGATTCCGAGGAGCACGTCGATTGGTTCGAGATCCAACTGCGGGCAATCGAACAAATCGGGCTGGAGCGTTATCTTTCGGAGCAGATCAAGAAATAGGCAACCGCAGAGGTGACGACACCGAGACCGCGCTCACCTCTCCGCCCGTCGGCCGACAAACCGGGCCGAACAATTGAGAGGACACCTTCACGGGAACAGCCGTCGCAATGTCAACCAATGCGCGGCCCGTCTCAAGCCCCGCAAGACCACCGCGGATCCGCCGATGGCGACCGCATCCACGAGACAGTACCACGCACTCGCTCCGCTTGGCGGATTCCCCTGGGGCCATCCCAGAAGCGGGTCGATCGCGGCCCATTTCCAGGCTCCGACCGCGGTGCCGATCAATTCCAGCCACGTCGTGATGAAAAAGGCGGCGAGGTAAACCATGGGAGATCGGCCGACGACCAGCCATGCCAAAAAAATACAGAACAGCAGAGCGCCGACCGCATCTCCCTGTTCCGCATATCCGCTGACTCCCCATAATGACCATGTGCCCCATACGCCGATGACAAACACGGCGATCGTCTTGGCATAGCGCATGAAAAACCCGGACCGAGCCAAGGCCACGGCCGTCAGATACACCATCCCGTGACCGGGCGGTACATAGGCCGGCACATTCTCGAATCGATACGTGTAACCCCCCATATACAACGAAGCAAAATGCTCGCCGGCCGTCGCAAATACGACGGCAATGACGACCTGCATTTGTGTCTCTCTATTTTCACCGAGTAAGAGTCCGGCCAAGCAGATCCAGGCGATAGCCCCCAAGACCTGCTGTGTCTCCACACTTGCCCGTATTTCAAGCAACGCACTAGCGCCGACACAGATAAAGGTAAACGCTGCGATGGCATAATCGCGTTTTCTATGGGCAGAGTCGGCAGTGGCCTCGGGAAAATGGCGCAGCAATGCCGCCATGAGCACATCGGCGCCGAATCGTGAGCGGGTGGCGGGAGGGGAAGTTTCCATAGGTCAGGCAATGCCGAACGGGCTCAAGTGACGGCCGGCCACAAAGCGTGATACAGGCGGTATCTTACATCAGCGACTAGACACGGGCAAGTTTCCCAGGACAAATCCCGATGGACAGAACACAGCAGGGCCTTCCCCCTTCCAAGAAATGTCCGCGACAGTGTACCCTAGGAGCAGCTTGATGATTCTTTGTGCAGACCCTGCCATGCCGCAGTACGAGACCGGTGCCCGGAGCCCCACGGCCCTGACGCATTGTCGTGCTCCGGGCAGCGAGCCCGCCAGGGCGGGCTCGCTGGAACAGCGTATCGGCGACTGCAGCAGCAGCGTCGTGCCGGCGAGCATGTGCTTGAGAAGATAATTCCGTGACTCGATCCCATGGAGACCGAACGTGAGTAATATAGTACTGAAGGCAACCGTCCTCTCGATCCAGATAGGGATGCCGCACACCGTCGGACAACGTGACGCAACAGAGCCCATGGATCAGCTCTGGACAACCGGGTTCTTCAAACATTCCGTTGTCGGCCCGGTACAGCTTAGGTCCCTCAATTTGGACGGAGATGGCCAGGCGGATTTAAAGAATCACGGTGGCCCTGAAAAGGCCGTGAACGTCTATCCCGTCGAACATTACCCCTATTGGCAACAGGTGCTGGGCACGGCTGAATTTCCCTTCGGATCGTTGGGGGAAAACTTCACGACAGAAGGGCTGCTTGAAACTGAGGTGTGCCTTGGCGATATTTTTGAGGTCGGAGAGGCGCTCGTTCAGGTCTCACAGCCGCGACAACCCTGCTGGAAATTAGCACGGCGCTGGCGCAGAAAGGACCTGGCCCTCCGTGTACAAGAGAGCGGACGAACTGGATGGTATTTCCGTGTCATCAGAGAGGGAACAATTCAAGCAGGGTCGCGCCTCATGCTCGTAGAACGTCCCTGTCCAGAATGGACCGTGGCCTCAGCAAACGACGTGATGCATCGACGGACAGATGATATTCAAGCCGCTCAGAGCCTCGCAATGTGTCCGGCCCTTGCAGTCCGATGGCGCGAGACACTGAACAAGCGGATTGAGACGAAGACGGTCGGGTCAACTACGGCAAGGTTGTATGGACCCAACCTCTAACACGCGCACGAAGTAGAACTGCTCTGCAACGAGTCAGTCTTATGGTATAGTTCCGTGCCATCTTAAGAGGCTCACTGCATGAACGGCTCGACGCGCAACTGCTCCCCCTCCGTTGTTATGATCATTCTCCTGGGAATCATCCTCGCTCTGCTTCCCTCGGGAAGCCGAGGTTACGCGCAATCGGAGGAAGACCAGCGTACATGGGTTGACGCACTCAAGAGCCTGTCGAGCGAACGGATGCTCGCCGACGTACGCACGTTAAGCAGCCCGGCGTTCAACGGACGGCAAGCCGGATCCGCCGATGACCTGCGATCCGCACAGTGGATTGCACAGGAATTGGCTTTGGCAGGAGTACAACTACCGATCATTGACAACAAGGGGATCGTCTTCCCCTCTCCCGGCGCCGGGAAGGAAGAGCCCGTTGGCATCATGGCCTCGATGGTCTCCACGCCACTGATCGAACCAGACCCGGTCGTTCGCATCGGCGCAGCAGACCAGTTGGTCACCGCGCAGTTGAGTAAAGACTATCTCCCGGTCTTTGACTCCCCCTCCGCCGATCTCCAGGGTCAGGTCGTCTTCGTCGGTTACGGCATCGTCGATCCCGCTCAGGGAATCGACGATTACGCCGGCGTCGATGTGAAGAACTGCATCGTGCTCTTCCTGCGTGGCAAACCGGATCACTACCAAGGCTCCATCAGCCACGCCGACAAGGTCCGCTTCGCACGAGATCGAGGAGCCTGGGCCTATCTGACTGCCACAGGGCCGATTATCAGCCCATATGAAATTCGCCGCGGCGCCACGGGAAAGCCCAGCGCATTGTATGGGCAGCTCCCCCCTGACCAAGCCCTCCCTGGCGCATGGATCAGCACGAAATTGGCGGAGACGCTCCTCGCCGGAAACGGAGACGAGTCCAATCCTGATAACCGCCTTCGTACCCTCCAGGAACAACTCAATAACGCCCCATCAGCGCGATCACGCCTCACCAATCGATATGCGTCTCTCCATTGGAAAACCATGATCGCGGACGGCTTGCTGACGAACGTGGTGGGAGTGATCCCCGGCACAGGATCGGAAGCCATCATCATCGGCGCCCATCGAGATCATTTCGGACGTACAGCGGGCCTCTGGTTTCCTGGCGCTGACGACAATGCATCAGGAACGGCCATCGTGCTGGAGGTCGCACGGGCCCTTGGGAAACTCGGCCTACGTCCTCAACGGTCGATCCTCCTTCTATCATTCAGTGGACAGGAGAGAGAGGTGCTCGGGGCACGTCTCTATACATCAAGACCCGTGCTCCCACTCAGCTCAACGAAGGCCATGGTCAACATCGACCATGTCGGAGTGGGAGACGGAGTGTTAATCCTCCGTGTCGCAGAGTTGAAGAAACCCATGTTAAAGGAAGCAGGGTGGGCAACGGGTTTGGTCAGCAAGCTTGACTATTACGGATTCTTGCCCGGCGGGGACGATGGACCGTTCAAAGAGGCAGGAATTCCAACCGTCAGCATCGCAAGCGGCGGGGTCCACCCGCACATGCAGCAGCCTACCGACACCGCCGACACGATCAATCCGGAAATTTTGCGGAACATAGCACGGTATGTCCTCGCGCTCACCTGGCAACTGGCGAATTCTCAATAGAATGCGCCCTAGAAATAGGGCCTGAGAACTGGCGGATGCCCGGCTATTCAGGTCGCGTTCGGATCGTGCTCCGGAACCTTCCTCTGCACGCTCAGATCAATGTTTCATATGAGCCCTTGATGAATCCGGGAGCAGACGGAACGACCGCAGCATTTTCCCGCCCGTGGCGCCATACGGCACGAGACCGTACACATACTGATCGGTCGCAAGATAGACGAACTCGTTAGGGGCAGGTTGCTGTCGGAGGGTCACTCTCAACCCTTCCTTCACGCCCGTCAGTCGAACCGGAGAAATCTCGCTGCCGGGAGGCAGCAGTCCGGATGAGTCCAGCCACTCGCGTAGCGAGGGGCTCGGCGATCGCTCGAACACGCTGATCGTCAATTCCGGAGGTTCATGGTCTGCAACCTGGCCTGCCGCGATGTCTTTCCGTTGAAAGTGCACACGCTGGACCGCCGGCGGCTGCGTGGCTGCCTGATGGGGGTCATCCGTGAGAAGCACATATTCTTTTGCATAGTATTTGACCGTAAATCCATAGGTGTGGTCAGTATGCTTCTCTCGGCTCTCCCTCTGGACGACAGGCGACGACTCCGCCGACGACTTGCCGACTTGCCTCACCGTGCTGTCGCAACCGGCCAAGACGACGCCTGCGACAATCATCATCGAAAACCAACCGGCTCGAAATAGGATCGGTGTACCGTTTGCCATCTGATGCGCCTCTCGTGTTTCCTGCCCCCGGGTGTGAACCCGACGAATCATCACTTCGATCCACCGATCGGCTGACAGAGAATGGTGCACAGCCGATTCGGCGTATCCCCGCGTACTTTATCTTGATCTTGCACGGAGGTCGCCGAAGTTGTCAATGCATCCGGTGCGCAAACGGGCCTATCGGGCCAGGCTGCTACGGCAAGATCTCGCAGGGCAAACGCCTCGGGACGCTCACGGTGCCCAGCGACTGCTTTGTCACAGGTGTTTCGCGCAACAGTGGCATTTGCAGGACAGGCCACAATACTTCCGGTGCGACAAATTTGTCTTGATCCCCATCGCGACATCACATATGTTGTAGAGTTTCGAGCCTCCTGATATTGATATCAGGTTCGGCCAGTCGCACATAAAGAAAAGAAAGGACCGCTCATGCGTTTCGTTGTCTCCAGTTTGGCGATCATGCTCTGCCTGGGAACCACTGCGACATTCGCGGCGGCGGCAGAACCCACGACCGATGAACAGAAAACCTTCTATGCTATGGGATTAGCCATCAGCCAATCAATCAGCACCTTCACCCTAAGCGAATCTGAACTCGAAATCGTCAAGGCTGGCATCACCGATGGAGTATTCAAACGGCCACCTAAGGTGGATCTCCAGACGTTCGGCCCGAAGATTCAATTACTGCAAGAGGCCCGCGCTGCGGCCCTTGCAGAACCCGAGAAGAAAGCGGGTGCCGCCTTCCTCGCAAAGATCGCGGCAGAACCCGGCGCCAAGAAAACCGAGTCCGGCGCGGTTCTCAGGACCATCAAGGAAGGGAGCGGCGCCATTCCGAAAATCTCGGACATAGTGAAGGTGCATTACCAAGGAACCTTGATTGACGGAACGGTGTTCGATAGTTCAGCCAAGCAGGGCGAACCGGCTACGCTGAGAGTGAATGAAATGAGCAAGTGTTGGGCGGAAGGGATACGGCAGATGAAGGTCGGCAGCAAGAGCACCCTGGTCTGCCCGTCCAGTCTCGCCTATCGCGACAAAGGCTCTCCCCCCCTGATCAAGCCCGGCGCGACGTTAGTGTTTGAAATCGAACTCCTTGAGATCGTCGCTACCAAGTAGCCCGCACGATAAGTCCCCATGGGATCGAGCTGGATATTTTCCAGCTCGATCTCGGGGGTCCGCACCGTGCGCGTTCTGCGAGCAAGAAGGGCGCCTGATCCCTCCCTCCTCCTCCCCATATTTCTACTTGGGATTGACAGGCAACAGTGCAACCTCTTGACACTAGTTTAGTGGTATGTTACATGCCCTTCTCTTAATGCGGGAGAAGGGCGCAGGGGAGACAACTTTCCCGATGTGTGGCTACGCCCAGAAGGTCTCTGCTGCCGTCGGTGTGTCAGGGCTGGATTATTTTCGATATGGTTTCCCAACGGGAACACAACCGACCGAATCAAGAGTATAGTAAAGAGGCGGAACGGTTGATTTAGACAAGGGGTATTCATCGTCAGCCATGGCTCGTACGTAATTTTCGATGGTCGCGTTGTTTGAATCACATGCAACATTTAGTAAATAAGGAGGCAGGAATGACTGGAAGGAATTTCGTTATGTCGATCATGATGATGGGGAGCGCGCTGATTCTGTCAGGAGGCATGGCTTTCGCTGACGATGATCCCCCCTTGCCCCCGGTTCCAGCCGAGTATGCCGACAAAAAGATGCCGGCTGGAGGATGGACGGATCCAAAGGCGATCGAAGAGGGAGAGCAGATTTACAAGGGCGATGTGAATCCGAACGTCAACTGTGGCAGCTGCCATGGCAAGGACGGAACACCGGTAAAAAAAGGTGCGCGGGATATGCGCGATCCTAAAAATATCTGCCGCTGGTCTGACGCGTTCTGGTTCTGGCGGATATCGGAAGGTATCCCGAAGACGAAAATGAAAGGTTTTAAGAACAGCCTGACGGAAGAGCAGATCTGGCATGTGATGGCGTTTGAGAATATGTTCTCGAACGGGGGCAAGCCGCACGATCACTCATGCTACAAACCCTAATCATCAGGCAGATCATGACGATGCCCTGAACCGGGGCTGAAACCATTCGGGTCATGCCACGTCCTATGAGAAAAGAAACTATCAGGGCAGTCCAAAATCAAAGGAGGCACAATGTCTACTAGTTTATCGCGTTGTGTGCGCACGGCCGGATTGGTCGGCGCATTTATCATGACTCCCTATCTCGGCATCCATGCAGGCGTCGTGTCGGCTGAGACCATCAAGGCCCAACTAGCGTTTGCGCCCAATGTTCCCCCTCCCATCACGCGAACCCAGCCCGCCACGGTCCTCGTCAACTTGACATCGGACGAGTGGACCGGTCCGCTGAGCGACGATAACAACTATGAGTTCTGGGGTTTTAATAAGCACGTGCCAGGGCCCATGATCCGCGTCATGGTGGGCGATACGGTTGAAATCCGCATGAAGAACGACAAGAACAGCAAGGAATCCCACAATATCGACTTCCATGCGATCACGGGGCCAGGCGGCGGGGCGAGCCTGCTCAATAGCGAGCCAGGGCAGGAGAGCGGTGGAAGGTTTAAGATGATCATTCCCGGCATCTTTATGTATCACTGCGCCACCGCATCGCCGTCCATTCCCGAGCACGTTGCGAATGGCATGTATGGCACGATCGTCGTCGAGCCGGCGGGTGGGCTGAAGCCTGTCGACAAGGAGTATCAGATCACGCAAAGCGAGTTTTACACAAAAGAGGGTGCTGCGAAGGGCGAGACGATGGAATTTTCGTACGAAGCTGGGTTAGATGAGCGTCCTTCCCATGTGGTCTATAACGGCCATATGACTTCGATGGTCAAGAATCCCCTCAAAGCCAAGGCGGGGGAAACCGTTCGGATTTTCTTCACCAACGTAGGACCAAACTTTGTCGACTCTTTACAACTCCTCGAGCAGCCGTTCGACAGGGTGTACACCGAAGGTTCGTTGGCCGCACCACCGGCGGAAAATGTCAAAGTGACCAAGGTTCCTACTGGTGGCGCGGTGATGGTTGAGTTTAAAGTCAAGACGGCTGGCACCTATACCCTCGTTGACCCAGTGGGCAATCGAAAGGACCTCGGCGCCATGGGTCTGCTGAAGGTAGATTAACGGATCCAGCCAACGAGGCCATCTACGAGCGTCATCAAAAATTAAAGGAGGCGTCATGCCTAAGAGTTTCTTCCATAACATGCGTCATGCCGGATTCATCAGCGCATTGGTCATGGCTCCGTGTTTTGCCATCAATGCAGGCCTGGTGTCGGCGGAGACCATCCAGGCTCAACTCCTGAAGGCTCCCAAGGTTCCCGCTCCCATCACGCGAACCCAGCCCGCCACCGTCGTGGTCAACCTGGAAGCGTCCGAATGGGAAGGGTTGATTAGCGACGATAATAGAATGGAGTTCTGGGGCATTAATGGAATGGTGCCAGCGCCCATGATCCGCGTCATGGTGGGCGATACGGTTGAAGTCAATTTGAAGAACAAGAAGGACAGTAAGCAGAGTCACAATCTTGACTTCGGGAAAGCCACCGACGGAGCCGCGTTGGTCAGTGCGGAGCCCGGGAAAGAAGCGAAGCTCACATTTAAGGCCACCAAACAAGGCCTCTTTATCTATCAGTCCTCCACCGCGGCCCCATCCAATATCCAACACCTGTTGAGTGGGATGTACGGCTTGATCTTAGTTGAGCCGGTCGGTGGGCTGAAGCCTGTCGAAGTAGAATACTATGTCATGCAGAGCGAATTTTACTTGAAGGACGGCAAGAAGAACGACACCCTGCCTTTCGCGATCGATAGGGTCAAGGCGGCGGATGCGTCGTATATCGTGCATAACGGCCATATGACCGCGCTGGTCAAGGTTCCGCTCCGATCGAAAGTGGGAGAGACCACGCGATGGTTCTACGGCAATGCCGGAGTCAACTTTGAATCTTCGTGGCACGTCATCGGCGAAATGTTAGACCGGGTATGGCCCGGAGGAGATGTGTCAAAGGCGCCGCTTGAATCTATCCAAAGCACCCTGGTGGGGACGGGTGAAGCGACCATCGGAGAATTTAAAGGCGAAATGCCCGGCACGTTTGTGTCGGTTGACCACTCGCTTTTCCGTACCGAAAAAGGCGCCCTTGGCCTGCTCAAGATCGATGGTCCGACCAATGCTGAACTCTTCAAGGGGCTGTAGTCACTTGAGGAGAGAGTTCAGGTAACGTATACAGAGTGACCTAACACGGGGAGGGAGAGGGGACACCTCTTCCTCCCCGTTTTATTTTGGAGAAACAGCTGCGAGCAACTGGTGCATAAGTCATCCTCAGTCGACAGGTGCTCATCTACACTGCGACGGGTACCAGTACCGATCGTAGAACAGATTGGTTTTACAGAAGGTATTGACAAAGCAAAGTGTCTCCTGATATTACACATGCGCGTGAAACTTCTCTGATCTGAGAAAATATCTTATGCCGGTTTGCGGATTCCAACTATCGGGCATCAGGCAGGTGAACCTGCCGGGTCCCGTTCATCGGCTGTTAACTTGCGTACATACTTTGCTAAACCTAACCGCGAACCCCTCGCTGTGTAATCCGTTGTCCTGGGCTACACAGCATTCCGGCGGTTCAATAACATCACCTAGAGGAGGGTCATCAATGAACTGTAGAAGACGCAAACGAGTGGGCGGCATCGGCACTATGGGGCTGGCTGTCGGCTTCCTGGCGCTGGCTGGTTTTGCTGTAGGAACCGCACCTTCTGACGCCCAAGCCGGTCCTATCGCGGAGTTCCAAGGCGGCAAGGCGGTGGAGTTGTCGAAGAGGTTTACCATTTTGGATTCATTTAATAAAGAGGCGGCGCTGGACAATGAGACCGGATTGGTGTGGGAAATGGTACCGGCGCGAGTGATGACGGTGTGGAAAAATGCCGCCGGTATCTGTGCAAAAAAGACCGTCGGTGGAAAAGGTAACTGGCGCTTGCCATCACTCAAAGAATTGGAGACCCTGGCGGATCACACGATCTATCCTCCCCCAGCCCTCATAAGCGGCCATCCCTTTTCCAACATCGAGCTTCATGGCTATTGGACGGCGACGGAGCATGAAGAGTATCCGTTCAGCGCGTGGGACGTAAACTTCGACTATGGTATCATCGGTAACGATTTTAAGGTCAACAGGAACTTTGTCTGGTGTGTGCACGATAAAGAATAGTCGTATCAGAATAGAGTTTTTGGTCATTGGGTAATTTGTAGGGGGGGGCCTAAGCCCCCCCTACTTTTTCCGGCCCTGAATCAAGTACATCGATTCCACTGAAAATCCTGTAATATTCTGGCTTCTTCCGCAGTTCACCTTGCGGTGCTCGACCAGCACTCTTGGGCGTCATTGCAATATCGACCTGTGGTTGGGAAATTGGGCTGAGCCCTGTCCAGATGGGGCGTGGAATGAGGTCTTGTCGAGAGGCTCAACGGAAAGGTCTGGATTTTTCAACGATGAACTGATGGCCTGCGAGGTGCGGTGCATCGGCGTTTGAATATCCTCTCGTGCATGCTTCGGAAAACCTAACACGCCCGTCCAACGACCCACCGGTGAGAGGTTAGAACCCTCAGCTTGACGCCAGGCATTGACAAATCTCGGTCCACTCAGGACGATGGCTGCGCCCCCATGGTTACCGAATCGACGATGCAATACGCAAATGTCACTCTGCCTGAAGGATTGGCTTGAGATAGCCCAAGCGAGGATTATACGGCCCATTTCAATGGCCATAATGGACCGTGGCCTCAGCAAGCGACGTGATACATCGACGGACAGAGGAGAAGCAAGCCGCTCAGAGCCTCGCAGGTTGTCCGCACCTTGCTGTCCGATGGTGTGAGTCACTCTGTACAAGCGGGTTGCAGAGAAGACAGTCTGGTCAACCACTGCAAGGCTGTACGGATCCAATCTCTAACAGACGCACAATGCAGAACCGCCTTGCACCTGGCTGACCAGATGCAAGGCGGTTCATTCTTTACAGAGAGACGAAGACGAAGTTAGTCCTTCTCGTCCTCCTCCTCATCATCTTTCTTCTTCTTTTCGACTTTCAATACCGGCTGGCCCTGCGCCAAGCTGGCATTGAGATCGTGTTCTGGAACCTTCTTGTGCACCAAGTTCTGGTGACAATCGATACAGGTGGCGCCTTCCGACTGCATCTTCGCATGTGCAGCCTTGGCTGACGCGCCTGGCGCCTTCACATTCTTGTGGCAAGCCCTGCACGTGAGACTGTCCCACTCTTTTAATTTCATCCTGGCCCGATAGGCAGCCTCCGGGCGATGCTCATTGAATTTTTCCACCGTTGAGTAGTCGGTGGTGAACTCCTTGATGAGGAAGGGCACCCCGTCAACCACATGCGTGTAAATAGCTTTGTGGAAGTTCGAGAAGCCTTGTGGCACGTGGCAATCCTTGCAACCGGGATCTGCGCCAAGCGCCCCCCAGTGAGAGGACTTCTTCAACTCCTCGTAGGGGTAAATTTCCGAATGGCAGCTGATGCAGAACTCGGTTCGTGAGACAGCGGCTTCACCCCCGAAGACCACGGCGATCAGCAGGATGCCGACCACTCCCCCGATAATGAACGTACCGGCCTTCCCTGACATTATTCCTCCTCAGCCTTGTCGGACTTCACGGGTGGCTTGGCGTTCTTCTGGAATTCCTCGTGGAATTTCGGCGTTGGCGGGCCAGTGAATGTCCCGGCCAGCTTGAAATGGGCGTGCATCGCCTTGTCGTCTCGCACATACTTTTCAAAATCAAACGAGTACTTCTTGTCGACGGTCGGGGTAAATGGCGTATAGGGCTTCTTCGCACCCTTCCAGGGTGACCCTTCATAGTTCAGGTGACAGGCGCTGCATTTTTCGACGAATTCAAAGTCCTGTCCTGCTTCCGCCAGGGACTCACGAGGAGTTTCCTTCTTAGACTTCTCAAAGGCTTCGCCAGCTTTGCGGTGAATCTTACGATAATCGCTCCCTGCTCCATGGCAGGACTCGCAGCCGACACCGGTCAGAAACTTCTCCGGTTCTTCTACAACGTAGCCGCCCTCTTTACCCCAGCCGGTGACGTGGCAGCCCACGCAATCCTTGTCTTTGGTGTAATCCTTCTTGGGATCAAGCTTCGCCTTGACCATCGCCTCGTCTTTTTTCTTCCCTCTTGTGGGTTTGAGCGACTCCATTGCCTTGGCATGAAGGGTCTTATCCCACGACTCACCTTCTCCCTTGTGGCAGTTATAACACTTCTTCCTGCCTTCAAATGTTCCTTCAGCAGCAGCAGTTCCGACTAAGACAGCGAACAACGCCGTAGCGGCGAGTGCGATTGTCATGGATCGATTCACGGTAGCTCCTTTCTCCTATGAAATACTATTCGTGGTCCTGCTTGAGCAAGCAGGGATGCATTACTCTAACGTGACTGTAGAAGATTTTCAATAACAGTCTTTCCACTTCTGCCACTCAAACAATCAGTTATTCGCTGGCGGTGCAGACGGAATCTTATACACCAAATAGCCTCCTTCTTTATAGACCATTTGGAGGGGTGCAAAATCGAGAATCAGCGAGGTCGTCATGGGCAACATCTGTGCGAGCAGAGTTTTTGTACTTTTTTCATCCGTGAGGAAGTAGGCGCGCATGATATTTTCCGAGAATCCATGGACCGTATGGGCGGTGAATTTGTTGTCCCCTTCCCAACGCTTTACCATGATATTGACCCCATGAACATCCGTGCTCGCTTTCACGGGAAAGTCCTTATAGGCAACACCGATACGATCAGGCCGCATCAGCCCAAGCTTATAGATGTCTGCAATGTGAACCACAACATACCCTTCGCGTCCGCCGACCAGTTCACGCAGGATCTCGACACCTTCCTTAGGCTCAGAGGCTAATGCATCAGCAAATCGTTGGAATTTCCGCTGCTCTTCCTCCGTCGGCGGGGCCGCCCAGAACTCTCGTTCGTACTTCAAGATGGCCTCGGTTCTCGGCTTCCAGACCATCGGCATAATGAGAGGTTCATTCAGTTGAGTGGTGAAGACCGGGTCTAATCCAGTGAGAAGCTGGATCTGACGCGAAGTATCCCACCAGGCCAGAATAGCCGCATCCTTGGGCATATGCTTGGATATTGCCGGTGCCAAGATGGACAACTCGGAGAGTTTCGTATCGAGAAAGACCATCGGTTCGCCGACGTGAGTTTCCCATCCGACCATCACTGGCTTCATATTTTCTCGGCGAGCAATATACCCAGTGGCTATCGGTTCTTGCATCCCCTCGACGTGTATCTCTTGTTTACTGATTTTGAGGTCAGGCCAAGCACCGAATTCAAGCTTGGGAAATTTTTCTACCCCGCCCTCTTCAACTAAGTGATATTGATACGGGGCTGCACCCGGATCGAACCATAAAAATGCAAACCAACCAAGCAATAAAAAACCTCCCGCCACCAGGATTACTCCTAGCGACGGGAGGATTTTACTGCTTGGCCGCGTCAACGCTGCATCCATTTGTCTACGCGGCGTCTATGGTCACTGCTGGTTCTTCTTACGTCTGCTCCATCCAGCAAGGGCAAGGGTGCCGGTGAGGAGCATGCCGCCACCAAGGCTGCCGATCGTAATTTTCCCATCAGTGGTATCAAAATCCAGCAGGCTACTCGTCTTGTTCGCCTGCTCAAGCTTCGTCACCCGCTCCATGAGGAGCATCCGATCCTTCAGTTTGGTGTCCTCATCCATGATTTCGACATAAGCCCGGTTCATGGCGGCCCAGCCCACCGTATAGGTGAACCCGGGATACTGGTGCGCCAGACTCACGTGCAGTTGCACCAGGTGGTCTTCCGCCATCTCGAAAAGTTTCAGCTCGATCGCGGTCGGGCTGTTGTTCTTGGACCAGTAGATCTGCCAGAACTGGTCAAAGAGGGCCTTCGCCGGCGCGGGCGGGGCCGGCCGGTTCGTCCGCTGCCCGGTCAAGAGCCGCGCCTCGAACTGTTTATGGACGACGTTGTGCGCCTCATCATACTTATCGAGGCCATGGCTCGTGCCGTTGTCGATAAACTCCAAGTAGGCGCGGGCAAAGGTCTCGGAATGGCACGTGGTACAGGTCTTGACCCACGCCTCGTACCGTTGCATACCCCAGGCGTCAAATACGACCTCGCGAATGCCCGGCACGAACGGATAGTTGGCCCAGCGCACTTTCCGCACGGTATTGTGGCTGAATTTTCCTTGATACTCAAAATGGCAGCTCTGGCAGGTCGGGAACTTCTGCCCGCCCTTCACCACGGCATCCTTGAGCTGTACATTCCAATTCCATCGGTTCTTCGAGGCCTGGTACCCCAGGCCATGTTGCGAGCCGTTGTAGGCTTCCCAGTTGTTGTGGTCGGCCCCGCTGTGGCAGGTGCCGCAGGCTTCCGGCTTGCGGGAGTCGGCTACTGAGAATTCGTGCCGGGTATGGCAGTTATCGCACTTGTTTTGATTGGTATGGCACATGGAGCAGCCTTCGGCAATCTCGCGCTGCGCCATACCCGCCCAGATATCGGTCTCGACGTTGGCTCTCCAATCCAGCACGTGCGAGGGACGCCCTCTCGGCCACTGGTTCTTCGGCCAGAGGATCGTATCACGCTCAGACTCGCGCTCGGCATATTCCATGAGATGGCAGTTGCCGCAGACATCGGCCGTGGGCATCTTGAGATCCACCCGGTGATCAGCCGACTTTTTCGTGTTGATGTCCACATGGCAATCGATGCAGCCCACTTCCTTTAAGCTCTCTTTGGCACCGAGCTTACCCAGCGAGCGCAGGTTATTCTCGACTTCTTCCAGCTTCGCTTTCTTATAGAAGGTGTCATCTTTCGGCGTGAGCTTGCGGATCTGGTCCAGATTGGCATGGGTGCTTCTCTTCCACATCGCTACCCAGCCCGGCGACTCATCGGTGTGGCATTTCACGCACTGCTCACGTGTCGCCACTTCCTTGACCGATTGCGGCGGCTTGTAGAAGGTCGCGGGATCGAAGTACTTGCTCATGGCAATCGGCTCCCAATACTGGCCGTACTGCCCCTTCCCCGCTCCTCTACCTGGATCCTTATAGCGAGTGGTCAGCGCCTCATGAAACTCCTTGGGACTGACTGACCGGTCGATCTTCAGGGCCTCGAAGGTTTCCTTCGGGACGCTCGGGTACTGCGCATGCACGGGTGCGGCCAATAAGAGGCCGCAGACAACCATGGCATACCTCGCAATATGCTTTACGGTCACAGTAATTCTCCTTCCGTTTGATGGGCAGCCTGCCCTGTCCGTCAAAAAATTGCCTACGATAAAATTCATAACGACGATACCGATGCTCTTAAGTTTGTTAGTACTAATCTAATTATAGAGTCTTAATTAACGAGGGCGGACTATAGCTAACGTCAATCACCTTGTCAATATGTTTTAGAGAAAAAATCCACGGCAAGCTCCGTGCACATCACGATAAATCGAACGGACAACACGATGTCTATGGGCGCTCCCGGTCAATCACGACGGTAATGTTTTCCGTCCCCGGCTTTACCGGTTGACTCATACCTTCCAGGTCACCACTGCCAGGCATCGCTTGCCCAGATTTTGACAATCGCGCCACGATGACCACTGTCTGGATGTCCGACAGCTTTCGAGAGGGCATAGGACTTGTCGAGTCATCCAGCCGGAAGGTGAAGGGCAAGTCTTTCTTCGACGCCCGCACGATCGATACCGGCATCGGTGGACCGGCGACATCCTTCGCAAAGACAAACAGTGTATCAGGAAGTGTTTTGCCGGCCATGCCCGGCCCCAACACCACTTTACCCGTGATCGCGTGCGACGCACCGGCTTTCTTGACCGGAGGATGCTCAGCCGGCATGGCCGATGACGCGCGAGGGGCATTCGTCGCCGCCATCATTGGCGCGCCACCCATCCGCTGTTTCGCATCGCCGATAGCGGCCGCAATTTGCTCGCCATCTTCCGGATCAGAACCCGGAGGCAAGTTCGCGCGCGCCCGTTCCCAATCTTTGACGGCAAGAGCGAAATCCTTACGATTGTAGGCCACGGTGCCCGCCAACATCAGGGCCTTCACGTGATTGGGATCAACCTTCAAAGCCTTTTCAATCAACGTCTCCGGCTTGCCTTCGAGCTTGCGTCCCTGGTGAATGGCAAGCGCATCGGCATAATCGGCAAGCATATCCGCATTGTTGGGATTCAGCTTCAAAGCCTTCTCGAAAGTCGGAACGGCGTCGGCATACCGCTCCATAGCCATGTAGGAGCGCGCCAGCATGGTCCAGCCTGTTGCATCATTGGGATTCTGCTCCAGCTTCTTCTTAAGCCGTTCCATCAGCGTATTGAGCCCCTCCATCATTTGGCGCTCGTCGCCGGCACCGCCCTGAGCCGCCATCGGCGACGCCGCCGGGTGCGTCATCGCAGCCGGATTGCCCAATGTCCAGTAGAGCACCCCGCTGGCTGCCGGGATGATCATGACTAACGAGAGTGCGACAAACCGAAGATTGACGAGCCCTCCGGAAGTCGTCGATGATGTTTCGATGGAACCGGTCTCCTCCAACACACGGCGCTCCAGCTCATGTCGAGCCGTTTGATACTGCTCATCCGTCAGCAGCCCGTTAGTAAGATCCTGCTCCAGCTCTGAGAACTGCTGTCGATACACCGGGAGCGTTTTTTCCTGTTCACTCGTCATCTGCGCCGGGCGCTTCAACAGCGGTCTCAGCAGAAGGCCGAGGACACAGAGAGTCATGGCCGAAACGATCGCCCAAAATGCAGCGGTCATGAGCGCTTGCCTCCTTCTGCCAAGAGTTGTTCGACTTTTCGATGCTCTTCATCCGACACCGCCGCATCGACGACATTGTGCGCCCGGCGCCGCAGCGTAATGACCAGCGCCGCGGCTCCGATCGTCAACAAAACAAACGGTCCCACCCACAGCAGCGTGGTCGTGGCCTTTAACGGCGGCCGATACAGCACAAAGTCTCCGTATCGCGACACAAGAAACTCAATGATCTCCTTGTCGCTCATATTCTTGGCGATCATCTCCCGAACTTCCCGACGGAGATCCTCGGCCAGCGGAGCGTTGGAATCAGCCAAGGTTTGATTTTGACAGACCAGACATCGCAGCTCGACAGCGAGGTGCTTAAGTCGCGCCTCGGCGGCAGGGTCATCGGCCAATGGCCTGGCTTCCCCGGCCCAGGCCGGCCCCGACACACACAATATGATGAGCATCACCCATTTCATTGTGATTCAAGCTGCTTCACAAGTGGAATAATTTTCTGAGAAACCGTGTCAGGATTCAACGGCCCGATCTGCTTATACCGGATCACGCCCTGCTTGTCGATGACATACGTTTCTGGAACTCCGTAGACTCCGAAATTGATGCCGACTCGTCCGGCATCATCCATCCCGATAATCGAATAGGGATTCCCCCATTGCCTCAGCCAAGCCATCGCTTCCTCCGGCAGATCCTTATAATCCATGCCATAGATCGGCACTTCACCGGACTTGGCCAACTCCATCAGCACCGGATGCTCGGTCTTACAACCGCTGCACCACGAAGCCCAAAAATTGAGCAGCCACACTTTCCCCTTCAGGTCTGCCGGAGAAAACACTTTCTCGCGATCATAGAGCTGGGGCTGAGAAAAGTCTGGTGCAGCCTTCCCCACGAGGGGAGATGGGATTTCCCGCGGGTTGAGTTTAAGCCCCACCGCAAGAAATCCAACCACGACGACAAAAATGGATAGTGGCAACAGGAACCGATTCATGCCACCTTTCGCCTAGCCGCTCGCGCGGGTGCGGGCACAGCCGGTTCTTGCTTGCGCCATGCAAGTCGATACCGGCGATCACTGATAGCCAGTGCGCCGCCCAACGCCATGATAAAACATCCACCCCAGATCCAATCGATGAACGGCTTATGATAGAGCCGCACACTCCAAGCCCCGTCGTCGAGCGGCTCTCCCAACGCCACATAGAGGTCGCGCAACAATCCGGGATCAATGGCCGCTTCAGTCATAATTTGATTCTGAACGGGATAGCGTCGCTTTTCAGGATACAAGACCGTAGTTTCACGACCGTCCCGACTGATCGAGAACGCCCCACGGGCTGCCGTATAGTTAGGCCCCATCACATCCTGCGTGCCATCGAATCGGAACGTATAGTCGCCGATACTTGCCGTCTCACCCACATTCATCCGCACATCCTTCTCGGATTCGAAGCCTTTCACCATCGTCACGCCGACGATAAAGACCGCGATCCCACAGTGCGCCACGAGCATCCCCCAGTATGATCTGGGCACCGACGCCAAACGCTCCATGAGGCTATTCCCCGTGACATGCGTCAATCGCTCACGCAAGGACACCACTGAGGTCGTCACAATCCAAATGGCCAGGAGCAGGCCGAGACTCAGCAGCGGCGTCCAGTTCCCCAGGACAATCGGTAACGTGAGCGCAGACACAACACTCACCCCGGCTGCCCACTTCAACCGCTTCGCAAGATCGGGGAGATTCGCCTTCTTCCATTGAGCCAGTGGACCGATTCCCATCAAAAAGAGTGCTGGAACCATCAAGGGAACAAAGACGGAATCAAAATAGGGAGGTCCGACAGAAATTTTCCCGAGGTCCAGCGCGTCTAAAAACAAGGGGTAGAGTGTGCCCAACAGCACCGAGCCCATCGCGGCAACCAATAACACGTTGTTGGCTAACAGCATGCCTTCTCTCGACAACATCGCAAAGCTGCCGCCCAACCCGACTTTTGGAGCGCGCCAGGCGTACAGGGCCAACGACCCTCCGATTACGATCGCCAAAAAAGCCAGGATGAAGAGACCTCGCTTCGGATCAGTGGCAAAGGCATGCACCGACGTGAGGACACCGGAACGCACGAGAAACGTCCCGAGGAGGCTCAATGAAAAGGCCATGATGGCGAGCAAGACCGTCCACACCTTGAACCCGCCCCGTTTGTCGGTCACGGCCAATGAATGCACCAACGCCGTTCCGGCTAACCATGGCATGAATGAGGCGTTCTCAACGGGGTCCCAAAACCACCAGCCGCCCCATCCGAGTTCGTAGTAGGCCCAGCCGCTTCCCATCGCGATACCGACCGTGAGAAAACACCAGGCGACCGTGGTCCATGGCCGGGACCAACGGGCCCAGGCCGCATCAAGGTTCCCCCCCAACAAGGCGGCAATGGCAAACGCGAAGGCGACCGAGAAACCGACATAGCCCATATAGAGCATCGGCGGATGGATCACCATACCGGGATCCTGCAGGAGGGGATTGAGATCACGCCCGTCGGGAGCCGCAGGAATCAACCGTTCGAACGGATTGGACACCGACAACATGAACAAGAGGAATCCCACGCTTACCAGACCCATGACGCCGAGAATCCGGGACCGCGTGGCTTCCGGGAGATGAGCGGAAAAGAGTGTCACCGCAAACATCCACAGGGTCAGGATGAAGGTCCACAAGAGCAGGGATCCTTCATGCGCTCCCCAGATGGCGGCCAGGCGGTAATGGAGCGGCAACTGGGAGTTCGAGGTCGATGCGACGTACAACACGGAAAAATCTTTGTCCGCGAAGGCGTAGGCGAGGCAGCCGAACGCCGTCAGCACCAGCAGAAATTGGAGGCGGGCGGCTGGTTTCGCCAGGGACATCAGCCCGGCGCTACCGACGGCAGCGCCATAGATCGGGAGAGTCCCCTGCACAAGCGCCACGCAGAGCGCAAGGATCAAAGCAAAATGACCGATTTCTGGAATCATTATGGTGGTGTCCTACTATGGTTGAACGATCAGCGTGCTGCTGCTCTGTGCCTGTGCCCCCGCTGCTTTGGCCTTGGCCATCGCCTCAGCCGCTTCCGGCGGCATATAGTTTTCATCGTGCTTCGCCAGCACCTCGCTGGCGACAAACGTGCCGTCGGCCACCAGCTGTCCCTGCGCGACGACGCCTTTGCCTTCCTTGAACAGATCCGGGAGAATCCCTTTGTAGGTGACCGGTACTCGTTTGGCCGTATCCGTCACTATGAAATGAAC
Source organism: Nitrospira sp. ST-bin4 (assembly GCA_002083565.1). Lineage (GTDB taxonomy): Bacteria > Nitrospirota > Nitrospiria > Nitrospirales > Nitrospiraceae > Nitrospira_D. Next base: position 4,995 of record MSXM01000084.1, on the reverse strand, counting down.
GGTGAGGCCGTCGCCCTCACGGGTGAGACTACGGTCTTCGACCATCCCCCCGATCCGGAAGCTTTTGCCTTTAGGCACCTCGCCGTTCGCCACCATGGTGGGCGTGAAAAAGAAGACGAGATTGCTCTGAAACGCATTCAAGATCAGCGCTGTCGCCACGCCCAGCACAACCAATCCCAAACCGATGAATCCAAACCGTTTCTGTCGAGATGTCATCTGTTACTCCTATAGCACGCCGCGGTTTTCTGCGGCCGCAGCGGCGCGGCGGCGCCAAAGGGCGAGGACTTCCCACAGCAAACACAACGCCGTGACGATGTAGGACGTCCAGACATACAGGCCGTATCCCCCCATCGCCAAAAACTCGCTCACACTCCCCCAATAGATCATCGCGCCTCCACAGGTTCCGGTACCGACGCCGACTTATTCCAGGAAAGGAGCTGCTCACGTTCGAGAATCACGCAGCGCGAGCGGGACAGAATCACCGCAATGCTGTACATCCAAAACCCGAACGTCATCACCAACATCGCCGTCAACATCGTAGCCGCCATTTTCGACCCCCCCGACATACTAACAGACGCACCCTGGTGCAACGTGTTCCACCACTTTACTGAAAAATAGATGATGGGAACGTTGACGACGCCGACCAATGCAAACACCCCGCTGGCCCGATCGGCGCGGCGCAGATCGTCGATCGAGGTGCGGAGCAGCATGACGCCGGCATATTGAAACAAGAGGATCAACTCCGAGGTCAACCGGGCATCCCACACCCACCAGGCTCCCCACGTGGGTTTGCCCCACATCGCCCCGGTCAGCAGCGCCAGGAACGTAAACATCGCGCCGGTGGGGGCGATGGCCTGGGCCATCATGAACGACAGGCGCGCATTCAACCCCATGCCGAACCCGGCCCACACCGCCATGACCACGTAGAGGAACATGGACATCCATGCGGCGGGCACATGCACGAAAATAATACGGTACGATTCTCCCTGCTGGAAATCAGTCGGCGCGACGAGCAGTCCGATATAGAGGCCGACCGCGATGGCCAGCGCGGCCAGAATGGAAAACCACGGAATCAATTTTCCGGCCAGCGGATAGAAAGCTTGCGGCGCCGAATATTTCAGCCAGTTGATGCCCATAACACTCACGAGAATCTGCTACTCCAACGCAATCCGCAGCGCCGCGGCCGTGGCCCAGGGCGCAAAAAACAGCGACAACACGAAACAGGCTCCCAATAACGACAGATTAGCCTCGGCGCCAACCCCCGCCAAACTACTCGCGACGGCGCCGGCTCCAAAGATCAGCACCGGAACATAGAGGGGAAGCACTAAGAGGGCGACCAAAAGCCCGCTCCCGCGCACGCCAAGTACCAGCGCGGCACCGATCGCTCCAATCATACTCAACGTCGGCGTCCCAAGCAAGAGCGATAAGACCAACACCGTCACCGCCTCGCCATCCAGGCCGAATTGCAAACCCAGCAGCGGCGAGAGCAGGACGACCGGCACCCCGGCAATCACCCAATGCGCAAAGACCTTCCCGACGACCAACACGGGCAGCGGCTGGGCAATCAGCACCATCTGCTCCAGCACACCGTCGAGATAATCGGCGGTAAACACGCGCCCCAGCGACAAGAGACAGGCCAGCAGGGCCGCAACCCACAGCACCCCGGGACCGATCGTCCGCAGCACCGCAGGCTCCGGGCCGACACCAAGCGGAAACAGGCTGGCGACGATGACCAGAAAAAAGACGGGCATCGCCGCATCCGACCGGCGTCGCATGGCCAGGAGCAGATCCCGCCGCACCACCCCGCACAGCGCATCCCACATGCCGAGCCGAGTCATCCGTTCAGCCTCAGACGCTGAATCACATCAGACGGCAACTCCACCTCCTGGTGAGTCACGACCACCGCCAGCCCCCCGCCCCGCAAATGCGACCGCAACCGCTCGGTCACCAGAGCGGTGGACGCCGTATCCAACGAAGTGAACGGCTCATCCAACAACCACAAAGGATGAGTGGAGAGCCACAGACGGGCCAGCGCCACACGGCGCCGCTGCCCCTGCGACAACACCTTCGTCGGCAGCCGGTGCACCATTCGCTTAAGACCGACAGACTCCAACGCGTCCTGCACCAATGGGGCTGAATGGCGATCACCGGTCAAGCCGGCTGAGGCCATGAGATTTTCAACCGGCGTCAGATCATCCTTCACGCCGTTCAGATGTCCGATATAGGTGAGCTGCGCGTAATACTGTTCTTTCAGCTGGCGAATATCCTGCCCCTGCCAGATGACCGCTCCCGCTTCAGGCGACAAGAGGCTGGTCAGGATGCGGAGGAAACTGGTCTTCCCGCTCCCGTTCTCCCCCACCACGGTCAGCAACGTCCCCGGCTCTACTGTGACATTCACATCGGAGAACAACCGGCGCTCCCCGCGCATGCAACTCAATGCCACTGCTTGCAACATAGCGAACGACACTCCCCCGCAACCGGCGGCAACGCCGCAGTGATTCTGA